>JBJECR010000038.1:0-18105 GCA_051871275.1 Muribaculaceae bacterium | reverse complement strand
TGTGAAAATAGAACACCCGCTTCATTGCGTCCACCCGATAGCTGAATAGTTACGCATATCGAATTTTGATACACCCTCATATATGGGAGAGAGCTTCTCTATCCCTACGTTAAGCCTCTCACGAGGCTGAACGCAGGGTTTACCACAATTGCAGTCCCTCCAGGACTGCTCACATGTGCCGTGTCTCCGAAACGGCACATGTACAAGTTCTCTCCGCAAATGTGAAAATTCCCTAAATTCAAAAATTTTCCACCATAAAATTTGCAAAACCACTTATAAATTTCTCATCTTTGCACAAAGAAAGAAAAACTCCAAAATCAGTGTTAAACTTTTTTTTGAAACAGGCTCTAAGATTATATAGTCTCCAAGCACTCTCAAAACTTTCTTAAAAAAAAGCTCTGTCATGAAAATTAAATTAATATCATTAATAATCATTTTAGTAACTTCCACCTTTATCAGTATGGCTAACGAAATTAAAACTCCGGACTTCGCTTACCCCAAACAAGTGGCTAAAGATAGCGAAAAAGAACTCAAAAATGCTATTAAAAACGGCAACGACCCTGCTACTATCAGGGCTGTCATGAACCTCACTCTCGCGGAATCACAAGTGAGCAACACTTCACTTGAGAAAAACTTGAGTAAAATCCGGGAAATTAAGGACTCTAACGCATCTTCTCCGGTTCTCAAAGCTATGTCCGCTCTCATTATGGCGGATATCTACAAGGGCATTTACATGGAGAACCGTTGGAATTATGACCGCCGACAGTTGCCGCTGCTACCTTTGCCTAAGGACTACAACGAGTGGAGCGGTGAGCAATTCAAATCCGTGATTTTTGACCTCCTCAAAGAGGCTGTCTGCCGGCAAGATGCACTCGCCGCAGAGAAAATCCGCGATTATTCCGGCGTGCTGAATTTTGAAACAGCAAAAACTGCCGTTTATTACCCCACGCTGTTTGACTTTGTCGCTAACTATGCTGTGGATGCGGTTACTGATTTAGCCGAAGTCGCCGACGTGCCCGGAATATGGATGTGTACCGAGTTTGAATTTTTGTCTTTACAAAATAGAATCCGGAATGAACATTCAAGTTTTGTAATAGACATTTTCAAGAGCCTTTTGAAAAGCAAAAAGCCGGGCAGCATAGATCGCTTGGTGGCTGATATCAATCGTTTGGAATGGTTGTCTTATCGTTCTATCGGCTATGGAGAAAGAAACCCTGAAGAAAACTACCATACACTTCTCTTGCAATTGTACAATGACTATTCGGATAGAGATTTTTCCGCTATTACGCTCACTAAATTCAAAAGATATGCAAACCCTGTACAGGAACAGAAAATCTATGAACTGGCTTTGGAGTGGAAATCAAAGTTCCCGAATTCCGACTATGCCGCCAATATCACTAATCTCATAGATGATTTGGAAAGTAAAAGCATGACCGTGGAAGTTCCTTCCTACGTTGCACCGGGTGTGGATTTCACTGCTACAATCAGTTATTCCAACGCCCCGAAAGTGCATATCTGCGTTTATAAACTCAAGGAAAATTCAAACTCTTATTACGAGAGGTACAAAATAGACAAACTCGTTAAAGAATACGTGATTGAGGATAGCACCAAATTTCTGTTCAGTAAAAAGACTAAACTCCAAATTCAGGTGCCGGATTTTGGCGTTTATGCCATTGTCCCGTCGTATAGACCGCTCAGTAAGACGGAAATCCGTGATTTTTACGAACATTCCAGGATTGTCCGTGCCACTCGCATCAAGCCGATGATGCTGTTTTTGCCGGGAGATAATTGCGGCATTTATACGGCGGATATCATCACCGGTATGCCTCTCCGCAACGTGTCTGTGTTCAACGATAAATTAAATCTGATAACGGACTATAAAGGCTATGCTGACGTGCCGAACCACAGCAAAATGAAATTGGCGAAAGGTGAGGACAGATTTAATGAGGAACTGTATTTTGACGAGTATTATGCCAATCGCGGTGCAAAAAGTGCTACTTTTGCCACGGATCTGCCTATTTATCACCCGGGCGACACCATGCAGTGGGTTATGACACTTGCTGCTATGGATAGTGACGGAAATAAGTCTGTTTGCAAAGACGAGTCGGTGGAAGTTACTGTCCGTGATGCCAACTATCAGATTATTTCTTCTAAAGAATACGTTACAGACAGCTACGGCAGAGCCACGGACAAAATAAAACTGCCGGAAACAGGACTTACAGGTCATTTCACAATTCAATGTAAGCACGGAGTTCACACATTTATGGTGAGCGAATACAAATTGCCTACTTTTGCCGCTAAAATTACTGATATTCAGCGTAATATGCCGGCAGAAGGCTGCGTGACCGTGAAAGGTGTTGCAGCTGATTATTCCGGTTTCCCTATCGCTGATGCTGATGTGAAAGTTACTCTTAGTGAGGCTTCATTCTTCCGGTTTTACGGCACTGATAATGATATTTTCACTGCACAAGTGAAAACAGACAGTGCCGGTGCATTTACTTTTGTGATTGAAAAAGGTGAGTTTGAGAAAAGCAATCGTTCTTTCTTCCGGGTAAATTGTGACGTAACTTCACTTGCAGGAGAAACTCGCTCTTGCAGTCAAAATTTCTCTACGGGTAAGCCGTATTACATCACTTTCAATTCGCAAGTCGATTTGGGTGAAGGCTTTGAATTGGACATTGAAAAGCCGCAACGCCTTAATATTGACGTGAAGACGCCTATGGGAGAGAGCGTGCGTATTCCGCTCGTTGTGAAACTGTTATCCGGTGAGAAGATTGTTTTTGAAAAGGAAATTGCTTCGCCGGAAGAGGTTATAGACTTCGGGCAACTTGACAATGCTTTTTATGATTTGGAGATTTCGCCTGCAGATGCTTCGCTTGCGGACCCATACAAGGCATCAGGACTTTTATATAATCTGCAAAAACATGATTTTAATGCGGATTTGGTGTTCTGGACACCAAATAAAACGCTGAAATTTGCTTCCGGCAAGGGCACTGTGTATTTTGCATCAAACCGTGACTCCCTTATGGTGAATATGATTGTTGCGGATAATAATAAAGTGCTGTTGCAGAGGTGGGTTCAATTGGGGAAAGGTATCGGAAGCACAAGTTTCACCTTGCCTGACAGTATTCAGGAAGCACAGGTGCATTTTATGGGTGTGAATAATCTCAACACTTATTCCGAAACAAGGCTCCTCGTCAATCCTGATGCAAAACAAAAGTTTAATCTCACCGTAGAAACATTCCGCGACAATGTTACTCCTGGCAGCACGGAAACGCTGAAACTTCGCACTTCATATTCCGGCGAAATCGGTGTGCCTTCCGCTGTGTTCCTGAATATGCTCTCCAAGGCTATCTCGGATATTTATCCGCACGAGTCGCTCGCTGTCCCGGAATTTTACTACGGTCGTGATGTAAGAGTTTCAATCCCGGAGGAAGAAAAGGTTACATGGTGGTACAATGATAAAACCAAACAGTTTGAAGTGGAACTTTACTTGCCTGAACTGAACTTGTGGAATCTTTCTTGGCTCGGCAACAGACGGTTTAGAGATTTGAACGTAATGTACTCTATGGCTCCTACGGCTATGGCTAAGCGTATGGCTTCAAATGATGTTATGGAAGATGCCGTGGCTGCACCTGCACCTGTTGGCGAGGAAATGTATGATGAGGCTGAGGAAGAATCTGCAGTTGACGGTGATGCCGGCAGTGATAATTCCGCTACACATAGTGACGAATATCGTCCGTCGGAAGAACCGCTCGCTCTCTTTGAACCTATGCTCACAACAGACGAAAGCGGCAATCTGGAATTTACTTTCACTTATCCGCAGTCTGCCACTACTTGGGTGATGAATATGATGGCTTACACGGAAAATCTCCTCTCTGCAAGCGAGACAAGAAAGGTGATTGCTTCCCGTCCGCTTATGGTGAAATGTGCTTTGCCGAGGTTTGTCCGTCAGGGTGATAAGGTTACGCTCGCCGCTACCGTGATGAACAATACGGACAAGGCTCTGAAAGACGTGAACGTTACTATAAACCTCTTAAATACCGCTACCGGTGAATCCATAGCATCTCTGAATGATACCGTTTCGCTTGACGCTATGGGCTCTTGCGTGGTGAAACTGCCGGTGGAAGTGAATATGGCGGGTGTTCCGTTGCTTTTCCGCATCAAGGCAAGTGCCGACGGCAATTCCGACGGTGAACAAAGCCTTATTGCCACTCTGGAATCCGCACAGCCCGTGATTGAATCTCGTCCGTTCTACATGGGTGCAAAGGAATCTTCCGTTACAGTGCCTATACCTCGCGGCACAAACGCAAAGGTGACACTGGAATTTTTCGAGAACCCCACATGGAGCGTAGTCACTGCACTGCCGGGACTTCGTGAGGCGGAACCGCTCACGTCACCTTCCGCTGCGGGTGCTATTTTCTCCGCCGCCGTGGCAGACGGTATTATGAAGAAGAATCCGGACATTGCTGCCGCTATCAGATTCTGGCAGCAGTCAGACAAGAGTGACTCTACTCTCGTTTCCATGCTTGAGAAAAATGCGGATTTGAAGATTGTACTCCTCGAGTGCTCGCCGTGGATGCAGGATGCCATGAACGATACTCAGCGTATGGCTCGCCTCGCACTCCTCTTTGACAAAAAAGAGACGGAACGTGTGATAAACAATGCCGTCGAGGTGCTCGCAAAACTGCAGAAAGCAGGTGGCGGTTGGGCTTGGTCGGCATACGGTACGGAGGCTTCCGAATGGGCTACGCAAAATGTGCTTGCCGCATTTGCCATGCTCCGTCAACTCGGCTACTACCCTTCCGGCAAAATCCTTGACGATATGGTGAAAAATTCCGTGCTTTTCCTTGACGCTCGCATTGCAGAAAAAAACAAGCTGGCTAAACGTACTCTGCCGGATATCCTTTACACTTACACCCGTCAGTATTACTCTGATATCCGACAGTCTTCCGCTTCAAAGAAAACAAGCGACCTCACTATTCAGGAAATTGTTTCGGACTGGAAATCTTATCCGCTACACGAAAAGGCTCTCGCTGCAATTATTCTGAACCGTGCGGATTATCCGTCAACGGCTCGCGAAATTCTCCGCTCTATAAATGAGTTCTCAAGCAGCGACCCGGCAAAAGGTATGTGGTGGGACAATTTGGAAATCCGCTGCTGGTGGGCTACAAGCCTTGTCTCCACAAATGCCCTTATCCTGAATGCCTACAATGAAATTTCGCCCAAATCCGCAGATGTGGATCTTATTCGTCAGTGGTTGCTCCTGGAAAAATGCCGCAACGACTGGGGCGATGCAGTGGCTACTTCTCACGCTATCGTGGCTATCCTGGATTCCGGCAGCGACTGGCTCGTGCCGGCTTCTACTCGCTGCGTGGTGAGGGTGAACGATAATATTGTGGAACCAGAAAAAATTGACAAAATCACAGGGCATTTCCGCACGGATATCTCGTCTCTCGTGACGGCTCCGTCTGTCCTGCATATTGACAAAGTGGCTGAAATCCCGGCGTATGGCGGCTTGTATTCCATCTTCACTCAGCGTATGGAGGACGTGAAGAGCAGCCGTTGTGACGAACTCTCCGTGGAAAAGCGTTTCCTTGTGAAACGTCTTACTCCCGACGGCGAAAAATGGGAGGAAACAGACACCTTTGCCGTTGGTGACGTTGTGAAAGTTTCGCTCACCATAAAAGCAAAGGAATCATTGAGTTATGTGGCAATTGTCGATAACCGCCCGGCTTGTCTGGAACCTGTAAGCCAGTTGCCGACGCCTGTTTGGTGTGAAGGAATTTATTTCTACCGCGAAACTCGCAACGACAAGAGCAATATCTTCATAGATTTTCTGCCTAAGGGTACTTTCATTCTGGAGCAGGAGTTCACCGTGACTCACCTCGGCGAATTTGCTTCCGGTCTTGCCACCGCTCAAAGTCAATATGCTCCGCAATTTTCCGCACATTCTGCAGGAACTTTGGTGAAAGTAAAGAAATAAATTCGTAATTTTGTGGTGAAAAATCAAAATTTAAGACCTCATTTTTACTAATCTCTTATGCTCAAGACGCTGTATTACATCTATTTCTTTCTCATAGCCGTGCCGCTGCTACTCGTTGCAACGGTTCTGGTATCTTTGCTCACCGCTATTGGAAGTGTTATCTTCGGGGGCAAATGGTGGGGCTACTATCCACCCAAAATTTGGGCGAAACTTTTCTGCATTCTCACTCTTGTGAGCGTGAAAGTGGAGGGAAAAGAGAAATTTGATAAGCGGCAGTCGTACGTTTTTGTGGCAAACCACCAGGGTGCGTACGATATCTTTGCCATTTACGGTTACCTGGGGCATAATTTCAAGTGGATGATGAAAAAGAGCCTGGAAAAAATACCTTTTGTGGGCTTTGCCTGCAAAAGGGCAGGGCATATCTTTGTGGATAACAGCGGAGTAGGTGCCGTGAAAAGCACTATGCGTGAAGCGGAAAAAATGCTCAAGGGCGGAATGTCTATCGTGGTGTTCCCGGAAGGCTCTCGCACCAAAACAGGCAAGATGAGTCGCTTCAAACGCGGTGCTTTCCAGCTCGCACAGGAGTTTTCTCTGCCGATAGTGCCCATCACTATCAATGGTGCTTTCGACGTGATGCCTCGCACCTCGCTCTTGCCTTTCTGCGGCTCTATTACGCTCAAAATCCACGATGCAATAGCTGCACCAGTTGATGAGGCAGACATAAAAAACAAAATGGCGGAGGCTTACGCTGCCGTTTATGAAGGTCTTGATGACAAATACAAAGATTAATGGAAGGATTGGTGACAAAAAATGCCGGAAACAGGTATGTGGTGAGGAATTTGGACTCCGGTGACGAAATTATCTGTGCTATTAAGGGTAAATTTCGCCTCAAGGGTATCCGCACCACAAATCCCGTGGCTGTGGGCGATGTAGTGACGGTGTCGCTGAACGATGACGGCACGGGCTACATCACCGCCATCAATTCACGCAAAAATTATATCATTCGGCGTGCCAGCAACCTCTCCAAGGAGTCGCACATCCTCGCTGCCAACGTGGATATTGCCGTCCTCGTGATTTCCCTCATTCACCCCACTACCGCCACCACGTTTATCGACCGTTTTCTTGCCACTGCGGAGGCTTACGGCGTGAAGGCTGTGTTGGTGATAAATAAGGTGGATTTGCTTGAAAATGAGGAAGATAAGGAACTGCTTAATGCAGTTTGTTACCTCTATCGGTCTATCGGCTACGATGTCATCACCACATCTGCCGTGACGGGTGAGGGGATAGGTGCCCTGCAGTCTGCTCTGAAAGACAAGATTTGCCTTTTTTCAGGCAATTCCGGAGTGGGAAAATCCACGTTGATAAATTGCCTTATTCCGGGACTTGACTTAAAGACGGAAGAAATTTCCGATGTTCACGACACCGGCGTGCATACCACTACTTTCTCCGAGATGTTTGAATTTCCCGGTGGCGGTTGGCTGATTGACACGCCCGGGGTACGCGGTTTCGGCACTATCGAGATGAACAAATACGAGGTGGCACACTATTTCCCGGAAATTTTCAAGATTAGTGCGGATTGCAGATATCGCGACTGCACTCACACTCACGAACCCGGCTGTGCTGTCCGTGAGGCAGTGGAAGACAGTCGCATTGCCGCCTCACGCTTTGCCTCATACCTCAGTATCCTTGAGGACTTTGAGGAAGGAAAATACCGCAAAGCATTTTAGAGCCATTTTTTGGGGAAAATAGCTAAATTAGCTAAGATAGCTAAAATAGCTAAAATAGCTATTTGCCGATTTGTTTTGGATGCCGTGGCATGCCACGGCACTACAAATGGGTGATTTGCGGGTTTGGAGAAATTAGCTAAAATAGCTACAATAGCTAAATTAGCTACATATCTATTTTATTCTTCACACATTCTTCCGCATTATGCTCCGTATCCGTTTTTGTGTTTGAGAAGGAGAAAGTGCGAATATTTTCTGCGGAATTTTCATCAAGGAGACGAGTGATAGCCGGCTGACTATCAACGGTTTTTGTGCCATCGCCGGAAGCTGTGCCGGTGTATGACCAGCTCCATTTACTTTCCACAACGGTCCAGGTTCCGGGGTGGAGCAAAATTTGTCGCTGAGCATTTCCATCGGAGCCGCCGGTGAGAGCGACCTGTGCGTATGGTTTGGCACCGGACATTGATGAAATGTCGCCTTCATAGATATTCATGATGGCTGTTTCGCCCTTTTTCAAACCTGATTTTGCGATTGTGGCATACACAAAGTTGTAGCCCAGAGCAGCCATAATGTAGTCTCCGGAATCGTCTAAAGGTTGAAATTGGGAAATTGCCAAATCTGTTGAAAGATCATATAGCAACGTGCGATAACGCTCGGCACCGCTTGATGGACCTGCACCTGCAGTACTCGGCTTTTTATCAAAGTTTGTATCGCCCTGTATAAAGTCTTCGAACCAATGGAGTGAGGATGTAGGCACATTGAAGCCGGTGACAGTCATACCGGTAGGGTTAGGCAGGTCTATAGTGGCATTATTCTGTGCATTTGAGAAAAGGTCATCTGCACCAAAATCTGCGGTGTTACTGTAAATACCGAAACCTTCATTTGTGTTCAAAAAGTTTATTTTGCCCCATGTAGAGTAAATACCGCCACCTATACCGCTTAAATCCGGATTTACAGCATCACCACCGGAGTTTATGCAGTGGTTAACTTGATACATAGTAGCAGGTTTGCTGTTACCATCTCGGGCTATAGCCTTATTGTAGCGGATAAGTCCTTTTTTATAATTCAATGTACCATTGTACATTAGCACACCGCCTCCAAGATACGCAGTATTACTCTCAATATTAGTTTCTGTTAGAGTGATAGAAGGATCATCTACACCCCAAGCATTCAGATATAAACCTCCACCATTGGCAGCAGTGTTGTTGCTGATATTACCACCTGTTATATCAAAAGAGCCATTGCCACCTGTATAGATGCAGACGCCGCCTCCAAAACCGCCGGAAGTGTTGCCTGAGATGCTACCTCCGGAAAAATTGAATGATTTAGAAGAACCGCCTTCAAAATATATTCCGCCACCATGAGAAGAAGCCTTGTTGCCGTTTATTTCACCATTGGTCATAGTGAAAGAAGAACCTTTAATATAAACGCCTCCGCCCTCATTTGGTGATGAGTTTCCATTTATCTGACCGTTATACATTGTGAAATTGGAATTTTCGATAGCACAAACACCGCCACCAAATTCAGCATATTTTGAAGTATTATTATTTATTTTTCCGTCATTTATGGTTAATGTGGAATTAATCATATAAATACCTCCTCCGCGGTTGTTGCAAGTATTATTTGTTATTTCACCTTTATTTATAGTAAGAGTGGAGGTGTTCATATACAAGCCACCACCCCATCCGGCACTTGTATTGCTATCAATTTTACCATTATCCATTGTCATAGTGGAGTTTACCAGATATATTGCAGCATCATTAATATTGCAAGTATTGTCATGGGCATAGACACTCTTCATATTAAAATATGGAGCCTGATTTATATACATTGCACTTCCGCTTTTGTCTGCTGTGTTTCCGGAAAATTCACAAACAGCATCATCTCCCAAGCCTGAACTGTATGACACTTTTGCTCTATAGGAATATATTGCACCGCCATTGTTGCTGGAGTTGCCTATAAAAGTACCGCTATTCAAGTTTAGCGTTAAACCAAAATTATTTGTACCATAGTCAATTTTAAGTGCACCTCCTTCAGTCGTTGATGAATTAGCTTCAAACTTTGCACCATTTATAGTGATTTTGAAAGATGCATTTCCAATAATTGAAGGAGCATCTCCTTTGTCGTCACCGTTATAATCTATGCCATCATCAATTTTAATTTTAACTCCACCTCCATGGGCAGCACTATTTTTGTAAAAATAGAGGTTGGAACCAAGTTCGTATTCAAAAACTTCATTTTCCTGTGCCGTTTCTGCATTTCCGGAATAAGTATGAATATAAAGTGCACCTCCATAATTAGGACAACTACAGTTCTGGAATGTAGTGGTTTCTCCTATAAACCTGGCTCGACCTTCTATAAGCATTGCACCTGCATTTTGACCTGAACCGGTCACTATACATTTGTCAAATGTACAATTTTCTACGGTCATCCGGCAAGGGTCTGTAGGTCTCCCCAATGCGTTCCAATAAACACCTGCAGAACTTGCTTCCGAGGTGCAATTTTCAAATTTCACCCTCGTCAAATTCAGATTTCCTACCCATTCTCCAATAAAACGGATTAGTCCTCCGTTTCCTACAGCTTCATTTGCTGTTCCTCCTTGAGTGACGTCGTGAATATATACATCTGTCAAAGATATTGAGCTACTTGTGCTATTGTTTGAAGCAACTCCTTGAGTGGCATCGTAGCAATACATGATAGAGCCAACACCTTCGGGCATTGTAATATTGCGAAATTCAACATTCGTAAATTGTGTTTGACCTTGTGCATAAGAAGCACCCCACGGGTGAAGCTTTATCAAGGAACATTCACCGGCTTTTGCATTATCTTTCTCGAAGGCTACATGCTCCACTATTGTATGCTCCATAATAAAAGTGCCGGAAGATTCCAGAAATCCATAATTTGTAATAGTGCCTCGATTGTTGTAGTTACCTCCAATTATGATTTCTTTTCCTTTTCCGCCTCCTCGAATTATTAGTGTGCAGTTATCCCAAACGGAGAATAGTGTGCCATACATATCAGGTTTGTATTCGTCTAAATTATTATCAACGTCATTCCAGATATTAATTTGATGGTCTGTGCCATTCTCAATTATTAAAGTTGTGGGCTTATTCTCATTTGAAACTGGAGAACCTACGAAAACTGAATATCTGATGCATATATCGCCGGTTAAAGTGATCGTTTTTGTGTCGCCTGAAATACTATTGTCTGCAAGGATACAGTTTACTCGGCGGTGTTCTGATGCGGGTTTGTCTGTGTTTTGAGTATAATTGAAAGTCCAGTCTCCAATCGTTGGAGTGGTATTCTTTGTAGTATAGTCTTTTTCCCATGTATTTGCAGCAAAAGAGTATGTGAAAGAGAGTAATGCAAGTATTGTAAAAAGTAGATGTTTCATATGGATTTGTATGTGTTTGATAATAAAGGGGTTTTGAAGATATATGTTGTATTTGATTTGTGTTGGTTTTCAAGTATATGTGAAAGGAACGTTTGAGTAAAGGTATAGCTAACCGTTCCCCGGCGAGGTGTCAGGGAGCGTCTGAGGAGGACAGTGATTTTGCCTGAATGTTAAAGAATGTAAATGGGGGGGGGTAATTTTACGGCAGATCATAGAAAAAGTGCCGTAGGAAGGGGTGTTCCTAAGGCTCATAATGTGCTGTATGTGAGAAAAGTGTTTGATAAAGCTATGGAATTTTAGTGATTTCTCGCAAATTTACAACATATTTTTTTGAAATGCAAAATTTTTTTATGATTTTTTTTGTTGGGTGATGTGGAAAGTGTGTGTCGGGGTGGTTGCAAAGTCTATGCGACTTAGCCTTTCTGCAAAATTGGCAAGGTCATATACGACCTAGCCAATTTTGATATGGGGTGGATGCTATCCCCAGGTAGCGGAATCGGCTTCGCATCTTCCGCAACCTGGGGTTAACCGATTGCCGCAAGCTCCACCGAGCTTGCATCTTGGTGTTATCCCGGTTTGCTTGGCAGGTTCGCTTGGGATGCCGTGGCATGCCACGGCACTACAGGCTGGCGTTGTCCCGGTTCTCTCCGCAGGTTTATTTGGGATGCCGTGGCATGCCACGGCACTACAGGTGGGGGGAGCCAAGAACCAAGGGAAGAGAAATTAAGGCATTTAGGGAATTTAAGGCATTTAAGGGATTTAGGGAAATTAGACTAATTGGTCTAATTGGTCTAATAAGGCCTCTAACCTCTAACCTCTAACCTCTATTCTTTAACCAGGTTTACGGTGCGTTTATCTCCGTGGGTGGAGGCGTATTCGCCGATGAAGGAGTCTTGGGTGAGGATGCCGGTGTAGGTGCCGATTTCGATGCGACCTTTGAGGAGTTCTTTTATTTGCACGGTGTATGAGCCGTCATCGTTTAGTTCGGCACTTTTGATGATGAGAGTATATACTTCATCGCTCTGCAGGGCGTAAAATCTTTCGCCGGAGCCTGTTTCGGAATCAAAATTGAAAATGATTTTGGCGGAGCCGAAATTTCCTGATAATGAGATGTTTCCCAGTGGTTTGATAGTTTCCATGGTTGGGTCAACTTCCACAAAGGTGTTTTCTTCCGGCGTCTGCGTTTCTTCCGGTGAAGCTACGGAAAGCACCATAGCAATAGCAGCAGCAATAACACAGAGGGTTACACACCCGATGAGTATCATGCTGGAATATTTCTTTTTCGGGGCAGAATGCTTCACTGTTTTATAATGCGGATGTACGTCCTGCTGCTCAACGTCGCTTTGCTCATCGCTGCTTTGCGACATTGTCTTCTGCTGCGGTTCGGCATCATTGCCGGGCATGTACCTTTTCCAGTGTTCCTGCTCGGCACTGTTGCCTCCAATTTCCCTATTAGTGCTTTCTTCGCTCATTGTTACTTAAAAAATTCGAGTAGTTTCTGTGCTGCTGAAGTGATACCGTCAGCGTCTTTACCACCGGCTTGTGCGAATCCCGGTTGACCGCCTCCACCGCCTTTTATTTCCTTAGCGGCTTCGCGGACAATAGTGGAAGCGTTCAAGCCTTGTTTTACGAGGTCTTCCGTAATCATTACGGTGAGGAGCGGTTTGCCTGTCATATCCACGGTAGCACCGATAAATGCAGTGGCTTGCGGTGAGAGTTGGCGGACGGTGAAAGCAACGTTTTTCACCACTTCCGGCACTTTCACGCCTATCATTTTCACTACCTTGATATTACCGATAGTTTCGGCTTTTTCAAGTGCAGCTTTAGAGAGGTTTTCTATTCTTTCCTTGAAGTATTCTTCCACTTGGTGCTTAAGTCCGGCATTTTCTTCCACAGACTTACGCATAGCCTGTACGAGGTCCGGAGCATTGTTCAGCATAGTGCCTATTTCGTGGAGAGTGTCTGCCATTTGATTGAAAGCACCTTCCACTTTGTCGCCGGTGATAGCCTCTATTCGGCGTATTCCGGCAGCGATACTGCTTTCTGATATGATTTTAATCATACCGATGTTACCTGTGTTTGCAACGTGAGTACCACCGCAGAGTTCCACGGATTCGCCATAACGGATAACGCGTACTTCATCGCCGTATTTTTCGCCGAAGAGAGCCATAGCACCCATGGCGGTAGCTTCAGCGATAGGCACATTGCGACGTTCGTCGCGTGCAATGGCTTCACGGACGTGACTGTTTGCAATTCGTTCCACTTCGCGGATTTCTTCAGGAGTCATCTTTTGGAAGTGAGAGAAGTCAAAGCGGAGGAGGTCCGGACTAACGAAAGAACCTTTCTGCTCCACGTGAGTTCCGAGTACCTGGCGGAGAGCCTGGTGGAGGAGGTGAGTGGCTGTGTGGTTGCAGGAAGTGGCAAGGCGAGCAGCCTTGTTAACCTCTGCGGTGAACGTAGCTTCAGGATTTTCCGGGATACGTTTTGAGAGGTGAACAGCCATACCGTTTTCACGTTTAGTGTCAAAAATCTCGATTTTTTCGTTAGCGGAGGTGAGAGTACCTCTATCGCCGACCTGACCGCCCATTTCAGCGTAGAACGGTGTTTGGTTCAGCACTATCTGATAAAATTCCTGATTTTTCTGTTTTATTTTTCTATATCGGAGAATCTGTGCTTCCACGGCGAGGCTGTCGTAACCCACAAATTGCTGTTCGCCTTCGCGGATAACCACCCAGTCTGTAGCTTCCACGGCAGCGGCATTTCTTGCACGCTGTTTTTGTGCTTGCATTTCAGCATCAAATTCAGCCTGATTCAGCGTCATGTCGTTTTCCTTGAGAATGAGCTGAGTGAGGTCCAACGGGAAACCGTAAGTATCGTAAAGCACGAAAGCTTCCTTACCGGAAATTTCCTTTTTGCCTGCATTTTTAGCCTGAGAAATGGCGTTGTCAAGGAGTTTGATACCGTTTTCCAGAGTGCGGAGGAAAGAATCTTCCTCTTCCTTAATAACTTTAATGATAAGTTCACGCTGTGCAGGGAGTTCCGGGTATGCTTCGCCCATATTTTCGATGAGAGTGTCTATGAGGCGGTACATAAAAGCACTTTTCTGCTCCAGGAAAGTGTAAGCGTAGCGGACTGCACGGCGGAGAATACGTCGGATAACGTAGCCGGCTTTAGCATTAGACGGGAGCTGAGAATCCGCGATAGAGAAAGCGATAGTGCGAACGTGGTCCGCGATAACACGCATAGCCACGTCTGTATGGTGGTCTTTGCCGTATTTTTTGCCGGAAAGTTCAGCGATTTTGCCAATCAGCGGAGTGAAAACGTCTGTATCGTAGTTAGACTGCTTACCTTGGAGAGCCATACAGAGGCGTTCAAAACCCATACCCGTGTCAATCACCTTAGCGGGGAGCGGCTGGAGTGAACCGTCTGCCATACGCTGATACTGCATAAACACAAGGTTCCAAATTTCAATCACTTGCGGGTGGTCGTGGTTCACGAGAGAAGCACCGGAAACGGCTTTTTTCTCATCTTCGCTGCGGAGGTCGATGTGAATTTCAGAGCAAGGACCGCAAGGACCGGTATCGCCCATTTCCCAGAAATTATCGTGTTTGTTACCATTTATGATATGGTCTTTCGGGAGATGTTTTTCCCAGATAGATGCCGCCTCATTGTCACGTTCGAGTCCTTCTTCCGGAGAGCCTTCAAAAACGGTGGCATAGAGATGCTCCGGGTTAAGGTGGAGGACATCCACGAGGTATTCCCAAGCAAAATCTATGGCATCTTTCTTGAAATAGTCGCCAAACGACCAGTTTCCGAGCATTTCAAACATAGTGTGGTGGTAAGTGTCAAGTCCCACTTCCTCGAGGTCGTTGTGCTTTCCGCTTACACGGAGGCATTTCTGTGAGTCTGCCACACGTTTGTATTTAGGGGCAACGTTGCCTAAAATAATATCCTTGAATTGGTTCATACCTGCGTTCGTAAACATCAGCGTAGGGTCGTCTTTGATAACCATAGGAGCTGAAGGCACGATGTGGTGTCCTTTGCTTTCAAAAAAAGCCTTGAAGGATTCACGTATTTCTTTGGCTGTAAGCATCTTATAATAGTTGATTAGAAATTTTTACCTTAATTTTTACAAAAAGTATGCATTAAATGACTGCAAAATTACTATTTTTTGATTATTTTTGCAAGTCAATTCTCACGAAAGTAATTAAAAACGATGTCACGCAAGGTATATTACAAATATGATTCCACAACGGACTCCTACGTGAAAGTGTCGCTTTCACGGTGGGATAAGGCGTGGGATATAGCCAAGACGGTGTTTGAATTTTCCGGAGTGGCACTGCTGATATGCCTTTGCCTCTACTATTGGATAGACCTGCCCAAGGAGAAAATGCTGCGAGAGGAAAACGAGCGTCTGCGTGAGGAAATAGACCGCATAGACAATCGCCTGGATGTGGCAGTTAAGGTTATGGACGAAATTGCTCAGCGTGATAATAATTTTTACCGCGTGATGATGCAGGCGGACCCCATAACGGACAGCAAACGCTATTCCGGACTGGAACGCATGGAGGCATACCGAACTATGAGTGACGGTGACCTTGTGGCAAATGTGATAGAAAAATCCGAACTTCTGGACAAACTGATATACACGCAGATAAAGAGTTTTGACTCTCTGCGAGAACTGGCGGCAACGCAACAGGACCGCTTGCTGCATATCCCCTCAATCCAACCTATTTCCGCAAAAGATATGAAGCAAATGGCTTCCGGCTACGGCTACCGTGTTGACCCCGTGTATGGCACCACGAAATTCCATGAAGGTATGGACTTCGCATCTGCTATTGGCACAAAGGTTTATGCCACGGGTGCGGGCACGGTGCTCTCCGCAGGGTGGCAGAGCGGCTACGGCTTGCTGCTGGAGATAGACCACGGCTACGGCTATGTGACCCGCTATGCTCACCTGAGTGAGATAAAGGTACGCCCGGGGCAAAAAGTGAGCCGCGGCGACTTTGTGGGCAGAGTGGGAAATACAGGTAAATCCACAGGCTCGCATTTGCACTACGAGGTGCGGTACAAGGGTGCACCGCAAAATCCTATCCACTATTATTTCCAAGATTTAACACCGGAGCAGTACGCGGACATGATTCGCGAAGCGGAAGCGGCTGCTCACGTAATGGACTGATATTATGGTATATAAAGACTACGACTCAATTGAAAAAAGCTTCTACAAAATCAGCGAAGTGGCGGAGCTGCTGGATATCCCGGCTTCCACGTTGCGTTTTTGGGAGAAAAAGTTTACTATCATCAATCCTCACCGCGAAAACGGACAGAGGTATTACACTCCCAAGGACGTGGAGACAATCCGCATGATTTACTTTCTGGTGAAAGAAAAAGGACTGAAGATTGAAGCCGCACAGCAGGAAATACGCCGTAACCGCGAAGGTGTGGACAAGCGATTCGAGGTTGTGGAACGACTTAAAAACGTGCGTGGAAAGCTGGAAAATATGCTTGCCGCACTGAATACGAAAAAGTGAGACGCCAATGGCAAGTTTTCTTCAGATAAACTCACTCACGAAAAGCGTGGGTGACAGAGTGCTTTTTCAAGACGTCACCCTGGGCATTTACGAGGGCGACAAAATAGGTCTTATTGCTAAAAACGGAATGGGTAAAACCACTCTGTTGCGGTGCCTTGCAGGGATTGAATCCGCAGATTCCGGTGATATCATTTTCCGCAACGATTTGCGTGTGGGCTACCTGGAGCAAATTCCGGATTTACCTGCGGAAATGACGGTGCTTGAGGCTGCCTTCGCACATCAAAGTCCTGTGACGGAAGCAATTACGCGTTATGAACTCTCACTCATCTCCGGCAACCAAGAGGAGATGTTCAGTGCCATGCAACTGATGGATTCCACAGATGCCTGGAGTTTTGAGGACCGCATGAAGCAACTTCTCACGCAGTTTCGCATCACAGACCTTTCGCAGAAAGTGGGTTCGCTCTCCGGCGGGCAGAAAAAGCGACTTGCACTTGCCCGCGTGATACTCGATGACCCGGATTTTCTCATCCTTGACGAGCCTACAAACCACCTGGACATTGATTCCATAGAATGGCTTGAGGCATACCTCAAACGGAGCCGTATGACTTTGCTCCTAGTGACGCACGACCGTTATTTTCTGGACCGTATCTGCAACAAAATCATTGAAATAGACCGCACAAACGTATATTCCTACGATGGCAACTACGATAACTATATCCGCCGCCGTGAAGAACGAATAAATGCTATGGGTGCGGAGCTGGCAAAGGTGAAAAACACTCTGCGTAAGGAGCAGGACTGGATGAGCCGACAGCCGCAAGCACGTGCCGGAAAGGCAAGGTTCAGAATAAATGCTTTTTACGACCTGAAAGAGCGTTCACAGGTAAATCTGACGGAGAAAAACGTGAACCTGGAGGTGAAATCTTCGTATATCGGCTCTAAAATCTTTGAGGCAGAGCATATCTCCAAGCGTTTTGGCGAAAAAATCATTTTAGACGATTTTAACTATATTTTTTCACGCTATGAAAAGCTGGGAATCATAGGTGAAAACGGAGTGGGGAAATCCACATTTATCAAGATGCTGCAAGGACTTGTGCCGCAGGATTCTGGGCAGTGGAATGTGGGCGAAACGGTGCGTTTCGGCTATTATTCTCAGGAGGGCATAGCATTTGACGAGACAAAAAAGGTGATAGACGTAATCACGGATTTGGCGGAAGATATAGTGTATAACGAAGGAATACACATAGCACCGATGCAGTTTTTGCAGCGTTTTCTTTTCACTCCGGCAGACCGGCAGAAATACGTCTATAAACTCAGCGGCGGCGAGAAAGCACGTCTGCACCTGGCTTCCGTGCTGATGCGTTCGCCTAATTTTCTTATCCTTGACGAGCCTACAAACGACCTGGATATCATCACTTTAGAGGGTGTATCAAAATTCGATATGCCCTCTTATGTTAATATATTGTAAAATAT
>JBJECR010000037.1:0-4099 GCA_051871275.1 Muribaculaceae bacterium | reverse complement strand
TGTGAAACATACTGCAAAGAAAAAAATCCAAAAATAATGTGAAAATCGTAGAAAAAGTATTAAATTTGCAAAATTGGAGGCTTGGAGCCCTGATTTTAGAAATACGAAAACCCTTACAAACTACTTATGAGAAAAATTTTATTATCTATTTCCTTGTTTTTATGCTGTGTAAGTTGTTATGCTATAGACTTATACACTTTTGAACAAGAAAATTTTGTCGGTGGTTATACTTCAAAGATAGAAGGAATAACCAGGGTAGAATTTGCCGCAGACGGCATATATGTCCTTAAAGACGGCAATCGCATAGCTGTGCCTACTGAAAACCTAAAACATTTCAATTTTTATTACGACCCTTTGCTCTCCGTTCAGGCTCCGGAAGTGAAATTGCAATGTGAAGTTTTTGGTGATATTCTGAGCGTGAACGCACAAGAGAAGATAGACAATATTTCCGTCTATACCATTGGAGGTATAGCTGTAAGAAGTGTTTCACCTCAAGCAAGTGCAACTTCAGTCTCGCTTGGCGACCTTAGCCGAGGAGTGTACGTTGTGCGTATCGCAACAGGTAAAGATGTGATTATTAAGAAGATTGTCAAATAATTTTTACACCGATATTGATATGTGTACTCTTAAAAATATATTTTTCGTTTCAGCCGCAGTAATGGCTGTGCAGCCTGCTTTTGCCGAGAATACGAACAAGGGAAATTTCTATGTGTGGAGCGGAGGCGAACCGGTGTATATGGAAAAGGTAAATCTTCTTGACGATGTACGCCTCTCAGACGATAAAAGCACAATAACTCTGCTTGATGCAGACAAGAATGTGATGTATTCCGCAGCATATTCCGCAATAGACAGTATCGGTTTTACACCTGTATTGCCAAAAGCAGACGTTCTGGATATAGAATTTTTCGGCGACGGCAGTGCCGTGGATAACTCGCCGATGAAAAATACCGTAACTTATCACTCCGGCAGTGTGGTAAGACCGTGCTGGAACTATGATTTGCAGCGTGTAGGCGTTCGTTCACAAGCTACTTGGGGAGGAAATGACCAAACCGCAGGCTACTACAGCATAAACCTTGACCCTATCTTCAGTAAACTTGCAGACGGATATTCCGTGGAGGCTATTGTGATGACAACGGAAAAATCATCAAATGACAAAGAAGGGAAGTGGTTTAGCTGTCACCAGGGAGGTGGTCCGGGTGGTATTATGGTTACAACTCAGAATCATTTGGCATTCCTTGTTAATACTACCGACTCCGGCTATGCTTGGGGTGCGGAATGTGAATATGATATCAATCAGTATTATCACGTTGTGGGTATTTATAGTAAGGCTGAGCAAAAAGTATATCTTTACGTTGATGGAGAACTCAAAGCTACAACAGATGCTCTTGGTGACCTTACCAAGCCGTCCAACGACCAATCACAGTGGTGGGCGATTATCGGAGACCCGCAAAACGGGAACATAGACCAGCAAATTCCGGGAGAGATATATTCTATCCGTATGTATGACAAAACTCTTAGCCCGATAGAAGTGAAAATGCTTTATCAGAGTATCAAACTCTATCCGGAAGTAATGCCGAAAGCAGATATCCTTGATGTGAAATTCTGCTCAAACGGCAGTGCCCTTGATGCTTCCCCAATGTGGAACAGTGTTGCCACATACGCAAACAGCACGCTCTCAACATATTGGAATAGCGAATACGACTGCTATGCAGCTCGTTCCACATCTGAATGGAATGCCGCAAATACCGGTCACTATCGTATTCCTCTTACAGATGCAATGTTTAACAAACTCTCCGACGGCTATACTATGGAAGCTATAGTGATGTCGCCGGAAAAAGTGGAAGGCAAGGAGGCAAAATGGATTGCTTGCCATCAAGGTGGCGGTCCGGGTGCAATAATGGTGACAAGTGACGGAAGACTTACATTCCTGCCTAATACGTCAACCACAGGTTACTGTTGGGGAGCACAAACGCAATACAATACAAATCAGTATTACCACGTGGTGGGCGTTTACAACAAGTCTGAAAGCAAAGCCTATCTCTACGTTGACGGTGAACTGAAAGCAACCGGAGCTGCAGAAGGTGACTTGACTCGCCCAAGCACGGACAAGTCTTATTTCTGGGCAATCTTCGGCGACCCGCAGAATGGAGAAATGAATCAGTGTATTCCCGGTGATGTTGTAACATTCCGTCTTTATGATACACCATTTACGCAAGATGAAGTAAATATGCTTTGGGATAATGTATATCCAAGTGGAAATACGGAAACAAGTGCACGCCTTGTGACAGGAATAAATTACGTTTCAGACGTACACATCAAGTCCGGAGGCAAGTTTGAAGTTTATGGCACGGGTTATGAGGACGGAGATAAGGTACGCTTTACGTCTTGCACAAACTCCAACCGTGTTTACTATACATCCGGCAGCCTTTCAGATTTCGGCTATATCGTTGATATGCCGGCAGATATCGTAGCAGATACATATTCTATGACACTTATTCGCGGTGAAGAATATCAGCGATTGGGAAATGTGATCTTTGATAAGGTTGTCACTTCTATGCCGTCACGAGCAAACGTGATAGCTCACCGTGGATATTGGGACAAATACGGCTCTGCTCAAAACTCCCGCGCTTCACTCAGATTCGCTCAGGAAATAAACGTATATGGCTCTGAAACAGATATCTGGCTTACTACAGACAATGTGCTTATGGTGAACCATGATGCAAGTTTCAGTGGAGTAACTATTCAGAATTCTACATACAGCCAGTGCAAAGATCTCACGCTCAGCAACGGTGAAAAAATGCCTACTCTGGAAGATTTACTCCAAATCCTGAGAGATAATCCAAACAGCACGAAACTTATCATTGAAATCAAGGCTCACAGCACCACAGCACGCAATCAGGCAGCTGCAGCAAAAGCTGTGGAACTTGTTGATAAATATGGCGTTGCAGATAAGGTGGAATACATATCTTTCAGTTGGGATGCGTGCCTAAAGGTGATTGCTCTCCGCCCGAACGCAAAGGTGGCATACCTTCAAGCAGACAAGACACCGCAAGAACTGAAAAATGCCGGTTTCACAGGACTCGACTATGAGCAAGGCTCCTTGAGAAACAATTCCGGTTGGTTTAACGATGCTCATAATCTCGGTCTTACAGTAAACGTATGGACACTCCGCACTCATGCAGACATTGTGGATATGATAGACCGTGGTGCCGACTATCTGACAACAGATATGCCGGAATATGCACGAAATATTAAGCGTCATTATGATATAAATCAGTAAAAATCAGTTAATTTATAAAGATTTTAAGTAGAAAAAGAACGTAAATATTTGCAAGTGTGGAGGATTATTACTACCTTTGCACCCGATTTTCAAACCAAATTAATTATTAATCAATAAAAACATGAAGTACGAAACCGTTTTCATTTTAACTCCCGTTTTGTCTGATGTACAGATGAAGGAAGCGGTAGATAAATTCACAAAAGTGCTTGCAGATAACAATGCAACAGTTGTGAATGAAGAATGTTGGGGATTGCGTAAACTCGCATATCCAATCCAAAAGAAATCTACCGGATTTTACACTCTCCTCGAATTTGAGGGTGAACCTACAATAGTTAAAAAATTAGAAACTGCATTCCGCCGTGACGAACGCGTATTACGTTTCTTGGTATTCCGTCAGGATAAATATGCTGCTGAATACGCTGAAAAACGTCGCTCACTCAAGGCAGCTAAAGCAAATGCACCTAAAGAAGAAGTAAAGGAGGACTAAAATCATGGCACAAGCACAATCAGAAATTCGCTATTTGACTCCAATGTCAGTAGATGTAAAAAAGAAAAAATACTGCCGTTTTAAAAGAAGCGGTATCAAGTATATCGACTACAAGGATCCGGAATTCCTCAAAAAGTTCCTCAACGAGCAAGGTAAGATTCTTCCTCGCCGTATCACAGGTACTTCTCTCAAATTCCAGCGTAGAGTAGCACAAGCTGTAAAGCGTGCTCGTCATCTCGCTCTCCTTCCATACGTAACAGACTTGATGAAATAACCACTTAAAAGCAGTATTACAATTATGAAGATTATTCTTAAAGAAGACGTACACAACC
>JBJECR010000036.1:0-19004 GCA_051871275.1 Muribaculaceae bacterium | reverse complement strand
TGATGGCTTTTCAATAGCAGTTATGTAATGCTTTCGGATAGCTGAATAGTTACTCACCCCCCCCGATTGTTAAATAATATTAACTACAACAAACTCTCGCATTGCTTTTTCACTTTATCACAATTTCCAATTCCATACTTGCACCAAAATTATCTACAACGGTGATTTTGTGATAGCCTGCAGAAGGAGAGACAGACATTTCGTGGAGATGAGTGGTGGAGCCTAAAAAATTATTATCTATATGCCAGAAAAGTTCGGCTGAGGGGTTTGAGTGAGTCACTTTGCAAATTAAATTGCCGAGACTTCCGTCTGCAAAGCGAGCAAGTGAAATAACACTGCCGTTTGCCGGACTGATAAAGTGCATTTGCCCTGCTCCGACGGCAGAACCCGTGGATTTCAGCGGTGGCAAAGAAGCATAGCCCGGGTGGAGCGATTTGTAATAATGCTCCATTAGCGGCGGCAACACAAAAAAGTTTTGAGTCATAGTAGTTTCACTGCGGTCTGCAATTCTGAAATTGCCGTCAAGCGAAACAGCCACTTCCCTGCAATAAGGGCACATTTTACTGTTTTTGCACCCTTTTGGCACAAGCATCATGTGAGTTTTCTCGCAATTTTTGCCCGCAGGACAGCCGGAGTGTGAACAAACGCTCATCATTATACCCTCATTTTTACTCGGAAGAACAAAACGGCTACTGCCACGCAGAAGTCCGAACAATTCAAACATTACCGGTCCGGCAAACTTTGCACCGGTAAGTCCGGAGACACCGCTACCATCAGCATTCCCCACCCATACACCAACAACATAGTCCGGGGTCACGCCCACAGCCCACGCATCACGGCTACCATAACTCGTACCCGTTTTCCACGCCACATTTTGCACACTGCTCACACGGCTAAGATCCATTTGGTCCGGACGATTCACGCTATACATTGCTTCAAACATCCGGTACAGTGCCACACGGTCTCGTAGAGGAAATTCCGGATAATCAGCAGTATCACTGCATATTGCAGCCATTTTTGCATAGCACATAGTCACGTCACGGAGCGTAACTTCCGCACCTCCCAGGATAAGCGACAGTCCGTATTTATCCGCAGGGCGAGTAAGGGTCTTAAATCCTGCACGTTTGAGCAAATTCGCAAAATTCATCACGCCATACTCCTTCAGCAAGTGCACATTCGGCACATTAAGCGATAGGGCAAGAGCCACATCCGCGGGCACGGCACCAAGGTACGTTCCGTCAAAATTTTTTGGAGCAAAACCGCCGAAATCCATTGGCACGTCAGGGAGAAGAGACTGCGGAAGAATAGTTCCGCTATTCATAGCCGCTGCATAAAGGATTGGTTTGAGAATACTTCCCGAAGAACGAGGAGACTGCACAATATCCACGCATTTACCGTCACGGTCGAAGTCCATATCCGCATTTCCACAGTACGCCACAGGTTCACCGCTATGCACATCAATGATAATTGCCGCCATATCACGCACTCCGGAGAGACGAAATTCACGGCTACGGCTTGCAAGCATGTCTTCCACACGCTTTTGCAGACTCAAATCAATTTCCGTGCGAGAATTTTCGCCGTGAGCAGTGCGGCAATAATATTCCACCAGGTGAGGAGCATATTGCGGCAGCGATTCCGGCATTACAATCAGCGGTTCATCGTAAGCCCAAGCGTATTCTTCGTCTGTAATAACGCCTTTATCGTGCAATCTGCCAAGCAGTCTGTTTCGTTTTTGCAGAAGCAGTTCACGGTTTTTGAAAACCGTAATCCTTGACGGGCTATTTTGCATCACCGCAAGTGCTGCAGCCTCCGCCCAGGAGAGTTCCGCATCATGTCTGCCAAGGTATCTCCACATTGCCGCATTTATTCCCACCACATTTCCGCCGAAAGGGGCATGAGAGGCATACATCCGTAGAATTTCGTCTTTTGTGTAGCGAGATTCCAAACGCGTAGCCTTAAACATTTCCACAATTTTCTGCCATAGATTTCGCGGCTGAGGATTAGAAAGACGGATTACCTGCATAGTGATAGTGCTGCCACCGCTCACCACCCTGCCATTGCGCACATTCTGCACCACGGCACGCACAAGAGCCGATGGACTGACACCACAATGAGAATAAAAATTGCGGTCCTCAAATTCTACGAGTGCCTGCACAAATTTTTCCGGCAGAGTGTCACACGGAGGAAAACGCCACTGTCCGTCATCTGCCACTCGTGCTCCTATCAGTTCTCCGTTTTTGTCCGTCACAACGGTGGAATACGGCGTGTTTTCAAATAAATTCTCAGGCAGACAAAAGAGCCACAGCAAGAATAAAAAAACTATCGGCAATGCAATGCACACGAGTTTTTTATTCTTTTTAATAAAAGGAACACACTTTTCCGCACCGCTTTTCACCGATAGTTTCATAAATAATAAACCTAAAATTTTATAAAAATGAATAAACAAAAATCACTTCACTACTTCCACGAAAGTATTGGGCAAAACAGCCTTACATTTTGCGTCATACATATCCTCGCACACAACCGCCGGAAAAACGTATTTGCCACACCAGGCAGCACGAATACGCACGGAAAACTCATGTTTTTCCCATATTTTTGCCGGGAAATACAGGCAAATGCGGTCATCGTAAATATCGTACCTTTCACCACTGCCGTTGCCAATCAGCCTGTCGTTCCAAATTTCCCAACCGGAAGGAACTGCAAACGTCAGAGCCATGGATTCCGAATCTCCCGCAGACTTTTTCACTGATATGCGAGCAATAAATTCATCGCCTTGTTTCAGCCTGCTCACGGAAATTTCTTTTCCACTCATATCCACGTACTTAACACTCAAAATCACACCTGATGAGCAAGCCGGGACAGGCTCTCCCGCTACTGGGCGATGCGTAGAGAGGAGCGAAACAAAAATATCTGTTTTTCCGCAGTTTTCCACAGTCACATTCTCCGTATTTCCGCTAACAATCAGCACTTTAGTGCCTGACAAATTTTTATAGACCTGCGGAGTTTTGCCTTTTTCCGTAACTTTCACATCGCAAGGACGTCTGTCGGCAATTTCCGCCATACTCTTCACAGCCATACTGACAAATGCCACCTCCTGCGTAACACAATTTTGCGGATTAAAATCCTTTACCATACGAACAGCCACCTCAGTTGCCCTACTCTTTTCACCGGCGAGTGAAAAAGACAGCAATTCCAGTGCAGTGTCACGCAGCGGAGTGTAAAATGTGTCATAATTGCCCGGAGTGTTCTGCACGTTAACAGCTCTTTCCAAAAGACGCAATGCTGCATCTCTCTGTCCTGCAACGGAATACGCCGCCGAGAGACAGAAAAGAGCCGAACGGGAAACAGATTTGCTTTCACGCAGTTTGTTCATAGCCGCAGTGGGTGTTTCTCCGGCAAGTACCAGAGAATAAAGGCGATACGCCTGGACTAAATCCTCTGAAAAGACAGTGGAGTGGCGGTAATTGCGAGCCTCCTTCTTCTGATTCTCTTTCCAACGGCTAATAGAAGACTCATCTACGAAGAAGCCCTGACGACGTGCCTCGCACATCACTAATCCTGCCATTGACGACACCCAAGGGAGTGCTTCTTCCGTATCGCTCCAATAAGCGAAACCGCCACTTGCCAACTGTCGTGACATCAAACACCTTAAAATTTCCGGCAACGCCTGCTCTGCTTGCAACTGTTCTTCCGCACTCAGGAAATTGCGGCAATAAAGCAGGAACATCGCCCTTGAGGAGAGTTGCTCCGTGCAGAAATGACTATAGTTTTTCACAAAATCAAACACGCCGCTGAAGTTTATTGTCGGCATTGTAGCTACTTCAAGTTTGCAATCGCTGCCATTACTCGTATTTACGGACAAAACGGCAGATTTTCCACCGGAAATGGTCTTGGAAATGCACTCCGTGATTACGGGATTCGGATTTTTCACGTCAATAAACACAGTATCGCGGAATGTGCGTGAGCCTGACGAAGCGGAAATAAATATTTTTGCCTTGCCTTCCCGGCTTTTATCGCAAAGGAGGTCAAAATTCACAAGTTTCTCGCCTTTGCCACCAAACGCCACATTTTTAGTTCCCGGTCCCGCCACTTTCACCGGACCTTCAGCCTTCACGCTCACCGCCACATTTTTTACTCCTGCCTCAGAAACAAACACATTTACAGGCAAAGACACCTTGTCGCCACACGAAAGTTTTCTCGGCAAAGAGGGCAATAGCATGAGTGGAGAAGCCACAGTGACTGTTTTGTCCTCACTGCCGTAACCACCGACACCATTAGCAGCCACAACCATTACACGAACAGAGCCTACATACATAGGCAACTTGATTTTATGCACCTTGCTACCACCGGAAACAGTGAATGGACCCATAAATTTCACCACAGGGTTAAAGCGTTTTTCCATGCCGGAAGCCTTTCGCAATGCCATGTCGCCACCCACACTCAAAATAGGTTTGAACACTCCGGTGTAAGCACCTATCACATCATTGTACATATCCCACGTTTTCACTCCGAGAGCCTCACGCTGATTCATTGCCGCCCACGGATTTGGAGTGCGAAAAGCAGTAAGGTCAAGCAGTCCTTCATCAACAATAGCAAGCGTGTAACTCATTTTTTTGCCGTCTTTTTCAGAAACACGCACGGCAAATTCCTGCTGCGGTTGTACTTCATCAGCAACGGTTATCACGGGGTGCAACACGCTTTTCTTGTCATAAACAAGTGCACCCTGAATGCCATACATTCTGATTGGCAAATCGTTTACGGTTTGAGAATGAGGCTGGAGAAGTGTGGCATGAACGTAAAAATTCGGTGCCATATCAGCCGTAACAGGCAGTTTCAGAGCCGTTTCTTTTTCTGCAAAAAGATTCGTCCAAAAATGGCGAATCACCCTATAGCCGTTTTCCACGGAAACAAGCACACGTCCGCCCGGTGATTTCGGGAAAAGGATAGTTGCAGTTTCTCCGGGCTCATAGTTTGCCTTGTCCAGTGAAAACGGGAGCATAGCTGCATGCGTAGGGTCGTCTGTTCCGGAAAGTCCGTTCCAGTCCTCCCAATCCACAAAGATTTCACCACCGGTAGCATGGTTGCTCGCCGTGTTTTGCACATAAATCAGGTAACGTCCCCAGTCCTCATTCTCCACCTTAAACTTCACGGCAGCTTTTCCACCTACAGTTTTCAGTTTTCCGGAAGCAACAGGCTGAGAATAGCAGCCCTGCACATATTTGCCGTACTCGTATGCCGAACCTTCGTACCACCTGCTCCATTCAATCTTGTAAATTTGATACTCAAGTGCAGACGTATCAGAAGGCTTACCATTTTCATCTACGTTTAACACGTTGAACGTCAAGTCCCTGCCGGTTTCAAATTGTCTGTTGCCAAGGTCAATACCAACGTACGACCTATACGGCGAAAACCTCACGGATTCCGCTGTCACACTCTCATCGCCCCCGGCTTCCTGAACACGTGCCACGATATTTGCACGCATCAAGCCGGGAGCAGTTTCAAAATACGGGATTGCCACGTCTTCCGCCAGTTTTCCCGCAGAATCGAGTGTGCTTTCAAGGATTGTATTTTCATAGTCAGAAAAAGAGACCAACGGATTTGTGAACACGAAGTTTTTATGTTGCTCAAAAGGCGTGGAAATCTCGTAAAGCGACATTTCCAACTTTGTTTTAAGCCCGGAAGCCAACGCACCTGAGAGCCAATGCACTTCCATGCCCACCTTGTTTTTCTTTCCGGAAGCATACAGCATTTCCGGAATGTTTATCTTGATTTTCAACCTGTTAGGCTTCACTGTTTCTATCCTGACAGAATGTTTGAACGTTTGTCCTCCCACCTTAAAACGTGCCTGCCAATAACCCGTCTCGGCATCTTCCGCCGTTGCGGTGCGATAAACGTAAATACCCGGTGCAGACTGAGTAATAGCCTTGCTTTCAAACACTTGCCCTGAAGGAGATACCAATTCCACCATCACGGGGTGATTTGCCGGCAAAGATTTCAGTTTGTCTTCAACCATAAGAGTGAGGTAAATATCATCGCCCGGACGCCACACGCCACGCTCACCGTAAATAAAAGCCTTAATCCCCATTTTATTCCTTGTGCCGCTTACGTCAAAAGCCTCTGAAGAGAGTTCCGTGCGACCGTCAATTTTGAGGTATGTAGTTGAAACTCCGTCTGTTGCCACAATTATTTCCGGCACATTATGCAGTGCCAGCACCGCAAAGCCTTGAGAATCCGTCACAGCACTGCCTATTACTCTCTGCTGAAAATTGTATGCCTTAAGCGTAATGCCGGCAAGCGGAGCAGCGGAAAGAATATCCGTCACGGCACATAAAAATTTATTGTCAGCACTTCGCTTTACTATCAAACCTATATTTGAGGCAGCAAGATTATAATCCACCACTCGGTCGTAATATCTATAGTATGACTCAGATTCCGGGTCATCTGCACTACTCCAATCAAAATACCCATAATTTTCACTCGGGCGACTGTATCTTCTGCTGTATTCATGATTTTCTTCCCAATATTGGCGGTCTTGCTCCGTAATGCCGCTCAACAGTTCAAAATCTTCTGCTTTCTCCCTGCCATACAGCGAATACGCCTTGCGGAAACTGAGACGCACGGAATAGATGGCACCTCTTTCACGGCGAAAAAGATTTTTCAAGTCAATGGAAAAGTTCTGCCAGTCGTGCAGATTCAGCGATTTATCACCGTCAAGACGAACGGTTTGGCGATAAATGAGTGTTCCCCAGCGGCGGAGACTGTAATTGTCGTCAATATCATTTATCTGCAAGAAACGGAGTACGTTATCCGCATATATTTTCACCACTTCCACATCTACTGCGGCAAGATTCACAGCACGAAACGGCAATTTCAAATCACCATTGTTCGGCAATATCGTTCCGCTGACAGGCACTTCCACTGCAGGAGGAATCAAGTCTTGACTAAGTGTCTGAACAAACTCGCTTTTCAGCGTTTTACCCTCTGTGGAGCGGATAAGTTCAGAGAGACGCAAAGTGAAATTTTTCAATCCGCTACGCTGAAAAAACACTTTTACGCTTGCACTGCGGCGTTCAATCTTTACATTTTCCATTTCATCTATCACGACAAGTCCGTCAAGTTCCTGAGATTCATCAAGTGGTGACGTAAATTCAATGTTTACGTACGGCTGAGCGGTATCACACAGTTTCACGGACAGAACGTCAAATCCGCTGAGCCCGGGAATGGTAATGCCAGCCTTTGACGGCGAAAAAGAATTGTCCGGAACAAAAAAAAGTTCAGCATCATAGTCATCATGACGGCGTGGTATGCCATAAACGGTAAAAGCAAACCGCTTTTTGTCGTTTGTAGGCGTAATTTTCACTTTGGAGCCGGGGACACTGCATAAAAGTGCCGTGTTCACAATGCCATTTGCTTCCGGCTCTCGGCTAAGCAGCAGAAAGCCTTCCGCCACAACACTGCAGGCACTATCCGCATCAAGGTGCAGACTCAAATCCGCAATCTTCGTTTCACGTTTTTCCACATAAAATTCAAAAGAAAAATCACGCAAAGAGTCTATGCCTGTGAGGGCGGACATATCCATGCGGCAGAAATATTTCTTTCCCTGCTTCAACTCGCCCTCCTCCGGCTTGAACTTGATGCAAGCCGTGCAGGTATCAAAAACAGCATTTCCTTTAAGCGAAGGGGAAAAAGAGAAAACGTCATCTTTCAGTTTAGACGCATCAAGGTGTGCCATGAGAGAGTCCGTGGGCATAATGCAGATATCATCTGAAATATCTATCTGAAATGGTGCGTAAGCCGCAATCCATTTTTGTGCCTCCTCATCTGTCATAGTCACGGAAGCACAAGCAGCTAAAAGCGTTGCGGAGAAAGCTGCAAAAAGGCGAATAATTGTTCTTTTCATTTGTTTTGTATGTGGTTTATTATTTATAATTCATAATTTTTCACATACAAAATTGAGAAAAAAGAATCGTACAATCACCATAAAAATCGGCAACTGTACGAAACACGTTATTTAGTGTATGAATTAACTCCGCAGATGCAATTTCATCATTTTTCGCTTTCCTGCTTGGATGGTTTTTCCGTTGATTTTGTCCATACTATATAGCTTGTGGCAGCTTTCATCCTGCGGCGACCTCTATAAATATTTTTCTCTCCAAATTCATGGTGCTTTCCATCTTCATCAACAGCCCAACCGTAAGCGGAAGAGCCTACAAGGTAAATGGCATTATCCACGTATAAATCCACAAGTGCTTGTGAGAAATCGTGCAAAGACTCATTCGTAAGTGTTTCCACCATGAATATTTCTCCGTTACGGTCACAAATGCCTCGACGAATGGATTTGCCTTTAAGCACATTTTCCACAATCCTGCCATTGCTCACAAGGGGATACTGGCGGAAGAAATAGCCTCCTTTTTCCGTAGCCTCCTCAAATAGCGGTGAATTTTCAGCCACACCGATTGTGATTACTCCGTCTATATTGGCACAAAAGCCTTTTTTTGACAGTCCCCAGGATTTAGGCGTACCTTTGAGCACAAATGCACCTACAATTCCACCGTTATCTGCACGCACATCAGCAGCCTGAGCCGCATAGACTATACTTTTATCGCTATTGCTCACACGTCCGAGGCGAAGCGACATTTCTGCATTGTGAGGAATAAAAAGTCTGATAGGAATATCATTTATTATAGTGTCTTTAATCTCCGTGAATGCCTCTGCAGAAGCATCAACAGCCTTGCCAAGCGGCAAAATCACAGCAGGTTTCTCCGGCTCCTGCACTTCTTGCACTTCTTCCTCCGTCAATACCGGTTCGCCTGCAACTTCTTCCGCTGCCGGAGCGAATAACGTCAAGAAATAGAAGAAAATCAGCAATAGAATTACCAAAACCGCAGCGACAGAAGCAATAACTATACTCCTGCGGTGTTTTTGAAAGAACGACTGCTCTTTCACAGTGTCGCCCAAAACGCGGATTTGGTCGTCTTTTATGTCATTAATCTCTTTCATATTAATTGGACTCCTTTTCCAAAAGCTCCTTCAACTGTTTCAATGCTTCTTTAGATGCCGTGACGGTGTGATTAAATGCCGTAACGTCGGAAAGAATGAGTTTTTGCCTGGGCACATTGATGTAATATATATAGGAGCGGTTAATAATCAGACTTTTACCTATGCGAATAAACACGGCACCTTCGCTTCCGAGCTGTGTATCAATCATTTTTTCTATTTGTCCCAGCTGATAAGACACCATACGCGTTTCCCCGTCCGTCTGAACTATGGTGGTATAGTTACCGTCGGAGGAAAAATACACTATTTTGTCCGGTGAGATTCTCACCAGGTCAATAGATGTGGATATTACCAGATGCTTTTTCATTCGTGTTATTTATACCGCAAAATTAGTCATATTATTTTGAAAAACCGATACAAAAATATGAGTAATGTATGAAATAGCCTTCTGAATGTATGAAAAAGTGGCATTATCAATTCTGCCTTTATTTCTTCTTATTGCCTAATAATCGTTTCTGCTCACGCTCAAAATTCTCAAGAAAATGGATTTCCACCTGAGACAACTCATTTTTGCAACGTTCCTTAAATTTATCATACTCCGCATCAGCCTTTTCTTTTGCAAGCTTTGCAGAAATTTTACCGGAGTGCGTAAGTATGTCTTTTCTTGAAATTCGAAGGAAATCATCAAGAATGCTAATCCAGTCTTTCATATACATTGGGCGGTGTTCTTCTGCTTGGAGTTCTGCAAAATCAAGGTATAAACTCACAATGCGATTTAATGATGTTATCTCTTCTTGAGTTAAATAGTTTTTAGCTACTTCCGCTTCCGGTTTTGTTGGCATGGAACCGGACCATGTGGTAAGCCCCATAAAATCTTTATATGCATCAGCACGCTCATATATAATCTCAGCAGCAGTATGCCCATGGACAGAATAGTGCATTTTATTTTGCACAGTCCGGAAAAAATTTTGAGTCATTTCTACACTTGGGTCATAGTCAATACTAAGAGCATAAATCTCCAAAACTTTTCGGTAAAACACTTTTTCGCTTGAACGAATATCCCTAATACGAGCAAGCAATTCATCAAAATAATTGCCTCCTCCGGCTCGTTTGAGCAAATCATCATTTATAGCAAAACCTTTTACTATATATTCTTTTAATACCTTTGTTGCCCAAATACGAAATTGCACACCTCTGTAAGAATGTACTCTATAACCAACACTTATAATCATATCAAGATTATAGAACGCCACTTGATGTTGCTGAGTCTTGCCTTCAATTGCTCCGTGTTGAGTGGTTGTTGCAAAAAACGCAACAACCTCTTTTGCCTCCAACTCTCCATCTTCCAACACATTCTTTATATGACGGGAAATCGTGGATTTATTTCTCTGAAAAAGCTCTGCCATTTGGTCTGCAGAGAGCCACACCGTATCATTTTCAAGCCTTACCTCAATATTTGAATCCCCGTCAGGTGTTCTATATAATAATATTTGACCTTTATCCATATCAAAAATGTATTTCATTTATTACTTGATGCAAATATAAATATTTTTTGGGGAAATAGCCTTCTGAATGTATGAAAAAGTGGCACGACTATCACAGCCGAGCCACCCAAAATATGAATATAAATCTGCTATAATTTACTTAAAACAATTTTGTCTTGTTAGGATTGATGCAGATACCGAGGATAGCATCGCTTGTTTCGCCGTAGCGAGCCATTTTGTTTGTATTCGGGTCGTAGTAAACAATACCCTGACCGAGTTTTGAAGTATCCGTTTCAATAGGACGGAAACCGAAGAATACTCTACCTGTTTCTTTGTCCAGTGCAAACTGTGAAGTGTAAACACCTTCAGAGTCTGTAGTATTGATTGGGTCTGCGTACATCTGAATCTGTGATGTAGGATTATACATTGTCACGGTTTCTGTTGGACCCGGGAGAGGATAAACTGCGAAACCTTCAAAGGAGTTGTAACGCCAGATGTAGAGGTTCTTTCTCTGTTCGTCGATAGTGAAAGTACGCATCTTGATACCGGAACATACGATTCCGTAAGGAGAAGCTGCTGCATCTGCCGCTGCGGAAGTAGTGTAGATATCAGAATCTTTGAAACGATAAATACCGTTACCGCTGTAGTCCTTACCCCACCACCAAATACCGCTTGAATCGCGATAAAGACCTGCTGAGATAGCACCGTATGCTATACCGCGACCATAGTAAGGTATAAGCTGATTGTGGAATACGTATGAATCTCTCTGACCATCGGAATTAGCCTTAATCACTTCACCGCGAGCAGTGAGATCTACAGATGAAACGCCCTGGTTACGGTCTGAGAAATAGAGTTTGCCGTTATATACAAATCCCTGGAACGGGTCGTTGAAAGCATAGCCGCCAACGTTTGTCACAACAGTGTTCACACCTGTTCCGTCTGTACGCATAGCTGTGATAAGTCCGTCGCCGAGTGTACCGGATTCGTCGTTTACGTAGTAATACTGCTTACCTGCGTCAAGGATATAAATCCAGCCTTCGTTTGTAACGTTTCCGTCTTCATCTTGTACAGGCACTTCGCCGTAGCAGATATTGAAAGGACTATTACCGGATTTCACACCCATATCGTATGGGAGCACTTTTGTTCCTTTAGGAAGAAGAGATGTATCCACGAGCTTGATAGCCTTGATGTTACCGTCTTTTTGCGCATAGTAGATAGTAGGAGCTTCGTAAGAGCAACCAACCTGCACGTTCAGGTAAGATTCTTCAAGACGACGGTTTTCGCCATCGATATCAAAGTATGTGTTGATAACGATTTTTTGTGAACCGATGTTCTTGAAAGAAACTTCGCCCGGATAAGTAACAGAGCCGTCGGATTCCGCATAGCCGGTGAATGATTCAAGTGCATTTCCGTCAGGACCGATAGTGCCTTCCGGGAAAGTCCATTCGTAGCGTACGCGGAGGTTTTCCGGGTTAGGAAGAGCGAGTTTGAAAGAAACCTTTGTTTCGTTAATTTCGATAATGTCTGTAGATTGAGTGTCAATTGTCAGAGCAGGAGCAATATCGTAAATCATAAGATTTGCTTCCTTGTAGCCAACGCCGTCAAGAGTAAGTTTTACACTGTAAGTGCCGGCTTTAGAGTATTTGTGGACAGGGTTAGCTTCGTTTGAAGTTGTTCCGTCGCCGAAATCCCAAACGAAAGAACCTGTTTTAGCGGAAGTGTTCGTGAACTGGATACTCGAAACTACGTAATAGTCGAGAGTATATTGGTCCCCGGCAACACTATATGTGAAATTGACATCCTCATCAGGAATGACGATATAGTCTGCTTCCTTGTCAACGCAGGCTGTAGTAGCGATTGCAGCCGCAAAGAGGAAAAATAATTTATTAATAAATTTCATAGTGAATGAGTGTTATTATGTAGTTTGTTGTATTAGTTGATAGAAATATCCTTTTTGTCGTAAGCGATACCTACATTTCCTTCAGTGTCATAAACGCGGAAGTCTGCTTGCACCTTGTATGTTCTGTTAAAGCTTACGCTATACTCTTTCTTAGCTGTTTCATAAACCCATTCGTCAAATGATATGAGTTCGAAGAGTTGTTTGAAAGCAGGGAGATATTCCGGACGGATAGTGCTGAGGATAGCACCGGCATCGTCGTCGTAGCGGCAGAATACCCAGTGACAGGATTTATACACTGCATAGTAGTTAATACCTTCAATAGGTTCGTAATCCTTGCCTACTTCGTGATAAACTTTTTCACCGGCTTCGTCAAGTGTGATGTAGTAATAACCTGTGATACCTGCTTCGTAGTGTTGAGTGGTAGAATACCAGCGGTCAGACTTGTCGCCTGTTCCATTATCGGATTTCATATCAATATCCGTAGGGAGTTCAACTCCTTGAGCTGCATTTGCTTCTGCAAACTGCTCGTTTGTGAACGGATAGTTGATATAAATGTATTTAATGGCTTCATAGTAACTGTTGTCTTTCGTAAGCATATCCACAACGGTATTCTTGAACTCGTCTGCGAAAGTGCTTGGGAAGAAGCTGTCGAACTTAAACTGGTCCCAAGTAGAAACTCCTGTCCAAGACACCGGTGAAAGTGTGGAAGAAGTAGGAACTTGACCCATGATAACGAATTCAGTGCCGTTCCATTCAGCAGCAGAGTGCGGGAATGAAGAAACGAGCTGTGACTGACGTACGATTTCAGAGTTTGTTACAGTTTGAGTATATTTGAAAGTGTTACCTGCAAGTTTCACTGAAGCTTCGGCAACTTCATCGCGTGTTACGTTGTACCATACTTCGCTGTGGTCCGGAGTGTGACCGTCCTCAGTGTAGTATTTACCCTTAAACTCAAAATTCTCTCCGGCTTTACAAGCGGTGGAAGTGACTTCCCAGTAGCAGGTCGGGAGTCTCTCACCCATTTGTGTGTTATCATCAAACAAGTCGTGTTTTGCACAGGAAGTCAAAGCAACAACTGCAAAAGCCAGAAGACCTGATTTATATATTAATTTCATAACTTTAAAATTCTTAAAATTGATTATAAGACTCATTATGCTGACAAATTATTCTTCAGTGAGACTCTTGCGAGCACCTTCTTCTTCAGCCCAAATCATCGGTTTGCGGAGCCAGAGGTGGTTTTTGTAAGCACCAAGGCGTTCAAGTTCCGGACGATTGTACTTGTCTTCTGTTTCAGGGTCGTAGTTTATTCTCTGAATCCAAGTATTTTCCTTTTCAGCCTCTGTAAGTCCGTCAACCCAGTAAGCAGAGTAAAGGTTGTAAGGACGGCGGAGTGTAGGATAGATTATTTCGTTAGCGTCGCCGATACCGTAGTTATTACGTTTGTTAGAGAAGTGGTAGCGTCTCATATCCGTAAACTGTTCCGGCTGCATGTACATTGCGATGTATTTCTGCTGCATAAGGTCTGAAAGCGTATAGTTTGCTTCGTCGAAGAACCAGTGCATATTACCAACTTCCGTACAAGGTTTTGTCTTGATGGAGTTTGTGCTTGCAAGGTTGTCAAGGAATGCAGCTTTAACATTTTCAAACATATATTTGTTTGCAAGGTCGTTACGTTCATTAGAAGCAGCGATACAACCCTGACCTGGATAGAAGCCTCCGTTATCTGCGAAGAATCTGTCGAGGTGACGCTGGATGTTCCATTCAGTAGCTTCTTTAGCAAGCTGGCAAGCCATAGCTTTGTTGCCCATCCAGTAGTATGCTTCTGCCTGCATGAAGTAAAGTTCTTCCATAGTGAAGAGGCAGTTGTAAGCATCAATACCACCTGCGTAAGCACCTGCATAGAGTTTCGGGAAGTTTGGTTGCTTGTATGTTGCACTTGCACCGATGTTATTTTCAAGACAGCGATATTTCACAACTTCTGTAGTAACAATAGCGGATTTAGGACCGGACTGAGGAACCATGAGCAAGAATAGACGCGGGTCTGTACCGTAAGCGTTCTTTTTGTCCCATTCACCTTCTGTGTCCGTTCCCGGGTTGAGAAGACCGAGGAGGTCACAAGCAAAGAATTTAGAAGGAACGGCAGAAGTCAGCAAGTTGTCGCGTGATTCCCAAGAGTTGATTTTAGGCTGTGCTTCACTCCAAGGAGCGTTTTGCTCACCTGTACCACCATCAAAGTTGTAGCGAGGTTCATTACCGAACCAAGCACCGTAGCGGAGGTCGCCTGAACGCCAGATGTCAATAGCTTTCTGAGCATTGTCTATAATGCTCTGGCAAACAGACTGGCTGCAGTCAATGTTAGGGATATTACGGAGGAGAAGACGTGCTTTCACTGCATAAACAAGACCTTTCCAGAGGCTGAGATCACCGGCATAAACGCGATCCATAGTCTGGCTGATAGGTAAGTTTGTAGGGCAGTTTACGTAGTTTTCATCTTCGTAAAGTTTGATAAGCTCATCTGCTTCCTCAAACATATATTTATATATAGAAGTCTGAGTGTCGTATTTAGGAGCGTTTGAGAGGTAAGCTTCCGTACGCGGCATATCACCGAAGGCGTCTGTGGTAAGCTGCATAGACATGAGCATGATAGTACGTGCTATAAGCTCAAAGTTTGGAGAATTGATAGCCTTTGAGTTATCAATAAGGATATTACCGTTACGTCCTACATCATAGTAGTGACGACGCCACTGCGGGTGACGGTTCATGGAAAGGAATTCCCAACCGCTCTTGTAAGCGTAAGAGCCTGTTTGGCTTTTACCCATAGTGGTGAGACACTGTGAGAGGTAGATATAGTATTCAGAGTGGTCATATACCTGCTGGTTTGAGTAGAACACAAGCACAGGCAAACCTTGAGAAACTTCGTTAGTGTGAGCTTTGTCCGGATTGACATTCTCTTTCAAAACGTCTTCGCAACCGGTGAGGCTCATCCCCAACAGAAGAGAAAGTGCTAATAATTTTATTTTGTTCATAGCGATATTACTATTGAGGAGTTAATATTAGAATGTTAAGTTCACGTTAAAGTTAAAACTACGGAGTGAAGGCACTGAGTAGTTATCAATACCCATCGCACCTGTACCATTGGAAGCACCTGTCATAATCTGTGGGTCGCTACCGGTGTATTTGGTGAGGAGGAAGAGGTTACGTCCTGTGAGTGAACATTTAAGTCCTTTAATAGGATTAGAAGAACCGAGTTTCTTCATAAGTTTGCTGAAGTCGTAAGCAACTGTAACGTAGCTCAAACGGATGTATGAACCGTCTTCAATAAAGTTTGAAGAAACGTTGTAAATGTAGTCTGTGATAGTCTTCTGGTCCAAGATGATAGGCTTGGCGTTTGGAGAATATGTTCCGTCACCGTTGTCAACCACACCTTTAAATACTGCTTCACGGTTACGATAGTTTTCAAGAACGTATGCCTGACCGTTTGAGAGAAGACCGCGACCTGTGATGTTTGCAACATCGCCACCTACGCGTCCGTCAAAGAGGAATGAGAGTGAGAGGTCTTTCCAAGTGAAGTTTGAGCCAAAACCGAGGAGGAAGTCCGGTTCACGGTTACCGATAAGAGTACTCTTGGAAGGATTGATTTTCGGGTATCCGTTTTCGTCGCAGATAACCTGTCCGTCTTCAGTGCGGAGGTAATCCTTACCTGTGATAGATGTACTTGAGCCACCGAGGAATGCAGACGGATAAATATCACCGTACTGTGTACCTTGGATTTCAGTGAGCTGATCCGGAAGTGATTTCACTTTACCGCGGTTCAGTGAGAAGTTCACTGTAGCAGTCCATTGGAAATCACGAGTTTGGATAATGTCTTGGTTAAGAGTAGCTTCAATACCGTAGTTTTCTACTGAACCTTCGTTACGTGTTTGGAGGATAGTACCGGAAGCCGGGGAAACACGCACTGTCACGATTTGGTTATCGGCGAGTGTGGAGTAGTATGCCACATCAAGTCTTGTCTTGGAGTTGAAGAAACGCAAGTCTGCACCGATTTCCCAAGTTTTGATAAATTCAGGTTCAAGGTTCGGGTCTGCAACGGAAGTTGTCGGGTCGATAGAGAAACCACCGTCAGGGAAAGTAGGCCATTTTTTGTAAGAAGGTGTAAACAAGTAGCTTGCACAGTCTTTACCAACTTTTGCCCAGTTACCGCGGATTTTACCGTAAGAGAACCAGTCGTTCTGGAGGTGGAAGAGTTCAGAGAAGATAACACCGGCAGTTACAGAAGGATAGAAGTATGTGTTCTTCTGAGCTTGGCGGAGACGTGAAGAACCGTCAAGACGTCCTGTTACTGAGAGTTGTGCCATACCTTTGAAGTCGTAGCGCAATTCACCGAACCAACCGTACTTGTTCCAGTCTGTATGGTAAAGTGAAATGTTCTTTGTGCTGAACCACTGGTCGGAAATATTATTCAGTGAATAGAATTCACCGCCGAGAATAAACTGTGTTCCGTTAATTCCTGCTTCGTATGCTTTGGATTCCGTGTATTCACCACCAAAGAATGCGGAGACATTGTGGTCTTTGTTGATATCGTATGAATAGTTTACGAGACCTTGAACCACGAGGCGTTCGCTGCGTGACGGAGAGAATGAATATGAACCCATGCGTGAAGCGTATGATTCATAGAGGTCACCGAGTTCTGATACAGGCACTGTAAATTCATCGCCTTTGAAGCGTTCGCGAGTGTATGAATCGTAAGTTGAATGACCTTTATCGTAGCTTACTTTACCGGTGAAGATAAGGTTTTTGATAGGTTCCCAAGAGATAGAACCATTGAGGATTACACGGTTGCTCTCTGTCTTAGCATAGTCCATATAGCGGCTATAGTAAGGTGAAAGAGTAGCATTGATACGTGAATCGTCGGAAAGTTCGTCCCAGTTGTCATAGCGGCAAGCCCAGTTTGGATAACCTTCCATGGTGCGATAGTCGCTCATATCTTTGTTGATAGCCCAACCGTAGATAGTGGACATAGAGTTACCGAAACCGCGAGCCTTAGTATCAATATAGTTCATAGAAGCGAGAACCTTCACTGTCTTGGACGGACGATATTCACCTTTGAGGAACACACCGAGTTTTTTCTTATAGTCGTCGTGAACCACACCTTCTGCGTCAAGATAGTTTACAGAAGTGTAAGCAGAGAATTTTTCGCTACCGCCGGAAATAGAGAAGTCGTATTTCTGCTGGAAACCTGTTCCGAGGAAATTTCCCACATTATCATATATAGTGTCGCCTTCTTTCAAACGAGGACCCCAGCCACCTGCAGTGTTGGAAACATAGAATCCGTAGCTACCCGGACCGTAAACCTGCTGCAATCTCGGAGTGTTGAGAGTGTTGGAGATTTCCCAACCGCCGGAAGCTGTAGTTTTGAGTTCTCCTGCTTTACCACTCTTGGTAGTGATGAGGATTACACCGTTTGCACCTTCAGTACCATAAAGTGAAGAAGCAGCAGCACCCTTAAGCACGCTCATGCTCTCGATATCGTTCGGGTTGATATCCGCCATAGAAGAAGCGGCACCACGAACAGCCATACCGTCTATAACGAACAGCGGCTCATTGTTTTGAGTACTGTTGATAGAGGAAATAGAGCGGATAATGATTTGTGAAGCGGAGTTTGGTGAACCACCCGCCATAGAAACCTGAACACCGGCAACTTTACCCTGGAGGGAGTTGACAAAGTTTGTACTTTGTCCTGCGGTAAGTTCATCACTGTTAAGTGCTTGAACGGCATAGTTCAGTTTTTTCTTTTCCTGAACCTGTCCCATAGCGGTAACCACCACTTCCTGGAGAACAGTTGCGTTTTCGCTCATTACAATGTCAATCACACTTCGTTTACCTACTTTTTCGTTCACCGGGTTCATACCCACGTAAGTAAACACCAAAACTGCATCGTCGCTATTGACGTCGATTGAATATTTTCCGTCAATATCTGTGGTAGTACCCACTTGAGTACCCTTTACCATTACAGACGCACCTATCACGACATCGCCATCACTCGCTTGAGTGACAGTACCCGTAACCGTACGACCTTGCATGGCAACCACTACGACAGAAAACAACAGAAACAATAACTGTTTTTTCATAATTAGTTAGTCATTTAGTTTTATTTGGGTTAGATTAATGAATTTTTATGCATATAATTGGTTTTCAATATGTTTCACACCGCGTAAAGTCTGCTGCGGAAGCGGTGTGCATGGCTGCTTAAGTTTTTGCTGACTTTCTAACGACTTTCAATACACCTATTCTTGACAAAGGTAGATTATTTTTTTCAATTAGCACATATTTTTTAGATAAAAATTATATGCTTTAATATTTATAAACATTTTTTCACACTTTTGCCGCCGATTTTTTCTGAGATAATGGGAGAATTGGGAGAACCGGGAGAATTTGGCTAATTGGGCTAATTTGCCCTGTTTTTGGTTAATTTTATTAACAATTATGCCGCTAATCTATAATTATTGTTAAATGCAAGAAAAAAGTGGTCAAAAAATTATGTTATAAAACATATATCCATTACCTTTGCATCAGTTTTTCATGGTATTAGATTTAAGGTAAGAAGATTATTCGTCGTGATGACG
>JBJECR010000035.1:0-19336 GCA_051871275.1 Muribaculaceae bacterium | reverse complement strand
GTGTGAAAATAGAACACCCGCTTCATTGCGTCCACCCGATAGCTGAATAGTTACAGAAGTTTACAAAACAGTTAAACAATGTTAATTAATATAAAGCCAAACCGATAACTACATTTTTAACGCATCTAAACCATTGTAAACCAATGCTTTAAGCCCTACAAGTATCAAACTCGGAATATTTTTTCGTGTGAGCAAATAGTAGCGGATTGAGTATATATAGAAAAAGAGAGGCTTGCCATCATCGGCATGCCTCTCTCACGTATTTAGTTAGTTAGTGTTTATTCTGCGGCAGGGCTGAGAGTGAATACTCTGTAATTGCCTTGTGCTTTAAGTTCTTTGAAGAAGTTTTGAACATCTGCAACAGTGATAGACTGTGTAGTTTCAATATCACCGTTTACGATATCAATACCATCGCCAACGTAAACTTCAAGTGCTCTCATCCAGAAATCGTTCTTTTCAAGATTTTCTTTAGCATTCTTTACGAGGTACTGAACTTGCTCGGAAACTTCAGTTTCAGTGATGTTTGAAGTGACGTCTTCAAATTCCTGATTGATGTATGCAATAACGTCTTTGCTCATATCCGGGTTGCATGGGAAAGCAGTAGATATTTCGCAGTTCTGACGCGGATCGTCTTCCAATTTAAACTGGCTACGAGCATGGATAGAATATGTAGCACCCATTTCTTCACGAACTTTCTTGAGGAAGCGGTTACCGATAATCTGACCTGCTACAAAAGCAACGTTACGACTCTTTGCGTTGTAATCCATGTGTCCAATCATTGTGATGTATGCCCAAACTTGCGGAGTTTCCATCTTATAGTCGTAGTTGTCTGTTGTTTTGCCTTCTACTGCAAGGAGTGCATCATCGTACTCTACTTTTACGGACTTTTCAGGTTTCACTGTGAGTGAAGCAACGTACTGTTCGAGGAGCGGACGGAGAGTTTCCATATCCACATTACCTACGATTTCCATATCAAAGTCACCTGGATTTGCAGTCATTGCCTTGATGATATCCACAACACGGTCACGGCTTGCCTTTTCAATTATTTCAGCTGAAATCTGGCGTACACGTTCAGATTTCGGATATGTGGATTTGAGGAATTCCTTAATGAATACATATTGCGGATTAGCTTCCTGGTTTGCAAGAATACCGGCATACATTTTCTGGAGGGCTTCAAATTCTGCTGCATCAACAGTTGGGTCAACGAAACTCATATAAATGATTTCCATTGCCGTTGCAAGGTCGCGAGGAGTTGATTTGAAGGAAAGTGTACGGTCGTACGTATTGAATTTAAAGTCATAATCTATTTGTTTTCCTTGGAGATATTTGGTCATATCGGAATCCGTGTAAGAACCAAAACCAAGTTTTTGCATTGCAACAGCTTGGAAGATAACATTTGCAGCATCTTCATCTTTGAACATTGCCAAACCGCCCTTAGCGTTAAAGTTGATGAGAATTTCATCTTCTTTGAACTTTGTAGGCTTAACAGCCACTTTCATTCCATTTGAAAGAGTAATGAGTGAGAAACCGAGAGCGGCATTTTCTTCTTCGCTCACGATTTTGCCCGGAGCAGGGAGCTCGGGGATGAGAGGTTCGGATTTCACTTCATCTACGTATGGTTCGATAGTTTCAGCATCTACTGCAGCGAGAACTTCTGCCATCTGGTCATTTGTTGGAACAACATAACCTTCTTTTTCCGGAAGCATGCAAGCCACAATACGGTTGTTTTCAGTAACATACTGCTGCATAGCCTGATTGATGACAGCAACCGGGATTTGCGGTGCGATCATATTAACCAATTGATATTCCACTTCAATACCCGGGATTGGATTTCCGTCAATAAAGTTGCGAACATAATCGTTTACGTAGTCGCCGGATTCACGTTTTTCGCGGTTGTTGTATTTTGTTTCCAAATCAGAGAGGTATTCTTTCTGAGCACGTTCGTATTCAGTGAGAGTGAAACCACCGCGTGCAGCACGGAGAAGTTCACGGTATGCAGCACTGAAATCATCGCGGATATCATTATCTTTACCTACAACCGTGAGATCCAAAGCATCTTTAGTCTTTGCAATGAAGAATTCGCCGTAAGAGAGGTATGCCTGAGCAAATGGAGAATCCGGTTTGGAAGCAATTTCAGAAAGACGGCTGTTCATCATAGACGTAATCATCTTGTTTACGTATTCCTGCATATAGAATGCCGGAGTATTACGCATCTCTTTTGGGAGAACATCTTGCTTGATGAACATGAAAGCAATGCTGTTTGTCTGTTCTTTATCGCTACCGATAGCATAGATAGTGCCTTCGTTGTCAGCAACAGGGAAATATTCGCGTGGCTTTGCATTTTCCGGCATTTCAATGCTTGAGAACATTTCTTTAATCTTAGCCTCAATGCGGTCCACATCAATATCACCTACTACGATAATACCTTGCTGGTCCGGACGATACCATGTTTCATAATAGTCGCGGAGTGCCTGGTATGGGAAATTATCCACCACTTCCATAGTACCGATAGGAAGACGAACACCATAGCGTTCACCCGGATATATGGTAGGGAGTATATTTTCCAGAATACGCATCTGTCCTGCCATAGAACGACGCCATTCTTCGTGGATTACACCGCGTTCTTTGTCTATTTCCACAGGATCCAGTGTTAGGTCGTTTGCCCAGTCGTGAAGGATGAGCAGGCAAGAATCTTGAACGGATTCACGTTCTACAGGTACGTTTGAAATGTTATAAACGGTTTCATCTACAGAGGTGTAAGCGTTGAGGTTTGCACCGAATTTCACACCTATACTTTCCAGCCAGTCACGGAGACCGTTACCCGGGAAGTTTGTAGTACCGTTAAAGCACATGTGTTCAAGGAAGTGAGCGAGACCGCGCTGATTTTCTTCTTCAAGCACGCTACCCACTTTCTGAGCGATATAAAAGTCTGCCTGACCTTTAGGAGTTTCGTTGTGACGAATGTAATAAGTCAAGCCATTGTCAAGTTTACCTATACGAACATTCTCATCGACAGGTAATTCCGGCATTTGCTGTGCCACAGTGCTGAATGATACGAGGAGCATCATTGCAGCCATAAGCATAAATGCTTTGTTAATGATATTTTTCATTTCTTTGTATGTATAAATGATGTTTATTTTTTTGTTCGCTATGTATTAAGACGCAAATTTACGGAAAAAGTTGCATTGAACTCAAAAATTTTATTCATATTTTGCATTTTTTGGAAAAAGTAACCGTTGCAATTTGTGCATTTTCAGATAAATTGCTAATTTTGTGCAAATTCTTAACCAAAGATATTCATGAAAACGAAAAAACTCGCTATTCTTAAAAACGACCCGTGGCTCGAACCATTCTCAGATGCTATCATAGGACGCCACAATGATGCTATAAACAAAGAAACGGAAATCACTTCCGATTGCGGCTCTCTCGTAGATTTCGCTAATGCGCATCAGTACTTCGGACTGCATAAAGACAAAACCGGATGGGTGTTCCGTGAATGGGCGCCAAACGCCACTGCCATCACTCTCGTAGGTGACTTTTCCGAATGGCGAGAAATGGCTCGCTATTCACTCAAGCGTCTTGACGGCGGTGTATGGGAACTAAAACTCCCTGCAGAAGCCCTCCACCACGGTGATTTTTACAAAATGCTTGTCAAATGGGACGGCGGTCAGGGTGAACGCATCCCTGCTTACGCCACTCGCGTGGTACAAGACGAAAACACTCACCTCTTCTCCGCACAAGTATGGAACCCGGAAAAGAAATTCCGCTGGAAAGATAAAGATTTTGTTCCGGAAACAAAACCGCTCCTTATTTATGAATGTCATATAGGTATGGCACAGCAACGCGAAGGCGTGGGCACATACACGGAATTCCGTGACCTTGTCCTTCCTCGCATAGCTAAAGACGGATACAACGCAATCCAAATTATGGCTATCCAGGAGCACCCGTACTATGGCTCTTTCGGCTATCACGTTTCCAGTTTCTTCGCTCCCTCCAGCCGATTCGGCACACCGGAAGAACTGAAATCTCTCATAGACAAAGCTCACTCTCTCGGTATTGCCGTAATTATGGATATTGTCCATTCTCACGCTGTTAAGAATGAAAACGAAGGTCTGGGACGCCTTGACGGCAGTTATAACCTTTATTTCTACGGTGATTCTCGCCGTGAACACCCGGCATGGGACTCTCTCTGCTTTGACTATGGCAAAAACGAGGTGCTCCACTTCTTGCTCTCAAACTGCAAATATTGGCTGGAAGAATTTCACTTCGACGGCTTCCGCTTTGACGGCGTAACGTCTATGCTCTACTATAACCACGGTCTGGGACAAGCATTCGGCTCTTACGGCGACTATTACAACGGCGGACAAGACACAAATGCCATCACATACCTCACCCTCGCAAACAAACTCATCCACGAAGTGAACAAAAACGCTATCACTATCGCTGAAGAAATGAGCGGTATGCCCGGACTTGCACTCCCATTCAAATCCGGTGGTATCGGCTTTGACTACCGTATGGCTATGGGTATTCCGGACTATTGGATTAAGATGCTTAAGGAAAAGAAAGACGAAGACTGGCATCCTACATCTATTTTCTGGGAACTTACAAACCGCCGCGATGATGAAAAGACAATTTCATACGTGGAAAGTCACGACCAGGCTCTCGTGGGCGACAAAACAGTGATTTTCCGTCTTATAGACAAGGAAATGTACTGGCACATGATGGTGGGTGACAATGATATGACTGTGGCTCGCGGTATTGCCATGCACAAAATGATACGACTCGTCACTCTTGCCACCATAAACGGCGGTTACCTCAACTTTATGGGTAACGAATTCGGACATCCGGAATGGATTGACTTCCCGCGCGAAGGCAACGGATGGAGCTACAAATATGCTCGCCGCCAATGGGATCTTGTGGATCGCAAAGACCTGCAATATCAGTACCTTAACGACTTTGACAACGCAATGATAGACCTTGTTTCGTCTGTAAACAATTTCCAGAGTTCGGAAATAGAAAAACTCTGGGAAAAAGACGATGACCAGGTACTGGCTTTCCGTCGCGGAAACCTTGTTTTCGTGTTTAACTTTAACCCGTTCAAGTCGTTCACAGGCTACGGAATACTTGCTCCGGCAGGCAAATACAAAGTGGTACTCTCCACAGATTCTCCTGCATTTGGCGGTTTTGGCAACATTGACGAAAAAGTGGAACACCTCACCGTCAACGACCCTCTATACCAGCCTATCGGCAAAGAATGGCTCAAACTTTATCTGCCGGCTCGCTCCGCACAAGTTCTCAAAATTGTTCGTGACCGCAAGCCTCGCAAAACAAGTGACAAATAAAATACTCATTATTATATAAATGAAAATACTAATCGTTGGTGCAGGTGGTTTTATCGGCGGATTTATCGCTAATGAAGCACTCAAACGAGGTTACGACACATACGTAGCGGTGAGAGAAACAACATCTCGCCGCTACCTTTCAGATGAAAGACTCAAATTCGTGGTTCTTGACTACGATGACAAGGAGCAGATACGCAATGCTCTTACGGAGGCTCTGCCGGAAGGTGAAAAATGGGACTACATCATTTATAATCTCGGTGCCACAAAGGCACTTAACTTTCTGGAATTCAAGCACGTAAACTATCAGTACCTCTGCAATTTCACTGCGGCTCTGAAAGAGGCTGACCTCACTCCAAAAAAACTGCTATACACCAGCAGCCTCAGTGCTATAGGCGAATACGACGAAGAAAACTACACTCCGGCTAAAACAAACCAACCTGCAAATCCCAACACCGCTTACGGCATCTCCAAACTGCAAGCGGAAAATCACCTTGAAAATATTGCAGGTATCCCCTACATAATTTTCCGTCCTACAGGCGTTTACGGTCCTCACGAAAAAGACTATCTGATGATGATTAAGTCTATTGACCGCCATTTTGACTTTTCCGTGGGATTCAGAAAGCAACTTCTCACATTTATATATGTAGATGACCTGGTGGCTGCGATGTTTGATGCCCTCGCTTCCGACGCCGTAAACAAAAAATACTTTATTTCCGAGGGGAAAGCCTACACTCAAGACGAATTTCGCCAAATTGTGGCTGAAGAACTCGGCGGACGCTTCGTAATCCCCGTAAAATTGCCGCTTTGGGCTTTGTATATTGTTTCATATATCTCCGAAAAATGGGGAAAAATACGTTTGAAACCCACTACTCTGAACCGAGACAAATACAAAATCATGCGTCAGCGAAACTGGGACTGCGACATTTCCGATGCTGTCCGCGATTTCGGATTCAGCCCTAAATTCTCGCTCCGTGACGGAATACGTGCCACTGTGGCAGCATATAAAAACAGTAAATAAAGTAAGACATGAGTGACAATCTTCGCCCCGAAAAAATCCGGGTATGGTTTTGGATTATATTGATTCTCAATGCATTACCCCTACTTTTAGTGCCTGTATATCTTGCAGACATTGAAACCACCGGCTATGTACTGAAAAAGCCGTTTATCTGGTTTTACATCCCATACGTGATTATAGGTACGGCACTCACCGCACTATGCTACAGGTATGGCAGAAAAGCCATGGCGTGGATACTTTTTGCACTTATGCTCCTCACTCACGCCGCCATGTATCTGCTCATTTACGCTCCGCTCTGACTTTTTGCCGCCTCGGATTGCATCCCCCCCTGCTTCTGCTACAACTTAATTACATACTAACACCTTATTCTACAAGTAATTAGAAAGACTTTCTCAAATTTGTTTCATAAATATTACGAAATTGATAAATTTTCATTAACTTTGTAGCACAAAACCGATAAGACCGGTCATTAGAAACTCACATCGCATAAAAAGATGAATTACAGCTTCTTAGATTTTCTCGGGCTATTAGGCGCCGTTGGACTGTTCCTTTACGGAATGAAAGTAATGAGTGAAGGATTACAAAAAGTTGCCGGCGACCGGCTTCGTAATATCCTTGGAGCAATGACTCGAAACAGAGTCACAGGTACCATCACAGGTTTCTTTATCACAGCACTTATCCAGAGTTCTTCCGCTTCCACGGTGATGGTAGTGAGCTTCGTGAACGCCGGACTTATGACGCTCGCACAGTCTATGGCTGTGATTTTCGGTGCAAACGTCGGTACCACATTCACAGCCTGGGTGATAGCGCTTTTCGGCTTCAAAGTAGATATCTCCGCTTTTGCCCTGCCGCTTATAGGACTTTCTATCCCACTGCTGTTCTCATCTAAAAGCAAACACAAGTCAATTGGCGAATTTATCATAGGTTTCGCATTCCTCTTTATGGGTCTTTCACTCATAAACAAATATGTGCCGGACCTCCAGAGCAACCCGGAAATGTTTGCCTTCCTGCAGCACTATGCGTCCATGGGCTTCACCTCCGTACTTATTTTCTGCCTCGTGGGACTTGTGGTGACAATGATAATCCAGTCTTCCGCAGCCACTTTCGCAATTACACTCATTATGTGTAGCAAAGGTTGGATTACGTTTGACCTGGCTTGTGCACTTGTCCTGGGAAGCAATATCGGTACTACAATCACCCCTATCCTTGCATCTCTCAGCGGAAATGTGGCGGCAAAACGTACCGCTATGGGACACTTGCTATTTAACTTCCTCGGAACTGTTTGGACACTCGCCGTATTCTACCCGTTTGTGGACCTTAACTGCTGGATTACACAAACTATAGGACAGGGCGACCCAAATGCTCTCTATGCTTGGGTAAACGAGCTGCAGACAACAGACCCTGCAACATATTCACACCTCTTTGACGGCACTCTCGGCAGCAAAAATGCAGCTGTGATGCAGATGCTTACAATGCAAGTGAGCGTTTCATTCGGACTCTCCGTGTTCCACACTGTTTTCAATGTTATCAACCTTTCCGTAATGATTTGGCTCACAAATGTTTATGTCAAAATCGTGGAATGGGTTGTGCCTGCAAAACACAAGGAAGACGAAGAATTCCAACTCAAATTTATCTCTGCCGGACTTCTCAGTGCTTCCGAACTTAATATTGCACAGGCAGAAAAGGAAATTTACGTCTATGCTGAGCGTGTTCAGCGAATGATAAACATGGCTCACGAGCTTGTCCACACGCAAGAAGACTCCGACGACTTCGTAAAACTTTACTCCCGAATCGAGAAATACGAAGATATCTCGGACCGCATGGAAATAGAGATTGCAGACTATCTGAACAGGTGTGCGGAAGGTCGCCTTTCTGCTGAAGGTAAACTCCACATTGCAGGTATGCTCCGCATTGTTTCCGAGGTGGAAAGTATTGCAGACTGCGGACTTGGCGTAGGCAAAATCATGCTACGCAAAATTGACGCCAAAGCAAAGTTCAACGATGCTATCTATCAGCATCTTGATTCCATGTTTGCTCTCGTGAAAGATGCTATGACAAATATGATGGAACTCCTCCAAAACTTTGAAAGCCCGAGCAGTGCCACTATAAATGCATCTTACAATAAGGAACGCGAAATAAACAATATGCGTAACCGTCTCCGCTCCGCCAACATTGAGAATATCAATGAACGTCACTACGAATATCAAGCCGGAATTTACTTTATGGACCTTATTTCCGACCTTGAACGCACAGGTGACTATATAATCAATGTGGTGGATACCATGAAGGAGAACTTCAGCAAAGAAGTTACGGACTGACGAACAGTTTCCATTGCACTAATCCCCTATTTTACTGCAATTTAGTTCGTAAATTTCATAAATCAAAAAAGATTTACTACCTTTGCTGCGATGTTACCTGTATGCCATATTCAAGGAAGGTTTGAAGCGGGAACAGACGAAGCCGGCAGAGGTTGCTTGGCGGGTCCTGTGTTCGCAGCCGCAGTTATTTTGCCGGAAAATTTCTCAAACGAGCTTATAAACGACTCCAAAAAGCTCTCTGAGAAACAGCGCGAGCAGCTCCGCCCGATTATTGAAAATGAGGCGGTTGCATGGGCTGTGGGCATTGTGACGGAAAAAGAAATAGACAAGATAAATATCCTCAATGCCTCCATTCTTGCTATGCACCGTGCACTCGATGGACTTAAAGTTCGCCCCGGTGCCGTGATTGTTGACGGCAACAAGTTTAAGCCATATAGGGATTTGCCCTGGAAAACGTTTGTCAAAGGTGACGGTAGATTTGCAAACATCGCTGCCGCCTCTATCCTCGCCAAAACGCACCGTGACGAATACATGAGAAAACTCCACGAAGAATACCCGATGTACCACTGGGACGTAAACAAAGGTTACCCCACTAAGGCTCACCGACAAGCCATTGAAAAATACGGTCCCTCTCCCTATCACCGCATGAGTTTCACTCTCATTGACCCGCAACTGAAATTATTCTGAATCATACTTATATTTAACTAATAAATCTTAACAAAAATCATGAAAAAATTATTCATCTTCTCCGCCATCGCAAGTATGCTTGGCTCACTTTTCAGCTGCTCCGGCAATAAATCCGAAAACACAGCACCGGAACGCGACTCTACTTACACTTCACTCGTCCAACCCGAATGGAGCCGCAATGCAGTGATTTATGAAGTAAACTGGCGTCAAATAACTCCGGAAGGCACTATTGAAGCCCTTGAACTCCAGCTGCCTCGTCTTAAAGACCTCGGCGTGGATATCCTCTGGCTTATGCCTATCCACCCTATTTCCGAACTCAACCGCAAAGGCGAACTCGGCAGCTACTACGCTGTTCGTGACTACAAAGACGTAAACCCGGAACTCGGAACAGTGGAAAGCTTCAAAGGTTTCGTAGCAAAAGCACATGAACTCGGATTCAAAGTTATCATAGACTGGGTACCAAACCACACAGGTTGCGATAACGCTTGGGTTACCGAACACCCTGAATACTACGCACTTAACGAAGAAGGTAAAATGTACGGTCCGTTTGACTGGACAGACACTTATAAACTGGACTACTCAAAGGCTGAAACTCGTGCCGCTATGACAGACGCCCTCCTCTTCTGGCTCACGGAAGTAGGCATTGACGGCTTCCGCTGCGACGTGGCAGGCGAAGTTCCAACTGACTTCTGGAATGAAGCACGTCCTAAACTTGACGCTGCAAAAGAAGGCGGAATTTTTATGCTCGCGGAAGCAAGCAAACCGGAACTCCAGAAAGAAGGCTTCAACATGGGTTACAACTGGCCTATGAAAGACCTCTTCAGCGAAATCGCAGCTACTGCAGGACAATACACTTACGCTAACAAAGAGACAGGCGAAATTCGTCAATTCCCTGTAAAACACGCTGTTGCCATTGATTCTCTTCTCGCTGCTCAGGCACAAGACTATCCAAAAGATTCATACCTGATGAATATGATTACAAACCACGACCTCAACTCTTGGGAAGGCACTGAATTTGAACGCCTTGGCAACCTCCAAGCTGCATTTGCCGTTCTCTCATACACACTCCCGGGTATGCCACTTATTTATACAGGTCAGGAAACAGGTATGAACCGTGCATTTGAGTTCTTCAAAAAGGACACAGCACCGGAATTCGAGCCACGCAACGAGTTCTTCACTTTCTATCAGAAGCTCAATGCACTCAAACACTCTCAGCCGGCACTCAAAGCAGGTGTTGAAGGTGGTGAAATGGTACGTTATGCAACAGAATCCGACGACCTCTACATCTTCTCTCGTTGCATTGACGAGCAGCCTGTAATCGTGATGGTTAACCTTGGCAAAGACGCAGCAGACGTAGTTTACAAAGCAGATGCTCCTAAAGCTTGCGATTGCCTCATCAACTATTTCACAGGCGAAGCTGAAGAATTTCCTGCATCTCTCGCAGCAGGCGAATACAAAGTATTTGTCAAGAAATAACGTAGCAAACCTGATTACAGCATTATGTAGTGCCGTGGCATGCTACGGCACTACCAAGTGAACCCGGACATGTGCCATTTTGTAGTGACGCGGCATGCCGCGGCATCCCAAGTGAACCTGCCGAACAAACCGGGGTTACGTCAAGATTTGCCGCAAAAGCGGCTAGGTGGGGAAGAGAATCCCCTCCTATACAAAATGAGCAAAGTCGCATAGATTTTGCTCATTTTGCAAAAAGCAGGGGGCGTGTATATGACCCTGCCCCACAACAAAAAGACAAAAAACATTCAATTTTTAATTGTTAAATTAACATTTAAAAGTTAAAAATGCGAATTGTAAAGAAAATAGACCCTGAAAATATCGTTATTTGAAAAAAAATCGCTTAATTTGCAGACTGAAACACCTGTTGTATTGGTGTGACCTTGAAAAAAGCAGCATTACGCCGTGAAAAATAGATTTATTAATGTGTAGAAGAGAGATTATATCAGTTGCTGAAAGCAGCCGAGACTACCATGAAGACGGTAGCCATGAAAGATGAAAAAACTGTCAAATCTATCCATTATTATCTTATTTTTGCAAGATATTGCTGCCTCGTTGAAACTCGACGAAGCTGCTCGTTTGTGTTTGGACATCAGGGACAAAAAAAGAAAAATAGTGAGATAAATAAATATTAATGTAAACCCAAAGTAAAATTAATTCAATTCTTGCATGAAGAACATTTGTTTTCAAATGAGTCGGAAAGCATGGCTTGCAATAGCAATGCTATTATGCCTTTCTTTCCCTGCTTTAGCGCAGAAGATTACAGTCACCGGTACTGTAGTTGACCCCGTAGGAGAACCTCTCACGGGAGCAAGCATTATTGCCGAAGGTACAACAATGGGTACTGCAGCAGATATCGATGGTAACTATCGTATCGAAGTAGAGCCTAACGCTGTCCTCGTTGTTTCTTACGTAGGTTATGACACACAGCGCATCGCCGTTGAAGGTCGTAACGAAATTAACATCACCCTTAGCGAAAACACCGTTATGCTTAAGGAAGTTGTAGCTATCGGTTATGGTGTAGTTAAAAAATCCGACGCTACAGGTTCTGTAGCAGTAGTTAAGCCGGACGATATTGAAGCCGGTATCGCTACTTCTACTCAAGACCTCCTCGTAGGTGCAAGCCCCGGTGTTGTTGTAACATCAAACGGTGGTGACCCTACAGGTAACGCAACAATCCGTATCCGTGGTGGTAGCTCACTTACAGCTAACAACGACCCTCTTATCGTGGTTGACGGTGTAGCTTTGACAGGTCAAGCAGGTGCAGGCGGAACTAACGCCCTCACTATGATTAACCCGCAGAACATCGAATCTATGACTATCCTTAAAGACGCATCCGCAACTGCTATCTACGGTTCTCGTGCATCTAACGGTGTCATCATCATCACTACTAAGAAAGGTGCTAAAGGTAAACCACAAGTTAACTTTGCAGCTAACTTCCACGTAAACACAGCTCGCAACACTCTCGACATGATGAGCGGTGCTGAATTTGCAAACGTTGTTAAAAACAAAGTTGGTACTGAAGCCGCTATTTCACAGCTCGGAACTGCTGATACAGACTGGCAAAAAGAAGTGCTCCGCACATCTTTCTCTCACGACTACAGCTTGAGCATCGGTGGTGCTGCAGGTAACGTACCTTACCGCGTAAACGCTTCTTTCACTGAAAACCAAGGTATCCTCAAAACTTCAGGTATGAAACGTACTACTGTAGGTTTCAGCCTTACTCCGAAGTTCTTTGACAACCTTCTCCAAATCACTGCAAACGTAAACGGTACTTACATCAAGAGCAATACTGCTGATACAGGTGCTGTTGGTGCTGCAGTTGCATTCAACCCGACACTCCCTGTTCGCACTGCTTACAACACTAAAGGCGACACAGGTCTCACAATGTTTAACGGTTACACAAACATCACACTCGCTTCAGGTAACCTCGAACTCCAGGCAGGTCAGAACCCGCTCCAGATGCTCGAAGACGTTAGCAACAGCGGCGAAGTTTGGTCTTCTACAGGTAACCTCCAGGTTGACTATGCTCTCCACTTCCTCCCGGAACTTCACCTTAACCTCAACGTAGGTTATCAAGTTTCAAAGAACACTGCTTTCAACCAAACAGCTGAAAACTCTGTTCAAGCATGGAGCAACCAAGACCTTATCAAGATGGGTGCTTACGGTGCAGGAACATACTACAAATGGTGGGAACTCCAGCGTAACACTTCACTTGAATTCTACCTCAACTACCGCAAAGAATTTGAAGCTATCAAGTCTAACGTAGATGCTACTGCAGGTTACACTTGGCAGCACATGGATTACTTCGGTCACAGCAACTCTTACCTTGCATCACTCGGTTTCAACAACATCAGCTATGCTGACGGTGCTTACAACCTTGTACGCAACAATCGTGCAGTTGGTGCTGACGGACAAGAATGGTACGTTCACGATGCACTGAACGGTTCACCTGACAGCCGCTGGGGTAACCCACTCCAACTCCTCTCATTCTTCGGTCGTGTTAACTACACATTCGATAACACATACCTCCTCACTGTTACTCTCCGTGACGATGCAACTTCACGTTTCCACAAAGACACTCGTTGGGGTCTCTTCCCTGCAGTAGCTCTCGGTTGGAAAATCACTAACATGGACTTCATGGAAAGCACTCGTGACGTTCTCAACGAAGCTAAACTTCGTCTTGGCTGGGGTGTTACAGGTCAGCAGGATATCGGTCAATACTTCGGATATCTCCCTGTTTACACATCTTCTACAAACCAAGGTTTCCAATACATCTGGAACGGACAGTGGATTGCTCCTCTCTATCCAAATGCATACGACGAAAACCTCAAGTGGGAAGAAACCACTACTTGGAACGCCGGTCTTGACCTCGCATTCCTTAACAACCGCATCACTGCAAGCGTTGACTGGTACCTCCGCGAAACTGAAGACCTCCTCGCTTACACTCCGGTAGCAGGTATGAACACAGCAAACTATATGACACGTAACATCGGTTCTCTCCGCAACGTGGGTATTGAAGCTACTGTAGGTGCTAAACCTGTTGTTACCAAGGACTTCACTTGGAACACTTCTGTAAACGTTGCATGGAACCGCAACAAGATTACAGCCCTCACAGGTGATGCTGAAACTTCTCAGATTCAAGCTCGCGACGTACCGACAGGTACAGGTGGTGGTCTCCAATATCACCTCGTAGGCGAACCTGCATTCTCATACCTCGTTTATCAGCAGGTTTATGACGCAGCAGGCAACCCTGTAGAAGGACAATATGTTGACCAGAACGCAGACGGTATCATCAACGACGATGACAAGATTATCTATCACTCACCGGATCCAAAGATGACATTCACTTGGAACAACTCATTCAACTATAAGAACTGGGACCTCGGTATTTCACTCCGTGCAAACCTTGGCAACTACGTTTACAACGCTCCGCGTTACGACCGTACCCGTCTTGATGGTGTTTCAGGCTACATGCTCACAAACCTTATGCGTGATGAATACCTCTTCAATACAACAGACGGTAACTTGTGTCTGAGCGACTACTTCGTAGAAAACGCAAGCTTCATCCGCTGCGATAACATCACTCTCGGTTACACATTCCCTGAACTCCTAAACAACGCTCTCAAACTCCGTCTGTTCGGTGCTGTTCAGAACCCATTCGTAATCACCAAGTACAAAGGTCTTGACCCTGAAGTATTCTCAGGTATCGACAACAACATGTACCCGCGTCCAATCACTTGCACACTTGGTGTAGTAGCTACTTTCTAACCTATAAAAGTTAAAGTAAATGAAAACATTAAATAAAATATTTCTTTCACTTGGTGTAGTGGCTGCAACTTTCACTTTCAGCTCTTGCACAGGTGACCTTGACCTTGACCCAACAGATCCAAACGACCTCACAAACGCAGAATTTGCGTCAGACCCGGATAAATATATGGATGAAACCATGGCAGGCGTTTATCAGCAATACACCGTTCACGGTGCTAACAACAACTCTGCTGTAAGCGGTTTCGACGGTGGTATGTCCACATTCCAGCGTTCTGCCTTCATCCTTGAAGAACTTAACTCAGACGAAGCTACATGGCTTCCTAACGATGCTGACTACGGTACATTCCAGTACGGTATCGTTCCTGCAAACAACCGTGTAATCCTCGGTACTTACTCTCGTTTCACAGTCTGCGTTTCTATGTGTAACTCATTCATACAGACTGTAAAAGGTGGATACTTCGGACTTAAGACAGACTCACAGAGAGCAAAAGCTGACGAATATATGCGTCAGTGCCGCGTTCTCCGTGCAGGTGCATACTTCTATCTTATCGACTGCTTCGGTAACGTTCCTTACGCAGACGAAAACGTCCTCATGGGTTCTATCGCTCCTCAGCTCAAACGTGCTGAAGTTTATGCAAAAGTTGTAGAAGACCTTGAAGCAGTATCTGCTGAATACGGCAGCAACACAGACGTTGCTTACGGACAAGTTGGTAAAGACGTTGCAGATGCTCTCCTCGTGAAATTCTACCTCAACGCAGAAGTTTACACAGGCAAAGCAGAATGGGCTAAATGTGCTGCAAAAGCTGAAGAAATCATCGCTCGCCACAAAGGTGCAGGTTTCCAAAACTCAGGTCTTGCAAACTCTTACAGTGCCCTCTTCGGTGCTAACAACGACCAATACTGCGGTGGCGGTTCAAACGCTGCTAACGAAATCATCTGGTGCATTCCACAAGACGCTACATACGCTACTTCTTGGGCTAACTCAACATTCATGATTGACGCATGGATTGGTGAACCTAAAGACGGTGCTGCTTGGAACTGCCGCAAAGCATGGTACAATGCAGGTGACGCTTGGAAATGTATGACTGCTCGTCGTCAATTCGTAGAAAAATTCGATTGGAACGCAGACTACTCAGAAAGTGCAGACTTACGTACTCGCTTCTGGTGCCACGGTGGCCACGGATTCGTTATTGACAACGACGTTCTTGACCAAGACCACTTCGGTAGCAACGGTTTCCTCGCTGTTAAATATTCAAACTGGGCATTTGACGAAGATGGCAACATCGACGAAGCAGCTTCTCCTGCTGCTACAACTCAGGTTGGTGGCGACTACGCTGTTATCCGTCTTGCTGAAATCTACCTTTCTGCTGCAGAAGCAATTCTCAACGGTGGTGGTGACAAAGCAAAAGCTCTTGAATACGTAAACTACATCCGTGAACGTGCCGGCCTCAACGCTTGGAACGCAGGTGAACTCACTTCAGTATCACTCCAAGACGAACGTTGCCGCGAACTTTACACAGAAAACGTTCGCCGTTCAGACCTTATCCGCTACGGAAAATGGATTTCAGGTTACAATTGGAACTGGAAGAACAAAGTTAAAGGCGGTGCTGATTTCAACAGCAACTTTACTCTCTATCCATTGCCAAGCAGTACAGTTGAGCTCGCTCACTATGAGCAGAACACAGGTTATTAATTCTTAATTTTGAGTTAAAACATGAAAAAATTAGCATTATTTTTCGCATGTGCGGCTGCATTAGTTGGCTTCACAGGTTGTGAAGATGATAAAGACCCTATCTATCAGCAGCCTACAAAGTTTGTGCTCAACCAGCCTGCACTTCAAGACCAATACTTGGAACTTACTGAAGACGGTACGTTCGAACTCTCTTGCAGCCAGCCGGACTACGGTTACTCTGCTATTGTGAACTACTCTGCAGAAGTTTCTCTGACAGAAGATTTCGCTAATTGCAGAGAAATCACTTCTAAAGGTTCAGGCACAACAGCTCGTATGACTTTAGGCTGTGCAGACCTCGCTCTCGCTCTCTGCGACCTTCACGGATTCGTAGATGAAGAAACATATCAGGATATACCTGCAGAAAAAGTTTATCTTCGTGCCGTTGCACGCCTTGCAGGTGTAGAAAGCTCTGAAATTCGTTCAAATGTTGTTGCATTGAACAAAGTAAAACTTTACTTCGCTGTTCCAACTCCTGGTTACATCTGGGTTATCGGTAGTGCAAGTGCATTTGGCGGTTGGACTGAACCATCTGAAGCAAATGCAGCAGCTCTTACAGGTGCACGCCTCTTCGAGCCTGCAAATGCTATCGGCAGCAAGGTATATTCTCAGACATTCAACATTCCTGCAGGTGACGTTACATTCCGTCTTTACGTAGCCCTCACAGGCTGGGACGGTGGTGACTCTTGGGGTTACCAACTTGAAGACGCAGCAACAACTGTTGAATTGGTAGATGGTGCATACTCTTCACCAATCATAAACGGTAAGGGTTCATTCACATTCGCAGGCTGGCTCGGCGGTGACATGACTATCACAGCAGACTTCTCTTCTTCAAGCCCGACAATCAACGTTGTAGCAGGTGCTGCTGCTCCTACAGTATCTAAATATATGTATATCGTAGGTAACAATGCAGGCGAAAACGGTTGGGAAGAACCTGTTGAAGGAAATGCAAGCATTTATGAAGCTTGGAGAATAGCAGACAAAGACGAAAGCGGTATTTACACCGGCACAGTTGAACTTGCAGAAGGTTCAATACCATGTACAAGTGGTTGGTATTTCCGTATCTATGAACAACTTGCAGGTTGGGGTGATACTCCATGGTCCGCAGCTGCAGACGGCAGTAACGTTGACGTAACTCTCGGTCAAGCATTACCATGTGCCGCAGGTCAAGGCTGCTTCTGTGTAAATCCTTGTGCTCCCGGCAAATACACAGTAACTCTTAACACTAACGCTAAAACTGTAACAGTTACAGCCGCAGAATAAGTAATTATCAATAAGACGCTTTGGCGGTGAATAAACCCGCCGCCAAAACGTTCTAAGTATTAATTCTTAAAATGTTTTATAACAATAATATGAAGAAATTCGCTTTATTGACCGTGATGGGTCTTTGCTTAGGCTTCACTGCTTGTGACGACTATGAAGAACCCAATCCGGCAGCACAAAAAAACGAACAGGAAGCTATCTTCGAAGCAGGCGGTGTTACAGTAACTCCACAGTCTGCACAGCAGAACCTCATTGAACTTGATGCTGCAAGTGCACAAGTTCCTGTACTCACAGTTGAGGCTGCAAATGTTCCTGACGGATACGCAATTGAAATGGCAATGGAACTCAGCAAAGACGATTCTTTCGCAAATGCTGAAGCTATTGCAACAACAAACGTTGACGGTGTAATCTACGCAGATGCTAAAGCTATCAGCGAAGCTTACAAAGCCGTTATCACTAAAGACCCTGCTGCAGGTGTTGCAAAAGTACGCTACGCAGGTTATGTCGTAAACGGCAAAAACAAATTCCGTATCGGTAACGCTGATACTTTCTACGGTGTTTATGACCTTTCTATCATTCCTTTCGCTGCAGAAAAAGAAATTGAAACTGCATACGTTCTCCAAGCATCTACAGACGGTGCTACTTGGAAAGACGTTGCTTCTTTCAACCACTCATCTGCAAGCCCGTATGATGACCCTGCATTCAGCCTCGCTGTAAACCTCTCAGACGATATGTTTGGTGATGATGGTATGTACTGGCAGGTTAAATCAGGCAAAGGCAAAGTATTCGGTGTATCTGAAGAAGAAGTTTACAACGACAACGGTTCACTCGTTGAAGGCGGACAAGCTGCTATCTCATTCCTCGCAGGTCCTGTTCTCTTCAGCATCAACATGTGGGATCTCACATTCAATTACATCCAGGCTATTGAACAATTCTGGACTCCGGGTCAATCAAACGGCTGGGGATTCGGCGAAAATTGCCAGACTCTTGTAACTGAAGACTACACTCACTACTACGGATATGTAAATCTTGACTCAATGTTCAAACTCAGTCCTAATCCGGCTTGGAGCGGTGACTTCGGTTCTGACGGTGGTCTTACATTTGAAGAAGTAAACGGTGTATTGGTTGGTACAGGTGTTGCTACAGGTTCTGCAAACATCACTATTCCTGAACCGGGTCTCTACTACGTAGAACTCAACTATGGTACTAAGGAACTCAAACTCACTCAGATTAAGACTCTCGGTCTTATCGGTGGATTTAACGGCTGGGGTGAAAGCGTTGCTATGACTCCATCTGAAGACTTCCTTACTTGGAAAGGTTCATTTGATGCAGCTGAAAATGTAGAATTCAAGATTCGTGCTAACGATGGTTGGGATATCAACCTTGGTGGTACATTTGACAGCCTCGTTCCTGGTGGTAGCAACCTTACTACAGGTGGTGACGGTAGATTCACAATTACCCTCCATCTTGCACAGCATCCTTACTATGTAGATGTTGAAGCTGTTAAGTAATCACTAAAACACAAAATAGAATTTCAGCGGCTCGCACACCGGTGTGAGCCGCTTTTTTATCGTTATAATTGAAATAATAGCTTGTTTAAGAATAAAAAATATTCTCTTTTTTTCTCTTTTTCAAGAAAAAAGCGTAAATTTCCCATCTTTGACACTTAAATTTATAAAAAGAGCCGCCAAAGCCTTTA
>JBJECR010000034.1:0-19522 GCA_051871275.1 Muribaculaceae bacterium | reverse complement strand
TTGAGTTCTTCAAAAGAATTTACTAATTTTGCACTTGCCACTTGACTCTACAAATGCAAAAAATAAAGAAAAGTTTTTGCTATATAAAAATAAAACATTAACTTTGCACCGCAAAAAGCGGAAAAGCGACTCCGTAGCTCAGCTGGTAGAGCAATTGACTCTTAATCAATGGGTCGAGGGTTCGAGCCCCTCCGGGGTCACAAAGCAAGCCGAAATGTTTCAAAAAGCATTTCGGCTTTTTTATTGCTTTAATTTTCCTTTGGATTTGGCTCTGAACTCTTTAGGCGAACAGCCGGTGTTATGCTTGAAGAATTTGCGGAAGGTGAACTGCTCCGGGAAATTCAGTTTTGCTGCTATATCTTTGATACTAAGGTCCGTTTGCTTAAGCATTAACTTTGCATTTACAGTTGTGATAGTGGCAATAAGTTCAGATGGTGTTTTGCCCGTTTTTGCTTTCACAATTCGTGTGAAATGGCTCTTTGACATACTTAATTCCGCTGCATAAAACGCAACATTACGATGCACCCTGTAATTTTGATTCAGAGAATAGACAAATCTGAAAACCAGCGAATCATATTTATCCACAGTTGACGGCAACACCTCACAATTCTTATAATAAAGGTGTATAAACTCCAAGAGTGTCTCCTGCTTTAGTAAAATTATGGACTGAATAAGCACTTTTCTTTCGCCTGTATCCGTGACCGTTTCCAGATAGTCACTCTTTTTAATAATCTCATTTCTGCGGTTCAGAAACAGATTGAAATATTCCTCGTCCAGTTTTATGCACGGCGATTCACGCAAACGAAGTTTCAGCACCACATCATAAATGCTGCGAATAACTTTATAAAGATTGTCTATTTCGTCCATAATGGACAGTTCAGCATAGTCCTCGCTGCGTGACAGTTCAAAAATAGAAATTATTGGCGACAAAAAGCATAGCACCCCTTTTTCTATTTTGAACAAAACACCATTTGCAAGCACTTCACGACTTCCGGCTGTGCATAGCACCATTCCGGCAGTTTGCTGATTGCTGTTGAAAATATTTATGCCTGCAAAGGTTATATCCTGTTTCATAATAAAGATTAAAGCAAACTAATGTTTATTCTTGTCAGTCACTGCATAGCAAACTGCGAATTTCTTCTTGAGTAGGCAAATAAGTCATATATTTGGCTGCAAATATCTGATTTTCACCTTCCGGCAGAGTGTATTTTACGACTGCATCATTTTTTTCCGCACAAAGGACAATACCCACAGGAGGATTATCCCCCGGATTCATTAGTTCTCGAGTATAATAATTGACATACATCTGCATTTGTCCCAAATCCTGATGAGTAAGTTCATCCATTTTGAGGTCAATCAAGACATAGCATCGTGCCGGGATGTTATAAAAGACAAGGTCAATATAGAAATGTTTGTCATCTAATGTGATACGTTTTTGTCTTGCCACAAATGTGTAACCTCTTCCCAATTCAAGCAGAAAATGTTGCAGTTTGGTGATTAGCATCTGTTCCAGGTCACCCTCAAGGAAATGCTCTCCTTGTTTTATACCGAGAAATTCAAGTATGAATGGGTCATGGATTATTTCTCTAGGTTGCAAAATCTTTGGTGAAGTTTGCTCAATCTCAGCCCTAACGGCATCCTTGTCTCGGCTTGCCAACATTCTTTCATAATAGAGAGTGTTTATTTGGCGTTCCAACTGGCGGACACTCCAATTTGCAGCCACACATTCCTTTATATAATACTCACGGGCACCTTCATTCTGTACTCTCAATAAGGCTCTCCAATGAGTCCAAGTCAATTTGTCACTCAGTGCGTGACAAATTGGAAAATTTAGGTAGAATTGCCTCATATAACGCAAGTTAGCTGGTGAAAATCCATTCCCATATTCCTTAATAAGCCTTTGGGATAACTTATTAATTACGTCTTTTCCAAATTCAGCTCTACCTTTTCCTTGTTGTTCATACTCAACAATATATTTCCCTACTTGCCAATAAGCTTTGACAATGGTAGAATTGACGGAACGTGCCACTTGTCGGCGTGCTTCGTCAAGTACATATTTTATTTGTGCAAAAAGTGCATTGTCTTCCATACTATGAGATAACTGTTCGTTCATATTTTTTCAAATAATTATTTATCAAATGCAAAAGATTATTTTTGCAAATATACATGATTTTTATGACAAACAGCACTTTTGGCTCTTAAATTCCCGTTTTATGCACAAAAATTCGGTAATTTAAGCGAAAAAAGTTATATTTGCTCAATAATTGCAAAATATTGCCCTTGACGGAACAAATTACCAACACTAACTTTGCAACCGAAAGCAAAAACTACACGATGAAAAGAAAATTACACTTACTCTTAGCATTGATTTCCGCAACGTTTGCTGCTGAAGCACAAATCTCGCTGGAAGAATGTCTGCAACTGGCAGCGGAGAACTATCCCGTGCTGAAAAAGTATGACCTGATTGATGCCGCCACGGATTTTACTATAGATAACGCTAAAAAAGGCTATCTGCCTCAACTGACTTTTTACGGTGAAGGAACATACCAAAGCGATGTTGCCGCTTATCCTGATGCTTTTCGCAATTTTCTACCGGAAGGTTACGAAATAGGCAACATCAAGAAAACGCAGTACAAAGTGGGACTGAACCTGAATCAAGTGATATACGACGGCGGAAATATCAGTTCCGCTAAAGAACTTGCAGCAGCGGAGGGTGACACGCAGAGCCGACAAGCCGACGTGGAAATGTACGCTATCCGCAGCAGAGTGAACAGCCTGTTTTTCAGTGTTTTACTCATGGAAGAACGGATAAAGCTCAACGAAGATTTGCAAGCACTCCTGGCAGACAACTGCCGCAAGATAGATGCAATGGTGACAGGAGGAATTGCTATGCAGTGCGATGCGGAATCCATGAAAGCGGAATACCTCACTGCTTGCCAAAATGCCACTGAACTGCAAAGCACTCGAAATGCTTACCTCCGAATGTTGGAAATATTTACAGGACAAAAAATCAACACCTCCCTCGCAAAACCGGATGCCCAAATGCCGGAAAATCTTGAGCCCGAGCGACCGGAACTGAGGCTCTATGAATCACAAAAAAGATACTATGCCGCTCAACTCAAAAAAATAAATGCCGGAATAATGCCGCAACTAAGCCTCTTTGCACAGGGCTACTACGGCTATCCGGGACTAAACATGTTTGAGGCTATGATGGAGCACAAAATGACTCTGAACGGTATTGTGGGACTGAAACTTACGTGGAATATAGGCAATTTTTACACTCTCCAAAACAACCGCAGAAAAATTGACACTCAAATAAGCATCATAGACAATGCCAAAGACGTTTTTCTTTTCAACAACACGCTGCAAAACACGGAATACGTTTATGCTATAGAACACTATGAGCAAACTCTCGCTGATGACGACAAAATCATAGCACTGCGAAACTCCGTGAGAACAGCCGCTGAAGCAAAACTGGAGCATGGCGTGATAGACGTGAACGACCTTATCCAAGAAATAAACCGCGAAAACAAGGCACGCATAGACCGCTCTACACACGAAATAGAAATGCTCAAAAATATCTACGAACTTAAAAATAACGTAAACAAATAATCACAAATGAAAAAATCTAACATACTCCTCGCCGGCTTTCTAATGCTCCTCACTTCCTGCGGAGGTAACGACTACGAATACGATGCTTCCGGAATTTTTGAAACCACGGAAGTGATGGTTTCCGCCAAAACATCAGGCGAAATAATGTTTCTGAATATTGAGGAAGGACAAGACGTGACAAAGGGAGACACTCTGGGCGTGATTGACACCACTATGATTGCTCTCAAAGACCGCCAACTTGATGCCAATCTCAGTGCCACGGAAAGCAAACGCCTCAACGCGGAGCAGCAAGTGGCTTCCATCCGCCAGCAAATTGCAAATGCGGCACGAGAAAAACGCCGCTACGAAGAACTCCTCAAAGCCAACGCTGCCACTCAAAAGCAAGTAGATGACATCACATACCAAATAGGCGTGCTGAACAAGCAACTCGCCGCAACTCTGGAGCAAATAAACAGCAACAACACAAGTCTTGGAAGTCAAAGTGCCGGTATTGAAGCACAAAAGGCACAAATGGCGGACCAAATAAGAAATTCCATTATCACCTCCCCCATTTCAGGCACAATCCTCTCCAAATACGCAGAACCGGGCGAATACGCCTCACCTGGCAGAGTGCTTTTCAAAGTGGCTGATATCAACACAATGAAACTCCGTGCATACATCACCGCAGACCAACTCACAAGCATCCGTATAGGTCAAAAAGTGAGCGTTTTTGCAGACAAAGGCACTGAAGAAAGAACGGAATACACCGGAACTATCGTTTGGATTGCAGACAAGGCGGAATTTACGCCCAAAACAATCCAAACACGCAATGAACGAGCAAACCTGGTGTATGCAATTAAAATTGAAGTCAAAAACGACGGACTTATCAAGCGAGGAATGTACGGCGACGTGAAATTCTAACAGGCAATCTTCCCTAAAATCATAGAAAAAGCAGCAATTATGCCTATAGTCACAGCAAAAAATATCACCAAGAAATATTCACGCGTGGAGGCACTGAAAAGCGTTTCGTTTGAGGTGAATCGCGGAGAGATTTACGGATTGATAGGTCCTGACGGTTCCGGCAAAACGTCACTATTCCGCATCCTCACCACTCTGCTCCTTGCAGACAGCGGAACAGCCACCGTTGACGGACTTGACACCGTTCGCGATTATAAAGAGATTCGCAAACGCATAGGCTATATGCCCGGTAAATTTTCACTGTATCAAGACCTTAGCGTGGAAGAAAACTTGAATTTCTTTGCCACGATTTTCGGTACGAGCATAAGCGAGAATTATCACCTTGTGGAAGATATTTACAAGCAGATAGAGCCATTCAAAACTCGCAAAGCCGGTAAACTTTCCGGTGGCATGAAGCAAAAACTCGCACTCTGCTGTGCACTTATCCATTCACCGAAAGTGCTTTTCCTTGATGAGCCCACCACCGGCGTGGATCCCGTTTCCAGAAAAGAATTTTGGGATATGTTAGCCAAACTGAAAAATAACAACGACATCACGATAATTGTTTCCACACCATACATGGACGAAGCCGTGCAATGCGACAGGATAGCACTTATGCAGAGCGGAAATATCCTCAAGATAAACTCGCCTGCAGGTATTATCAGCGAATACGATGAAAATATTCTCTCCGTGAAAAGCGACGATATGCACCGCCTGCTCCACGATTTACGCTCCATTCCGGAAGTTCACACTGCATTTTCCTTTGGCGAAACGTTTCACGTCACCGTGGCAAATAATGCCTGCAAAGAAGCCATAGCAGCCGCACTCACGGCAAAAAATCACACAAATATATGCGTGACAAAAACCACGCCGAATATAGAAGACTGTTTTATGTCGCTAATGAACAAAGCAAATGAAAGATAACTACGTAATCCACGCTGATAATCTCACCAAAAAATTTGGCGATTTCACTGCCACGGACCATATTTCTTTTGATGTCCGTGAAGGAGAAATATTCGGTTTTTTGGGAGCAAACGGTGCCGGAAAGACAACAGCCATGCGTATGCTCTGCGGACTCAGCAAGCCAAGCGAAGGCAGTGCCACAGTTGCCGGTTACGACGTTTACCATGAGGCGGAAAACGTAAAAAAAAACATAGGCTATATGAGTCAGAAATTCTCGCTATACGGCGACCTGACAGTTTATGAAAATATGCGAGTATTCGGTGGCATTTACGGCATGAAAAAGGCGGAAATAAAGAGTCGCTGCGAGGAAATACTGAGCGAACTGGATATGCTTGACGTTAAAAATACCCTTGTGGCATCTCTGCCGCTCGGTTGGAAGCAAAAACTCGCTTTTTCACTGAGTATTTTCCACAATCCCAAAATAGTGTTTTTAGACGAGCCGACAGGTGGCGTGGATCCAATCACACGCAGGCAGTTTTGGGAACTCATTTATCGTGCTGCAGACCGCGGAATAACAGTTTTTGTGACCACTCACTATATGGACGAAGCGGAATACTGCGACAGAGTGTCCATAATGGTTGACGGGCAAATAAAAGCACTTGACAGCCCTGCGGGTTTGAAAAAAACTTTTGGAGTGGAAACAATGTATGACGTATTTCTGAAACTCGCACGCAGTGCAAAAAGAAACTAACAAGATGAAACAATTTCTATCCTTTGTTCAAAAAGAATTTTATCACATATTCCGTGACAGGAGAACTATGCTCATACTGCTCGTGATGCCTATCGTGATGATAATTCTTTTCGGCTTCGCCATCACAACGGAGGTGAAAAACACTCGCGTGGCTTTCCTGGACTATTCAAAAGATGAAATAACGTCACAAATAAAGCAACGTTTCAGCAGCAATGCCTATTTCATTCTCCGGGAAGACGTAAAGCGATACGAAGATATAGAGCGACTTTTACTCTCTAATGAGGCTGAAATAGTGATAGTTTTCAGCGACAATTTCAGCGATGAACTTCTCCACTCCGGCACTGCAAAGGTGCAGATTATAGCCGATGGCAGCGAGCCGAATCAGGCATCTATGCGGACAGGCTACGCACAGAATATTCTTGCCTCCGCAGGAGCGGAACTTGCCTCCAAAACCGGAAAGCAAACAGGACTGAATATTATTCCTGTCACAAGGATGCTATATAATCCTCAGAGCCTGAGCGAATACAATTTTGTGCCGGGTGTGATAGGACTTATACTTATGCTTATTTGTGCTATGATGACGAGTATAGCAATAGTGAAAGAAAAAGAGATAGGTACAATGGAAGTGCTGCTGTCATCACCGTTGCCGCCAATAGTGATAGTGGTGTCCAAACTAATCCCCTACTTAGTTATTTCCTGCATAAATTTCGCCACAATACTTATTCTCTCCGCCGTGCTGCTTAATATTCCCGTGGCAGGTAGTTTAGCAGGTTTTGCAGCCATAACACTGCTCTATATCCTCGTAGCACTCTTGCTGGGACTGTTCATATCCACCTGCGTCAACAGCCAACTTGCTGCAATGCTCCTTTCACTGCTCCTGATAGTGCCAACGGTCTATCTTTCCGGGCTTGCCTTTCCGATAGAAAGTATGCCGGAAGCACTGCAACGAGTATCCGCAATAGTGCCTGCACGGTGGTATATTTCCGTGGCAAGAAAACTGATGATACAAGGTGTAGAAATGAAATACGTGATTAAAGAAACGCTTATTCTGGCACTTATGGCAGTAACTCTGCTGATTGTATCATGGAAACTTTTCAAAACAAGGCTCTGATATGACTCTAGTCTTCCTCATAGAAAAAGAATTCAAGCAAATGATGCGAAACATCATTCTGCCGGTGGTGTTTGTCCTCCTCCCATTAGGTATGATAAACATTATGCCTCGTGCCGCCACACAGGAAGTAACAAACCTGAAAGTAACCGTTGTGGATAACGACCGCTCCGCTTGGTCTTCACGACTGGTACAGAAAATAAACGCCTCCACGTATTTTAAGGTCTATGACACGCAAAACACTTACGGCAACGCTCTGCACACCATAGAAGCCGGAAACAGCGATTTTATCATAGAAATAGAGCCTGATTTCGAGAAAAACCTTGTCCGCGAAGGTAGTAGCCTCGTGCTTATTTCCGCAAATGCCGTAAACGGAGTTAAAGCCGGACTGGGAACGTCTTATCTCTCGCAAATAATAGCAGACTATTCCGCACAATTGCGTGAAGAAGCCGGACTTGATGCCATGCAGACCACACTTGCACACCTCGACGTTTCTCCACGCTACTTTTATAACCTTGAACTGGACTATAAAGCATACATGATTCCGGGACTGATAGGTATGCTTCTTATCCTTATAGTGGGTTTCCTGCCTGCACTGAACATTGTGCTGGAAAAAGAAAAAGGCACAATAGAGCAGATAAACGTTACACCCGTGAGCAAATTGGAATTTATATTCTCCAAACTGATACCCTACTGGTGTATAGGAATAGTGATTCTGTGCTATGCCATGTTTTTAGCATGGGCTATTTTCGGGCTTGTTCCGGCGGGAAACATACTGCTTATATTTCTTTTTTCCACTGTTTTCACGCTTATAGTGTCCTCATTCGGACTTATAATATCAAACTATTCGGACACCACTCAGCAAGCCGCACTGGTGATGTTTTTCTTCCTGGTGATATTTATCCTTCTTAGCGGACTCCTCACACCTATAAGCAGCATGCCGGAATGGGCACAAGCCATCACCACAGTGAACCCGCTGAGATACTATATAGAAGCCATGAGGTGCATATACCTTAAGGGCAGCACACTCCTGCACCTGATGCACGACTTCACGGCACTCTGCATCTATGCCGCTATAGTATGCTTTTGGGCTATAAAAAGCTATAAGAAAAATGTGTGATTATTTCAGTCCGAAACACATTCTGACAATCTTTACAGGACATTTTTCCACCACTTTAACAACAAGCATCGGGAAAATTATGCCCGAGAGAATATTCAGCACATAAAAGAATAGCACCAAATCTTCGTTGTAAAACAATTTCTTCCAAAGTACAAGTTCTACAAAACCCTGGAATATCATAGACATCAAGTAAATCTGATAAATATTATCTCGGAAAGATGAAAACAAATTAGGCACGTATCTCGCCAATATTTGTGACAATGAACACATCATAAAGATGCCTGAAAAAGATGCTATAAGATTTTCTCCCATGTAATAATAAGACAAAACATAAACTGCTGTTGAAGCAATTAGTGCAACGTATGAATCCAGATATTTATAAAGATTATAGCGGAAAAAGAATATACCGGAGAAAAAGAATACGAGGTACAAATTTATCTTTGCCAAATTAAATACGTTTGGAACGTACTCAAATAAATCTACAAAATAAAAAGCAATGCAAAACACTAAAAATCCGCACATATACGTCACTTTCCGGCATAAAAAACGGAACAACGGATACATGAGCATAAAAGTAGAAAGCGTTGCCAAAAACCATAATGTAAAAGACGGATGCTCCTTGTAATACACAAAAGATTCCAAATAAAACCTTATTGTAAAATCAGATTGTGTCTTCACGAAACCACTGAAAAGAAGTTTCATTCCAAAATAAACCGTCACGAAAAATACAAACGGAACTAAAAGCCGCTTTGCTTTATCTATATATAAATCCTTTACGCTCCAATTTTTACTTATACGACTAAGATATAGAAGTCCACCGGATATAAAAATAAACAGTGCCATTCTGAATGGAACACATAAATCACCTATAGTGGTACAAAATTCAAAACATTCACCGGTGTTTTTATCCACTAATTGTGTATGATGAGTTAAAACAAGAATAATAGTTATACCTCTTGCTATACCTAACCAGTCAAGTTTCTTTTGTGTTGTTTCCATTTATTACAAAATACTAAAATATATGAACATAACCAAAACAAATATGGATATATTCACTTTATTTTCTAATATTGTTTGCTACAAGCTTTGCAATGCGTGCAAAAGTGCAATTATATCATCATGTGAAAGCTGACGCATTTCAGCTAATTTTCCGGCAAATTTTTTAACAACGGTCTGCACACCGGGGTGAGAAAAAACTTTCTGCATATTTGAATAGCCTTTATTGAAAATGCCGTCTATTTCATCATCACCGAGACTGCACTCATTTTTGCCTTCTTCAACGATGATTTTCCGCAGTTCCGCCTTTGCAAAAGGGTCAACAGACTTTTTATTCAGCACCAACTGACGGCAGAGATAGTTTCCACACGTCATGGCTATAAACATTTCATATTGCTTCAGACGATAAGCCCAAACACTTTTTGGTGAAAAATCCGTGTTTGCTGCAACGAAAAATTCCGGTACGAAACTTATTTCGTCTTCACCATCAAGCGAAAGTGATGAAATAAATTCATCACTTTCGTATATAAACATGCTTACGGCTACGCCTGCAAGTCCGTAAGACTTATCTGTATCGTCAACGTATTTCAGATTCATTATTTTACTACCAATATTTTTGTCACGGCAGCGGAAGTGGAAATTCCTTCACCGGACTGTGATGCAAACACATAGTAAACACCTGTGCGAACTCTTTCACCGGAAAGGTTGCAACCATTCCATATTGCCATACCACCTTCAGAAGTTGTTTGGAAAACAACATTTCCTGCCGCATCTGCAATTTTTACAAGTGAATTATCCATAAGACCTTTAATAGTAATCCAGCCTGAATAGTCGGGGCGAACAGGATTAGGATAAGCAATCACTTCGCTATAATCTTCCGCTGCAGGAGCTGCAGTGGCGTTGTACTTGTAAAGCATACCTTCAGCACCGAAATACACGGCATTTGACACCTTGCTGCATGACACGCAGTGAATATTATTAGTAGTGAATACGGAATTGTCTTTAGTAAAGTTTTGGAGTATTTCCGTACCGTCACTGCTCACAAGATAAACACCGCTGTCGCGAGTAGTAATCCACTTTCTGCCTGAACTATCTTCGTCAATTCCCAAAACATATTGACCTGAAAGGAGATAGTCTGCAAGGTTTGTACCATCATTTCTCGGCACTTTTATTCTCACTACCTTACCGGAGTTAGCAGTTTCTTCCACGTTTGGAATTTCAAAAACACCATCATCTGTAGCAACCCATACTTTACCATCACTTGCTTCAAAAAGATAGTGCATCTGATAGATACTGAATTGCTTGCCATCCTGGTCTATAAAAGTACTTACTGCCTTATATTCATCATCATCAAAAGAATCCGTACCTTTGGTGTTATAGAAATGAATTGGACTATTATCCTCAATACTTGAAATAACTAACACAAAATTAGATTTTTTGCAAGCAATAATCATACCATCATGGCTTCTTGAAAATACTGCCAAACCTTTCCAATCATCTACAGTAGTGGTTTCATTATCTACCTTATCTGCCGGAAGACACATAATAGTCATGGAATTATTACCCATAACCCACATATTACCTTTGCTGTCAAATGTAGCATCTGCCGCATAATAACCCCATGGATTAGGTATTACGGAATTTTGTGAAGTATATGAATACAAATGATGATTATCTTGAAATTTCATTATACCTTCAAAGAAATTTGTGACGTAATACACTCCTTTTTTACTTGGATGAGGACAAATAGATGTATTTGAACTTAAATCCGTATTTGGATGAATATTACCATAAGCATAAGTAAAATCTGAAGATGTGATATCTTCTATAGTACCATCAATATTTATTCTATTCACCTTTGTTATTGATTTATAACCATCAGCATGAGGAAATAATCTCATTGTGCAACGAACTGTCATATAAATATTTCCTTCAAAGTCCGGTCTTAAATAGTCTATAGAGAAAAGAGAGAGGTTACCCGGTTTGAATTTGTCATTAAGCACAGTAAGGCTTTCACCGGAAAGGTCATACCTTGCAATACCATTAGCATCGCATGCCCAAACTTTTTCCGAACTTTCATAAAAGGCTATTTTTTGTCCTGCTATTTCCGTTTGTAAAGCACTTTCGGAAATTTTATTTCCTTCTTTATCAATGAGGAGCAAATTAGTACCGTCTGTCACGTAATATCCTCCACTCCAATTTTGCGGATAATGTGTGGAATAACTTGTACTTGTAAAGAGTGAAGAAGTGCATTTTTCTTTTGCAAAATCAAAAGTGTATTTTCTCACTTGCACTTTAGATGTACTTGGACTTGTGCATGCAATTATTGTATTGTCATTCACCACTACGCCTGACTTATAAGCTGAATATGAAGCTTTGTTTTTTTTAGCATCATCAGTGTATAATGGTTTGAAATTGTCCAGCACATTTATTTTGCTTGAAGCAGACAAATAATAGAGGTAACCGTCACTTTTCTTTATCACGAGATAATCACCTACCTGTGTAAAGAAATCTATGTTTGTTCCATAAATACCGGACTGGATAACGTGATGCTTTTTGCCGTCAAAAATCACTATACCGAAGTTTGTGGAAACATAAATATTATCACCGGAGAAAATTACGTTGTTGATAGTTTTTTCCGTGGACATTACGGCATCTTTTATGTCACTCATATTCACTATGTCTCCATTATCGTAAATCAAATCTATATTACCGTTGGAATATGCCAAAAGAAGATATTTCTGTGCTGCATTATAGTAGATGTTCAATATATCCGTGTCATTGAGTCCGTTTTGGATTGTCATTGTTACGGATTCTTCGTTTGCTACATCATAGTAATACAAACTTCCGGAAGAAATGTAGTACAATCTGTCCGGGGTTTCAAGAACGTTATCAACGGAGTTATATACGTTAAAAACTTCCCAACTTCCCGTCATCTGCTGTGATTTGACTACGAATGGAAATAAAATAACTAATAGTAGTGACAGTTTGCGTATCATATATTTGTGCGATGTTTTTTTATATTATTTTATTATCAATTTCAGTAATTTTTCTGTTGCTCTTCCGCGATGTGATATCTTGTTTTTTTCTTCACCGCTCATTTCAGCAAATGTTTTGCTGCTTTCTGCAGGTTTGAAAACCGGGTCATAGCCGAATCCTCCTTCACCTCTCGGGCTACTGAGAATTTCGCCTTCCACAATACCTTCCACCAGTGTTTCTTTGCTTTCACAGATAAGTGCAATCACAGTTTTGAATCGTGCTTTGCGATTGCTCTTATCTTTAAGGTTTTCAAGCAAATACTTCATATTGGCTTGCGAATCATGGCTTGTGCCGGGTGCATATCTTGCGGAATGTACTCCGGGCTGCCCTCCGAGTGCCTCCACTTCAAGTCCCGTGTCGTCTGCAAAACAGTCGTAACCGAATTTTTCTTTTATAAATCTTGCTTTAGACAGGGCATTACCTTCAAGTGTTGGTTCATTTTCCGGTATATCTACATCGCAACCTATGTCTGCAAGTGACAATATTTCCACCTCACCCTTCACAATATTCCGGATTTCTTCCAGTTTGTGAGGATTATTTGTGGCAAACACTATTCTATTTAACTTTTCCGACATCAGTTTACGATAAGTATATTATTATTAATAACGTGATTATTAACAAATTATTGTACTACTATATTCACAATTTTGCCCGGCACAACAATCACTTTGCGTATTGTTTTACCTTCAATCCACTTAGCTGCATTTTCATGGCTGATTGCTGCTTTTTCCACTTCTTCCTTAGATGCTTCTGCAGGAACGTCGATGGTGTAACGTGCTTTGCCATTAAATGAAACAGCTATTTTAATAGTGGATTCTTTGAGATATTCTTCGTTGTATTCAGGCCACTGTGCATCGCAGATAGTGGTTTCATTACCAAGTACATGCCATAGTTCTTCCGCAATGTGCGGTGCAAACGGTGCAAGGACAATCAGGTATTGCTCCATAATTTTGCGTGAAGTGCACTTGAGCTGTGTAAGTTCATTCAGCGAAATCATAAATGCACTGATAGCAGTGTTGTATGAGAAGTTTTCAATATCAAAACTTACTTTCTTTATAAGTTTATGGAGTGACTTGAGTTCTTCAGCAGTAGGCTCTGCATCGCCTATTTGGAGTTCATCACCTTTATAGAAAAGTCCCCAAAGTTTTTTGAGATAGCGGTTTACACCGTCTATACCTTTCACGTCCCATGGTTTGCTCTGTTCCAGCGGACCGAGGAACATTTCATATAGGCGGAGTGTGTCTGCACCATATTTATCTACAATATCATCGGGATTAACAACATTAAACATGGATTTAGACATTTTTTCCACAGCGTGACCCACGATGTATTTTCCATCTTCAAGGATAAATTCCGCATCTTTGAAGTCCGGACGCCATGCTTTGAAGCCTTCAGTGTCCAGCACATCACCATCCACAAGGTTTATATCCACATGTATTTCCGTTGTGTCATAGTCCTTTTTAAGGTTGTATGAAACAAAGGTGTTGCTGTTTTTGATGCGATACACAAAACTGCTGAAACCCTGAATCATACCTTGATTTATGAGTTTCTTGAAGGGTTCTTGCTCGCAAACATAGCCTATATCGTAGAGGAATTTATTCCAGTAGCGACTATAAATAAGGTGACCTGTAGCATGCTCGGTTCCACCTATGTAAAGGTCCACATTACGCCAGTATTCATCTGCTTCTTTGGATACGAGTGCATCATTGTTGCGAGGATCCATGTATCGCAAATAGTATGCGGAAGAACCTGCAAAACCCGGCATAGTGTTAAGTTCAATAGGATAGCCTTCCGGAGTTTTCCAGTTTTTAGCACGTCCCAGTGGAGGTTCGCCTGTTTCCGTTGGCAAATATTTATCTACTTCCGGCAAAAGGAGAGGAAGGTCTTTAAGTTCCATCATTGTTGGAATACCATCTTTATAATATACAGGGAATGGTTCACCCCAGTATCTCTGACGGCTGAAAATAGCGTCACGAAGACGGTAATTAACTTTAACTTTACCTATACCTTTCTTTTCTATAAAAACTTTAGTGGCAGCTATAGCTTCTTTCACTGTAAGTCCGTTCAGATTAAGTTCATCTGAAGAAGAATTCATCACAATACCTTCTTTTGCATCAAATGATTCTTCGCTTACGTCTGCACCTTCAATAAGTGGAATGATAGGAAGATTAAAATGGCGTGCAAAAGCATAGTCACGGCTGTCGTGTGCAGGTACTGCCATAATGGCACCTGTACCATAACCTGCAAGTACATAGTCACTTACCCATACAGGTATTTTTTTTCCGCTGAGAGGATTGATAGCATACGCACCTGTGAAAACACCGCTCACTTTTTTGTCTATCATACGTTCACGCTCCGTTTTGTGCTTTATGGAAGCAATGTATTCATCTACTTCTTTGCGACATTCCGGAGTTGTAATCATATCCACATATTTGCTTTCAGGAGCAAGTACCATGAAGGTTACTCCGAAAACAGTGTCTGCACGAGTTGTGAAAATTTCCATTTCCACATCGCTGCCATCAATTTTGAAACGCATTTCAGCACCTTCCGAGCGACCTATCCAGTTACGCTGTGTTTCTTTCAGTGATTCAGTCCAGTCTATCTCGTTCAGTCCGTCAAGGAGTCGCTGTGAATAAGCGGAAACTCTCAAACACCACTGATACATAAGTTTTTGCTCTACCGGGAAACCACCACGGATAGAAAGTCCTTCGCTCACTTCATCGTTTGCAAGCACTGTGCCGAGTTCCGGACACCAGTTCACCATAGTGTTTCCAAGGTAAGCCAGACGATAGTTCATAAGCAAATCACTCTTTGCCTTATCGTCCATTGCTTTCCACTCTTCTGCTATGATATTTACATTTTTTGTGCAAGCAGCATTTATTTCCGCAGTACCGCTTTTTTCAAGCTTTGCAATAAGTTTTTCTATAGGCTCTGCTTTGTCACTATCTTTATCATAATAGTGATTAAACATTTCTATAAATGCCCACTGAGTCCATTTGTAAAATTCAGGATCACAAGTTTTGAGTTCTCTGCTCCAGTCGTAGCAGAAACCTATCTTGTCCAGCTGTGAGCGGTAACGAGCAATATTTTGTTTGGTAGTTACTTCAGGGTGTTGTCCGGTCTGGATAGCATACTGCTCTGCAGGCAGACCGTATGCATCATAACCCATAGGGTGAAGCACATTGAAACCTTTAAGTCTTTTATATCTTGAATAAATGTCTGATGCTATGTAACCGAGAGGGTGTCCTACGTGAAGTCCGGCACCTGAAGGATAAGGAAACATATCCAAAACATAAAATTTAGGTTTGGATTTGTCTTCCACTACCTTATATATTTCATTTTTCTTCCAATATTCGTGCCAGCGGCTTTCTATCTCTCTGTGATTGTATTCCATTTTTATATGTATTATTTTTATTATTTACTATTTTTTTTATTTATATACATAATATGTAATTACTGTTGAAAAACTAACTTCTTTACTAAAAATGCAACCCTTATATTATTATATAAATAATTAACTAAGTTCAAGCATTTTTCTAATAGGTAACACAGCTCTTTCTGCAATTTCTTTATCAACAGTGATTTCAGGACTTTCGTCTTTAAGCACTTTGTAAAGTTTTTCCAGAGTGTTGAGTTTCATAAAATTGCAATCGTTGCAGCCACAAGTGGAATCCATAGCAGGAACAGGTATAAATTCCTTACCCGGGCATTTTTTCTGCATTTCATGAAGAATACCGCTTTCCGTAGCCACTATAAAACGTTTGCTGTCGCTTTCTATTGCATATTTGAGCAATGCAGCAGTAGAACCTACCACATCTGCAAGTATAAGCACTGCTTTTTTACATTCCGGGTGTGCAAGCACCTTTGCATCAGGGTTAGCTTTTTTAAGTTCCACTAATTTTTCCACTGAAAATTGCTCGTGAACATGACAAGCACCATTCCACAGCACCATATTTCTACCTGTGATGCTATTTATATAGTTACCAAGATTTCTATCCGGACCAAAAACAATCTTTGTATCTTCCGGAAGTGATTCCACAATTTTGCGAGCATTTGAAGAAGTCACCACTATATCCGTCAGTGCTTTCACTTTTGCAGAAGTATTAACATAGCTAATCACTACGTGATTAGGATAATCCTTCAAAAAAGCTTCAAAATCTTCAGCCTTGCAGCTGTCTGCAAGAGAGCAGCCTGCATTCATATCCGGCACAAGCACTTTTTTGTCCGGGCATAATATTTTTGCCGTTTCACCCATAAAGTGAACACCGCAAAGCATTATTATAGGATTATCCAGAGTGGAAGCTATCTGTGCCAGTGCAAGACTGTCACCAATATAGTCTGCTATATCTTGTATTTCACCTTTCTGATAATAGTGTGCAAGTATTACAGCGTTTTTTTCTTTTTTAAGCTTTAATATTTCTTCTTTCAAATCCATAGACTTTTTTGAAGTTACTTCTTCAGAGCCTTTTTCAACATTCATTTTATTTTATATAAAAATTTAATTTTTTCAAAAAATAAATTTTAAGCATTAATAATAATAGCTGTTAAAAACCTATATAACTTTTTGCTTAAATACTTGCATATTAAGTTATTAATATAAGAAAGTACATAATTTACAATTTATAAACATACTTAAGCATTATGTATTAAAGCATTATGTAGGTTATTAACATACTGTTTATAACTGCAAAGTTAATAATTTGTTGTGACTTATTTAGTTAATAACTTGATAAAAATTCGTTTAAAATGCCTTTAATAACTTTATGCTAACTTTTTTGCATCTTATTTTAAGTGTTTTATTATGTTTTTTATGTCGTAAAAGTCAAGTATTTTTTATTAAAAACTCTTTAAAAGTTATTTGAACATTATCAACACAGTTTTCTACAGTTATTAACAAGGTTTTATTTGAAAATATTTGTAACTTTGCATTATATAAAAAAAATTATTAATGTAAAATTTTTTTTAAGCCTTTCATAAGCATTTATATATGATAGCTGTTAGCAATTCACTTTTTGATAATTATACTTTTATTGATTTATTCGCCGGAATAGGCGGATTTCATATAGCATTAGAGTCAATGGGTGGAAAGTGTGTATATGCAAATGAATGGGACAAATATGCACAAGAAGTTTATAAAGAAAATTTTAAAATATTGCCTGAAGGAGATATAACAAAGGTAAATGAAAAAGATATACCTAATCATGATATAGTATGTGCAGGATTTCCATGTCAGGCATTTTCCATAAGTGGAAAAAGACTTGGTTTTAATGATAGCAGAGGTACACTTTTTTTTGATGTAGCAAGAATAGTTAAGGAAAAACGTCCTAAAGTAGTATTTATGGAAAATGTAAAAAATTTTTCAACACATGATAATGGACGTACTCTTGCAGTTATAAAAGCAACAATGAATGAACTTGGCTATTCTTTTCATTATGATGTTCTTAATGCAGTAGATTATGGCATACCTCAAAAAAGGGAAAGAATATATATGGTTTGTTTCCGTGATGATATAAATGACAAATATTTTTCTTTTCCAAAGCCTTTTAAGCTCACAAGACATGTGGAAGATTTTCTTTTAGATGATATTTTTACTAAAGACCTTATAGTTAATAGAAGTGATATATTTTACAATGGTATTGTGGATAATACGTATAGTGACAAGTCTATAAGGTTAGGTATTGTTAATAAGGGAGGACAAGGGGAGAGAATATATAGTGCAAAAGGTATAGCTATCACTTTTTCCGCTTACGGAGGAGGTGTATTTGCTAAAACAGGAGGCTATCTTATAAATGGCAAGCCACGAAAATTGCATCCTCGTGAATGTGCGAGACTTATGGGATATCCGGATACTTTTAAGTTATCTTCAAATAAAAATCAGGCTTACAAGCAATTAGGAAACTCTGTTGTAGTAGATGTTTTGCAGTATATTTTATTGGAAATTAAAAATACTCTGGATGGAAAAAAATCAGAGTCTTATATACCTACTTTATTTGATTAGACAATGATTTTTCAAACATTTTCAAATTATTTTTACTCTGCTTTGAATGTTTTAGTTTTATAGAAACTATAAAATTTGAGTGTGAAGTATTCGATAATCTTCTAATTTTGAATTTTTCTTTTTCTCTTTTTAATTGGTATCTATAATTATCTCCGTTTATTATCAATAAATCTTTGTAAGTATTGATTATTGCATAGTATTCATCTTTTATAATTTCAATTTTTGCATTTACGTCTATTATCTTCAATAATTTTTCAATTTCAGCAATATTTTTGGTGCTTGGATTTGAAGAACCACTCTTTTTCATTCTATACATTGCACTGAAAGTGAAATATTTATCAAACTTTTCTATAGGAAAAATGATATATTCAGTTTTGCTTTTAGTGATGCAAAACTGTGTTTTCTTGAAATTAAAATAGTAATTTTTAATCCATTTGCTTATCAATTTTTCTTCAATAGGTAAATCTTTGCCGGAGGATAAGCATAATTCAAAATTATTATTCATCTCTCTTATAATTGCTTTTGCATATTTATCGAGAGGAGTTTTATTCTTATCTGAAAAAATGAATTTTTTATTTATTTTGTTTGCTTCCAAAACAAACTGTCCGCACTGAGATTGACTCATCTTACATTCTATTGCAAACAATTCTTTTCCATTTTTTGTGGCAATAATATCATTTGAATTAGATATAAATCCACCTTTCAATTCAAAATTTATATTTTGGTCTGAATATTTATTTTGAAGGTATTCAGCACATTCCTTTTCAAATTTTTCCCAATTTTTCATAATTAGATGTTTTTCAAAAAGACATTAATTCAATTATGGATATTTCCAAACCTGCTGCAATTTTTTCAATAGTATTAAGAGTTACACTTTTTTCACCGCGTTCTATAACACCCATATATGAACGCTGAATATCACAGCCATACGCTAATTCTTCTTGAGTAATACCTTTTGTTTTTCGCAATTCTATTACTCGTTTTCCAAACTTAATATTTATGTCATTTTTCATTCGAAAATATTTAAATTGTGAAGTGCTGATTTCCAACACTTCGTGT
>JBJECR010000033.1:0-19540 GCA_051871275.1 Muribaculaceae bacterium | reverse complement strand
ACACGAAGTGTTGGAAATCAGCACTTCACAATTTAAATATTTTCGAATGAAAAATTTACTCATATTTATAATAACTGTGTCAGCAAGCATTATGGCAGCAAATGCACAGACCGGACTGAACATTGAAAAAGTGTTTGGCGGCAGATATCACGACAACCCGGCAGCGGCTGAAAGTATGATTCAAGGGAATGATGACCTGATTGAGCAAGGTATTTACCTCATTCGCACGCTGCGTATAACAGGACAGCCGGAAGAAGCAGACTTTATTGAGCCTCTCGTGGTGGCAGACGGAGCTAAAGCCGTGGAAAAAACCGTTTCTTATAAAAAAGGTATGCTTTACCTCGGCATCTATTCACTCCAACCGGCACATAAACGAAACAGACACATAATTTATCTCAACCAAAAGCCTACAGGCGGCGACAAAATAAACCTTATTTATATTGAAGGTTCTATTACAAAAGACAAAATTTCTACAATGATAAAATAAACGAATTATGAACTATCTTATTTCTGCGGCTTTCTTAGCCATTGCTGCAACTGCAATAGCAGATGATAACAATCTCAGCACAGATACCGTAAAGGTTATAAACAACGCCAACCAAATAACCATTCAGCGAACTCCTGCCGGCTCAAGCATAATCACCGTTAACGGCACTAAGGAGAAAAAAGATTACATCTACGAGTATCAGCTCACTCAGTCTGACACCACTCAAGTGAACGAGCTGAACATCATCACAAATTTTCCGTTTTCCACCACAAATAGAAAGCGTGAAAAAATCGAATACGATTTGGCTAAAAATATTTTCTTCGGCATCACAGCTCCCGTTTCCGGAAATGACGCCCTTTCCACATCTATAGAATTAGGTATCGGACAACTCGGAGGCATCACCTACTCTCCAACTTGCCAAGGATTTTCAATCAGCACCGGTGTAGGTTTCGGATTCAAGCAATTCTCCGTTAAAAGCAGCCACTTGCTTGCATCAGGTAGTGACAGAGTTCTCCGCGTAGTTCCGGTAACTGAGGAGCAAAAGGATTGCAGTTCACGCATACAATCTTTTTATTTCCAGATTCCCGTACTGTTCACACAAAAAATCTACCGCTCATTTGCCATATCCGTAGGAGCTATTGCCAATTTCAACACATACACCATAGCAAGCAGCAAATATCGCAATGGTAATAAATATCAGGAAGAAACATATAAAGGTCTTCACCAACGTCCTGTCACAGTAGATTTAGCAGCAGCTATCGGCTTCACATCTTCCGTTGCAGCTTACGTAAAATATACTCCTATGGAAATGTTCCAAAACGGATATGGACCAAAAGTGAAAAACATCTCCGCCGGCATTACTCTCAATTTCTAACAATTAAAACTACTTCAATGAAACACATTTATATATTAGCGGCACTTTTAATCAGCACCGCCGCTTCAGCACAGGAAATTGCAAAAAACGACACAATTCTCACCGTTAAAAATCCAAAAAACATCGTAATCACGGAAGACAAAGCCGGAGTAAAAGTATCCATAAAAGGAACGGACACAGACTCCACTTTTATCTCCACATACGAAGAAAAATTCTCTGAAAATGCCACTATTACGTCACACCAGATGTTTGTTTCTCCATGGAGCAGAGACTGCGAAGGCACTTCCACTGCAATTTCAAACGGACTGATGTTCGGTTTTGTCACCGCACCGGGTATGCCGCAAGCAATGGACGTGGAAATGAGCAAATCCTTTGAAATATCCTGGCTCAATATGGTTGCAGTTCGCTTCAGCGACAAAGCTCACAAAAATTTCCTCTCTATAGGTATGGGACTTGACTGGCGTAATTATCGTTCAACAAAAGGTACTCGTTTCATTTCAACCAACGATGGAGGCATTGCATTTGACGGTTACCCGGATGGTTGCCGACCAAAATATTCACGACTGAAAGTATTTTCTTTAGGTTTCCCTATCCTTTATAAGCACAGTTTCAAAAACGACAGACACAACCGCTCCAAATTTTCCATCTCTGCAGGTGCAATCCTCAACTACAACGGCCATGCAAGCCTTTCATCATCATGGGTGAACGCAGAAGGCAATGAGGTGAAAGAAAGCACAAATCATATTGGACATAATAAATTCACAGTGGATTTAATAGGTATTATAAGCCTTAACTCAAATTTCGGCATTTATGCCAAATACAGTCCTATGGACGTCCTGCGTGACACAAAAGGACCGGGCTTCAAAACATTTTCCGCAGGATTTATCTTTGCATATTAGAAACTATTTCATAACACAACTTAAAAAAAAATTGTACAATCCCTGTTTCACATAACTGAGACAGGGATTATTTATTTCCCTGTTTATTTCTATTTTCTCAGCACTACACCAACTTTTACGTAAAAAATTTGCGGAATTAAAAAAAGTAACGTAAATTTGCAGAGCAAAAGCAAGGAAATTCTCTCTATTAAGTTTTTTCTCATACCTTGCAAAAAAGCAAAACAATAGACTCCATTCAAGTTTTTAAGACAAAACATTCTATTAGCGGCAATAGTCGCAAATCAGTAAATACGTCGAAAGAACAAAACTCATTCTGAAAATACATTTTTATATTATTAATTTCATTATTGCACCCACATTAGGCTTTAACCTTAATGTGACTATGCAGAAACGAAACTATGTACAATATCAATGAATTAGCCGCAATGGAAGATGCCAATCTCCAAGCTGTGGCACAATCTATGGGCATAAAAAAATTTGACCCTGCTAAAAGACAAGAAACTATCTATCAAATCCTTGACAAACAAGCAGAGGACCATGCTGCCGCTTCCGCATCTACTGTCAAAACAGAAAAAAAACAAAAAAAAGATAAGGAGGTGAAAAGCAAGGATGCCAATGCAGACAGTCAAAACAAAGACAAAAAACGACCCGGAAGACCTAAAGTACAAAAAAATGATGAAAAGGCTTCCGAGAATGAAATAACGGCACCTTCTGCCCCCGAGCAAAAAAATGATGCTACTCCGGATGAACAAACTCCGCAAGCAGAAGAAAAGCCACAACCTAAAAAACGTGGTCGCAAGCCTAAAGCTGAAAAAGATGAACAACCTGCCACTGAACAACAGTCCGGCAGCAAAGAACCACAGCCCGCTGAGATAGAAACAAAATATGATGCAAAACCAGTGCAGGAAACAATTGCCGCACCGGAAAATAAAGATGAAAATAAAGAGGAATCAAAACAATCCGAGGAGCCGACGTCTGCCAAGCCGGAAGAACAAGAGGCTGCTCCTGCCGTTAATCCTAACCGCGACAGCGACTTCGGCTCTTTCTTCCCACTCAGACACGGTGGCAAACAGTTTGTTCCTCGCAATCAGCGTCAGCAAAACGGTAACAATCAGCAGCAGAACAACAATCAGCAGCGTCAGCAGCCACAACAGCAGCAGAACAATCAGCAAAACACTCCACAAAATCTGCCGCAAAATCAGCAGCAAAATCAGCAGCAAGAGCAAAATCAGCCACAAGGGCCTATCACCCTTACCGAACCCGGAAGAACAATGCAAAATCAGCCACTCCCGGGACAAGGTAAGAAAAACAAGAAGAACCGTAACCAGCAGCAAGTTCAGCAACCGCAACTATACAATTTTGAGGACCTTATAGAAGCACAAGGCGTCCTGGAAGTGATGCCGGAAGGTTTTGGATTCCTCCGCTCCAGCGATTACAACTACCTCGGTTCGCCTGACGATGTATATCTCACTCAGCCGCAAATAAAAGCAAACGGACTCAAAACAGGCGATGTGGTTCAATGCAGAATCCGTCCGCCATACGAAGGCGAAAAATATTTCCCGATGACAAGCATCATCAGTGTCAACGGTCGTTCACCGGAATTTATCCGCGACAGAGTACCTTTTGAACACCTCACACCGCTTTTCCCTGATGAAAAATTCGACCTCTGTAGCGGCAAAAGTTGCAATATCTCCACTCGTGTTGTGGATATGTTTGCACCTATCGGTAAAGGTCAACGCGGACTTATCGTAGCACCTCCAAAAACAGGTAAAACAATTTTGCTGAAAGATGTTGCAAACGCTATTGCAGAAAATCACCCGGAAACGTACATCATGATTCTCCTTATAGATGAACGTCCGGAAGAAGTAACAGATATGATGCGAAGTGTTAATGCGGAAGTAATCGCTTCCACATTCGACGAACCGGCAGAAAGACACGTAAAAATTGCAAACATCGTTCTTGAAAAGGCAAAACGTATGGTGGAATGTGGACACGACGTAGTTATTCTTTTGGACTCTATCACTCGTCTTGCCCGAGCTTACAACACCGTATCTCCTGCTTCCGGCAAAATACTTTCCGGTGGTGTTGATGCAAACGCGCTCCAGAAGCCAAAGCGTTTCTTTGGTGCTGCACGTAACATTGAAGGCGGCGGCTCACTCACCATTATTGCAACTGCCCTCACGGAAACAAGTTCAAAGATGGATGAAGTAATCTTTGAAGAATTCAAGGGAACAGGTAATATGGAATTGCAATTAGACCGCAAACTCTCCAATAAACGTATCTTCCCGGCTGTTGACATTATGGCTTCCAGCACACGTCGCGATGACCTTCTCTTGCCGGAAGTTACACTTAACAGAATGTGGATTCTCCGTCGTTTCCTTTCAGACCGCAACTCCATTGAAGCAATGGAATTTATCCAAGACCGTATGGAACGCACCTCAGACAACGATGAATTGCTCCGCACTATGGGCGAATAACTTTCTCAAATAAATAATACCAAACGGCTTGAAAATCACTTCAAGCCGTTTTTTTTAATATTTTTATAGAATCTGACCCACATTTTGTACCCTAAAATTCAATAAATTTCGCTACCTTTGCAAATTGCAAGGTATGTGCCTTGAGTTATGAAAAAAATTGAACAAAGTGGAACAAAAAAATATAGCAATCCTTGGTAGCACAGGCTCAATAGGCTGTCAGACACTTGACGTTATCAGCCAATATCCAAACATGTTTCGTGCAACGATTTTGGTTGCAGGAAGTCGTGTTGATGACCTTATCAGTCAAGCAATAAAGCACCGTCCGCAGTATGCTATAATAGCAGACGAAAACAAATACGCCAAGCTCCGTGATGCTCTTGCACCATACGGAATCAAAACCGCTACAGGTCAAGACGCAATAAACGATGCTATGGAAAGTGACATATTCGACACCGTTGTTACCGCAACTGTGGGATATAGCGGACTTGCACCAACACTCCGTGCTATAAAAGCAGGTAAAAAAATTGCACTCGCAAACAAGGAAACACTCGTTGTGGCAGGCGACATCGTCACAAAAGCACTTGCAGAAAGCAAATCCGAACTTTTGCCTATCGACTCCGAACACTCCGCAATTTACCAGTGTCTTGTAGGCGAAGATAGAAACACTATCAGAAAAATCATTATCACTGCCTCAGGTGGTCCTTTCCGCACTTTCACAAAAGAGCAAATAGCAAATGCCACTCTCAGTGACGCACTCCATCACCCGAATTGGAGCATGGGTAAAAAAATCACCATAGATTCCGCCACTATGCTCAACAAGGCTTTTGAAATAATAGAGGCTCGCTGGCTCTTTGACGTAAAACCGGAACAAATCACCGCTATTGTTCACCCTCAGTCCATAGTACACTCTATGGTTGAATTTAACGACGGTGCAGTGAAAGCACAGCTCGGTGTGCCGGATATGCGTCTGCCTATTCGCTACGCACTCGGCGAAACGATAAGGCTTACCACCTGCGACTCCCCACTGAGTTTCATTCAATACCCTACTCTCACATTCGAGCAGCCGGATGAAGACAGATTCCCTTGCATCACACTCGGAAAATATGCATTGAAGCAAGGTGGCAACACCGCATGCGTGATAAATGCCGCAAATGAAATAGCAGTGAAAGCATTTCTGGAAGAGAAAATAAAATTCACGGATATCTATTTCACTATTATGCAGACACTTGAGAAAGCCACAAGAATAGACAGTCCCACGTATGAAGATTATGTGGCATCAAATAGCGAAGCAAGAAATATTGCAGAAGAAATTACAAACAATATTTAATTTTTTTTATCAGTAGAAATATAACAACTAATAATGGAAACATTCCTCATAAAAGCAGTACAACTTATCGCAGCCCTCTCTCTACTCGTGATAATACATGAATTCGGACACTACTTGTTCGCCCGAATTTTCGGCATCCGAGCAGAAAAATTTTATCTCTTCTTTAATCCTTGGTTTTCAATAGCACGCTTTGATCCTCGTACCGGCAAATGGAGCTTTTTCTGCCGTAACCTCAGCGAGGATGAAGAAGCGGAAAGGATTAAGGCTATTAAGGCAGAGACTCTGAAAACCGGAAAAGCATCATGGAAAGATACTATTTACGGAATCGGTTGGCTTCCACTCGGCGGATACGTAAGCATCGGCGGCATGATAGACGAAAGCATGAATACGGAGCAAATGAAAGAGGAAGCACACCCCACGGACTTCCGCTCAAAACCTGCTTGGAAAAGATTTTTCGTAATGGTTGGCGGTGTACTATTCAACTTTATTCTTGCCATTTTAATTTATGCAGGCATTGCTTTCTGCTGGGGAGAAAAATACATTGAATATACGGATGCATACGCCGGAATGGACTATATAGAGGAAGCTCACGAAATAGGTTTCCAAGATGGCGACATTCCACTTATGGCAGACGGTAAAAAACTTTCTGCCGGAGACGACAATAGTATTCTGAATATAATCGAGGCTAAGGAAGTGAAAGTTTTACGTGGAGGCACAGACACCGTTACTATCACCATTCCTGATAACTTCCTGCTCCGCATTGCAGACAAAAAAGTGTTTATGAGTTATCGTCTGCCGGTTGTTGCAAAAGACATTATGCCGGGTGACCCTGCAGAAAAAGCTGGTCTGCAGAGCGGTGACCGAATTATCGCCATAAACGACACACCTACCCCTTCTTACACTGAATTTATGCCTGCACTTCAAGAACAAGCAGGCAAAAATTGCACACTCACCGTAACCAGAAACGGACAAAACATCTCCCTCAATGCTACACCGACAGAAGGAGGCAAACTTGGCTTCACATTTATGATGCCAACAGACGTTTACAACATCCACATCAGAGAATACGGATTTTTTGAATCATTTCCAAAAGGTATTTCAGATGGTGTAAACAAACTTGTGACATACGTTTCTTCTCTCAAATACATTTTTACAAAAGAAGGTGCACAAAGTGTTGGTGGTTTCGGTGCCATCGGCAGTCTTTTCCCTGAATCCTGGAGCTGGCTTCTTTTCTGGGAAATAACGGCATTTCTTTCCGTAATTCTCGCTTTTATGAACATCTTGCCAATCCCGGCACTTGACGGCGGACACATCATGTTTGTGCTTTGGGAAATGATTACGGGAAAAGCAGCAAGCGAGAAGGTGCTTGAATACGCACAAATGGTAGGTATGGCAATTCTTTTTGCACTACTCATTTACGCAAACGCAAACGATATCTACAGATTTTTCTTAAAATAGAATGAATAAAAATATATATCTGAAAAGAGGCAAAGAAGAGTCTCTTGAACGTTTTCACCCATGGGTATTCTCCGGTGCTATCCACCGGATTGACAGTGGTATAGAGGAAGGCGATGTGGTAAACGTTTTTACTTCAGACAATAGGCTGATAGGCACGGGACACTACCAGATTGGCAGCATTGCAGTGAGAATACTTGATTTCAGCGATAGAACCATAGATGCGGCTTTCTACGAAGAACGTCTGCAGGAGGCGCTGAATCTGCGTGTTGCACTGAAACTCATCCGTGAAGACAACGATGCTTTCAGGTTAGTGCATGGTGAGGGCGACTTTTTACCCGGCCTTGTGATAGACGTGTATGGCAACACCGCCGTGCTGCAAGCACACTCTCCCGGTATGCACTATCACCGAAAAATGATTGCCGAGGCACTCACAAAACTCAGTGGCATCAGCATTAAAAACGTTTACTATAAATCAGAAACGACACTTCCATTTAAGGCTCAACTTGACCCGGTAAATGACTATATTATTGGCAAATTCGAGACAAATATAGCACTGGAAAACGGACTTAAATTCCACGTGGATTGGCTCAAAGGCCAAAAAACAGGATTCTTTGTGGACCAACGCTACAACCGTTCTCTCCTGGAGCATTATTCCAAGGGAAGACGTGTGCTGAATATGTTCTGCTACACCGGCGGTTTCTCTTTTTACGCAATGCGTGGCGGTGCAGAACTTGTTCACTCCGTGGATTCTTCCGCAAAGGCTGTTTCACTCACGGAGCAAAATGTAGAACTAAACTTTCCCGGTGACAATCGCCACAAAGCATTTGCAGAAGATGCGTTTAAATTTTTGGACAATATGGAGCAAGATGCTTACGACCTTATTATCCTTGACCCACCGGCATTCGCCAAGCACCGCAGTGCTCTCAAAAATGCACTCCGCGGCTATCAGAGAATAAATGCACAGGCTTTCCGCAAAATTGCTCACGGCGGCATACTTTTCACTTTCTCTTGTTCACAAGCAGTAAACAAAGAGCAATTCCGACTTGCCGTTTTCTCTGCTGCCGCACAAACAGGCAGAAAGGTGAGAATTTTGCATCAACTCACTCAGCCCGCAGACCACCCCATAAACATCTATCACCCGGAAGGCGAATACCTGAAAGGACTAATTTTATACATTGAATAAAACTTAAATCTTAGATATTATGTCACTCTTAAACAAAACCGCAGCCGCTATACTGATTGCTGCATCAATATCAACTACAATGAAAGCTACAGATAATAATGATTTCAAATATGTTGTAGATAGATTTGCGGACATTGAGGTGCTCCGCTATCAAGTTCCTGATTTTGAAAATCTCACTCTGAATCAGAAACTTTACGTTTATTATCTCACTGAGGCTGCTCTCTATGGCCGCGACATTATGTGGGATCAAAACGGAAAGTACAACCTTGAGCTTCGCAAAATGCTGGAAACCGTTTATTCCTCATACACAGGCAACAAAGAAACGCCGGAATTTCAGGCATTTGAAAAATACGTAAAGCAAGTTTGGTTTGGCAATGGTGTTCACCACCACTACTCTATGGACAAGTTTGTGCCGGAATTTTCTCGCGGATATTTTGAATCCATAATGCCGCAAAACTATAAACCGGAAAACTACGACACTCTCCTTCGCCTGATATTTGACCCGAACTTTATGCAGAAAAGAGTAAACCAGGCTGAAGGTGTGGATCTTATCACTACATCTGCTTGTAACCTTTATGAAGGCGTGACACAAGCAGAAGTCGAGGCTTTCTATGAAGCCATGAAAGACCCTAATGATGAAACACCTATCTCTTATGGACTTAACTCAAAATTAGTAAAAGAAAACGGTGTAATCAAAGAGCAGGTTTATCGTGTTGGAGGTCTTTACTCTGCCGCAATAGAGAAAATTATTGAAAACCTCCAAAAGGCTAAAGAATATGCAGACAATGATACTCAACGCAAAACTATTGAATCACTCGTAAAATACTATCAAACAGGTGATTTGAAAGAGTTTGACAATTATTCCATCATCTGGGCGGGCGACACTTTCTCCAAAGTGGACTTCATCAATGGTTTTATTGAAAACTACGGCGACCCATTAGGCATGAGAGGTGCATGGGAGTCTATCGTAAACTTCAAGAATGAAGCTGCATCCCTCCGCACGGAAATTTTGTCAAACTCCGCACAGTGGTTTGAGGATCGTGCTCCTATTGACCCGAATTTCAGAAAACCGGTGGTAAAAGGTGTATCCGCAAAAGTTATCACTGCCGCAATTCTTGCCGGCGATTCTTATCCCGCAACTCCTATAGGCATCAATCTTCCTAATGCCGACTGGATTCGTGCCGCTCACGGCTCTAAATCCGTTACTATCGAGAACATCACTCAAGCCTACGATGCTGCAAGCCACGGAAACGGTTTCAACGAAGAATTTGTGATAGACAATGAAACAAGAGAACTTATGGATAAGTACCTCTTCATAACAGACAATCTCCACACAGACCTCCACGAATGTCTCGGTCACGGTTCAGGCAGACTTCTTCCGGGAGTTGACCCGAATGCTATGAAAGCTCACGGCTCTACGCTTGAAGAAACTCGTGCCGACCTTTTCGCACTATATTATCTCGCTGACCCGAAACTCGTGGAACTCGGACTGCTTGACAATCCGGAAGCATACAAAGCTGAATACTACAAATATATCCTTAACGGCTATATGACTCAGCTCGTTCGCATTGAACCCGGAAAAGATATTGAAGAAGCACACATGAGAAACCGCAAACTCATCGCTGAATGGTGCTACGAACACGGCAAAGCTGAAAATGTGATTGAACTCGTGAAAATAGACGGTAAAACGTTTATCAAAATAAACGACTACGGCAAACTCCGTACTCTCTTTGGAGAACTTCTCCGTGAAATACAAAGAATAAAAAGCACCGGCGATTATGAAGCGGGACGTCAACTCGTAGAGCAATATGCCGTGCGTGTTAATCCGGTATTACATCAAGAAATCCTGGAAAGATATTCAAACCTGGACATTCCTCCATATAGAGGCTTCGTAAACCCTGTTTACACTCTCGTGAAAGATGAAAACGGAAATGTGACAGACGTTAGCGTAAACTATGGCGAAGACTACGTTTCACAGCATCTCCGCTACTCAAAAGACTATTCTCCTTTAACTAACAACTAACAATATTATAACCTACCAAAACATAAATACTTTACAGAAATGAGAAAATGGCGTGTAGAAGACAGTGCCGAATTATATAACATAAACGGCTGGGGACTCAAATACTTTTCAATAAACGAGAAAGGTCACGTTGTGGTTACTCCCAGGGAAACATCTTTTCCTGTGGACCTTAAAGACGTTATGGATGAGCTCCAAGTGAGAGACATCAGTTCTCCCGTTCTCCTTCGCTTCCCGGATATTCTTGACAACCGTGTGGAAAAAATTTCAAACTGCTTTAAAAATGCTTCAGAACAGTACAACTACACCGGTAAAAACTATATTATTTACCCTATCAAGGTGAATCAGATGAGACCGGTGGTGGAAGAAATCGTGTCACACGGAAACAAATTCAATATCGGACTTGAAGCCGGCTCAAAACCGGAACTTCATGCCGTACTCGCCACAAATATTGCAGAAAATGCTCTCATCATCTGTAACGGATACAAAGACGAAAATTATATCGAGCTGGCACTGCTGGCTCAGAAAATGGGCAGAAACATTTATCTTGTTGTTGAAAAGCTGAATGAGCTCCGCCTCATTGCCGATATATCCAAACGACTGAAAATTAAGCCAAATATCGGTATTCGCATCAAGATTTCAAGCTCAGGTTCAGGCAAATGGGAGATGAGTGGCGGCGACCAGAGCAAATTCGGTCTTAACTCAAGTGAACTCCTTGAAGCATTGGACTTTATGGAACGCCGCGAACTTAAAGACTGCTTGAAACTTATCCATTTCCACATCGGAAGCCAAATCACAAAAATTCGCCGCATTAAAAACGCTCTCCGCGAAGCTATGCAGTTTTACGTTCAGTTGTCTAAACTCGGTTTTGATATTGATTTCGTGGATATTGGCGGCGGACTGGGTGTTGACTACGACGGCACTCGCAATTCCGCTAACGAAAGTTCTATGAACTATTCCATCCAGGAATACGCAAACGATGCCGTCTATACACTCGTTGATGCTTGCGAGAAAAACGGTCTCAAACAGCCCAATATTATCAACGAAAGTGGTCGCTCTCTCACTGCACATCACTCTATCCTCGTATTTGAAGTCCTTGAAACAACCACACTTCCTATCTGGAAAGACAACGAAGAAGTGTCTGAATCCGACCATGAACTTATCCGAGAACTTTACACTATTTGGGACAACCTGAACCAGCAAAACATGTTCGAAAGTTGGCACGATGCCCTACAAATACGCGAGGAAGCTCTGGATCTCTTCAGCCTCGGACTCCTTGATATTCGCTCCCGTGCACTTATGGAAAAACTCTTCTGGTCCGTTGCCAGAGAAGTGGGCGAAATTGCAGCATCCATGAAGCATCCGCCGGAGGAAATGCGCAAAATCAGCAAGATGATTCCGGACAAATATTTCTGTAATTTCTCTCTATTCCAGTCACTCCCGGACTCTTGGGCCATCGACCAGATTTTCCCCATTATCCCTATTTCCCGTCTTGACGAAAAACCAACTAAAGAGGCAACATTGCAAGATATAACCTGCGACTCAGACGGCAAAATAGCAAACTTTATTTCAGACCACGGACCTGCAAATTCTATCCCGGTGCATACCCTCAAACAAGGCGAGCCATATTACATAGGTGTATTCCTCGTGGGTGCTTATCAGGAAATTCTCGGTGATATGCACAATCTTTTCGGCGACACAAATGCCGTTCACATCAGCGTTTATGACGACCATTACGAGATTGACCAGATTTTTGAAGGCGAAACCGTTTCAGACGTTTTGGACTACGTTCAGTTTAACCCTAAAAAACTTGTTCGCAACGTGGAAACATGGGTTACATCTTCTATGAAAGCCGGAATTATCACACCGGAAGAAGGACGTGAATTCCTCTCAACATATCGCTCGGGTCTTTACGGTTACACATACCTTGAAAGAGAATAAATCACTAATTTTCAATGCGTTATTTTATACGTCTTGCATACAACGGAGCCAAATATCACGGCTGGCAACGCCAGCCGAATGATATCTCCGTGCAAGAATGTATAGAGGACGCTTTATCTAAAATTCTGCGTCAGAAAATTGAGATTGTAGGAGCCGGACGCACAGACACCGGTGTTAATGCCTCCACAATGTTCGCTCACTTTGACTTTTCGGAATTCTCACCGGAACAAAAGCAGAAACTCATTATAGGGCTGAACGGCATACTCGGTCGCGACATTGCTATTTACGATATTATCCCCGTAAAAGCAGATGCACATGCTCGCTTTGATGCCCTTTGGCGTACATATCACTATTACGTTCACTCCGTAAAATCACCATTTCAATACCCTTTTAGCTGGCTGGCACCCAAGGATTTAGACTATGATTTAATGAACAAAGCGGCAGCCTTACTCCTTGAAACCGAAGATTTCACATCGTTTGCAAAACTGCATACAGATGCAGTCACAAACATTTGCAAAGTCACACGAGCAGAATGGGTAAAATGCAACAAAACAGGCGGTTATGTATTTATCATCACCGCAAATCGTTTTCTGCGAAATATGGTTCGTGCTGTTGTAGGCACGCTTGTTGATGTTGGACGTCATAAAATCTCCATATCAGATTTTGAAAATATAATCCGCATAAAAGACCGCTGTGAAGCAGGCACCTCTATGCCCGGAAATGCTCTATTCCTCCACGATATAGTATATCCGGAAGATATTTTTCTCAAATAGCCCGAATTATCCTCTACACAACACCATATAATTCTTCAATACAAGCCATTTAGAGCCTGTTTCAGAACTAATCAGGCTCTTAATCTTCATCATCAAAGTCGTCATCATCAAAATCAAAGTCCCAACCGTCATCACCGAATTGCTCTGCAAATTTGGCAAGTTCACGTCCTTCGCGTTTTGTTGGGCGTCCGAGACCTTTACGTCTATCCACGAAACCGCTGATTTTTACTATTTCCAGCAAATCCAGTTGAGATTGAGGCGTGATGTTTTCCATATATTCCGGCACAAGCTTTGCCCCAAGCCTGTTTTCCGTGAGTGCAAGCACACGAAAAGAATAGGTGACGGGCGACTTGCGTACATTTATAACATCGCCGGGGTTTATCATCCTTGACGGCTTCACTATTGTGCCGTTTTCAAGTGTGACTCTTCCTTTTTTGCATGCTTCCGTGGCTATAGTTCTCGTTTTGAAAATACGTACAGCCCAAAGCCACTTATCTATTCTGACCTCGGATTTTGCCATTATTTATTGTTGTATGTGTTCATAGCATTGTTTATGCCGGCAAGACAAAATTCTTTGATAGCATCTACCGCAACATTTATGCGTGTTGGCAAACTCTGACGCTGATCCAGTGTAAAAGCACCAAGCACATAATCTATCTGCTGACCTCGCTGGAAATCGTTTCCAATACCGAAACGCAAACGCGGATAAGCATCTGTTTGGAGCATTTGTGCTATGTGTTTCAGCCCGTTATGGCCTGCATCGCTACCTCGTCCTTTGATGCGGATTGCACCAAAAGGCAGTGCAAGGTCATCTACTATCACGAGGATATTTTCCAATTCTATCCCCTCTTTGTCTTTCCAATATTTTACGGCATTACCACTGAGATTCATGTACGTAGAGGGCTTAAGCAGAACGAGTTGCTTGTTTTTAAGCCTCATTCTTGCCACATCACCGTAACGCTCGGTGTTAAAAACAGTATTGGACGCCTCAGCAAAGGCATCCAATACTTTAAAGCCTATGTTGTGGCGGGTATCTCGGTATTCTTCACCAATGTTTCCCAACCCAACAATAAGATATTTCATTTCTGTCTGATTAGTTGTAAATCAAATGTGAAATATATATATTACTTACCTGCAGTAGCTGCTGCACCACGAGCTGCACGAGTGAGCTGAACGGCACATACAACTGCGTTCTTTGCATTGACGAGTTCAAGTCCTTCAAAGTGGAGGTCACCAATCTGGAGAGTTTTGCCAAGGCCAAGGTTATCAACGTTGATAACAACTTTTTCAGGAATGTTAGAGTAGATAGCTTTTACTTTCAGTTTCTTCATAGAGAGTGAAAGTTTACCACCGGCTTTAACACCTTCTGCGTGACCTTCAAGCTTAACCGGTACTTCTACAATCACAGGTTTCTTATCTGTTACTTCGAGGAGGTCAATGTGGAGAATTGCATCGCTTACCGGGTGGAACTGGATTTCGCGGAGAACTGCCATCTTAACAACACCGTTAACATTGAGTTCGATTGCAAATACTTCCGGAGTGTAAACGAGTTTACGTACAGATTCTGTTGTTACTGCGAGGTCTGTAGTGATAACTGCTTTATTGTCACCGATTTCTACGAGTTTTTCGCCTTTCTGAAGTGTTCCTGCGTATGGAAGTTCTACTACTTCACCACCGTTGAGAACTACCGGGATTTTACCTTCACTGCGAAGTGCTTTTGCTGCTTTCTTACCGAGGTCAACACGTGCCTCAGCGTTAAGTTTAAATGTTTTCATTAATTTAAATTTTTTGTGTTACTCAGAATTAAGTTTAATACTTTTGCTCCTTAATTCCCCATCACACGATGTATGGAGTGCTAAAAAGCGGTGCAAAGTTACAACTTTTTTGCGTAATAGCCTAATTTTTCAGCCTTTGAATAATATCACTTTTCTAAATAAATGTTAAATTTCGCATAAACATCGCACAAATTCTTCCGGCAAATTGATATTATTTATACGAATATCTCGTTTTCTGACAGTGACGTAATTCTTTCAGGTGTATATTTTCTATTGTACATAACTCAATAATCTAATATATAAATTCTATGCAATTTGCCATCATCTCCAAGATGAGCCACTTCAACTAAAAATTCTTTTTCCAACTCATTTGTAAACACGGCAAAATCGTCTGCATCTGCGGTAGAGAAATTGATTTTCAGGAAAAGCCAATCCGGATATTTTTTCTGCAATGCAGCATCTGTGAATGGTTCTAATCCTGCACTCAATTGATATGCAAAAATCTCATTCAGAGCTATTTTCTGGCATCCACAGTCATCTCGAACTGCGATAATAGGACTCTTTCCCTCAAAACAATTCACATTCAGTTTGAACACACGTTTATTATTCTGCGGACTATAAACAGCATCTGAAAATCCCCAATAATATGCCGGCAACAGATTCTTGCATAATTCATATAAATGCGGTTCCTCATTATAGTTCAGACTCTTCAGTTGTTCATTAGGACAAAATTTTTCAGTATCAAAAATTTCAAGTGCCCAATCGTATGCTAAAGCACACTTTTGCTTTAGAGTCTGTGCATTTTCAAATATTTGCGGCAATATCTTCTCCGAATTTTTAATCAACATCTTATATGGTTTACGACCCATAAAAACAGATTCAAACGGAGTAATATAATCTTCACCGAAGATATATCGCCTTTCCCATTGCTTATCTTCTTCACTGAACAAAGATTTATACACATCAACAGTACAACCTTTGGCAATATCATCTGCAATAGAAAGCAATAAATCTTTCAGTTCCAATTTTTGTAAATCCGGAAATGAAAACACATCAGCTCCTACTATCGCTCCCATAAGATTGCCACAAATTGCTCCTGTAGAGTCACTATCGCCATCATGATTTACAGCACAAATTAATGCCGAATGAAAATTATTTATGCATCGCATTGCACAGAACAAAGAAATCGCCAGTGCTTCATCGCCTATCCACCCTTCTCCAAGTTCCTTTATCGCTTCGTGTGGCGGAACGCCGTACAAACTCAGGCTAATCGCATTTTCAACCTGTTTTTTAAGATTTTCACATTCTTTTTGCTCCTTTTCTTTCACAAAGATTTCACTTGAACGCTGCAAAGCATCTTCAGTAAATTCTTTAAGATCTCCTACGGAAATGGAATCATTGCACATAAGTATTTGGAAAAGGATATCGGCAAACACTGCCGCACAAATGTATCCCATCGGATGTTTATGTGTAATGGCAGCACATTCCGCAGCTAATATCTGCACATCTTTCGCAGTCAGGTCTTCTTGACCCCTACTTATTTCAGAAGCAATGAACATAGCCACCGGTGCCACTCTCATGATGCCACCGCAACCTTTGCTGTTATTCGTTAAATCCGGGTGAGCTAATGCGGACATACAAGTGTTGCCCTGTGCACGCCTCACATTAAGTTCCGCGATATCACGAATCCAGCATATTCGCGACTTTTTACCTATAGCTCCCGTTTGTGTCTGATACCACTCTTTGTATGCTTCACGGACGTATGGCGACAATGATTTCAAATTTTTATGCTTAAAACACTTGACACTCGTAATACCAAACAGCAAACCGGTTGCAGTGAACAGTGTCATCTGCGTGTCATCTGAAATAACGGCACATCCATTCGGCTCTGAAACACTGAAGCCCATAATACCAGGATTACCATATTTCTTGAGTATGGATTGCCTGCTCATAAACTCAACGGGATAACCCAATGCATCTCCAATAGCTCCGCCTATTAGCGAGCCTCTTATCTTGTCTTTTAACGTGATTTTATCCATAATGCTCTAAAATTCCAATCTGAATCCTTTTTGCTTCAATTCATCATATTTTGCCTTGTTAAAGCGGAAGAGGAAAGCTTCTTTCTTCTGCGACGGATTTACCGTTTCTTCCATTTGTTCAAGCATTTCCAGTCGCTTCATCTTGTTATAAAAATTGCGGCGGTCAAAACTCACGCCAAGTATTGCTTCGTATAGGTTCTGTAGCTCCTTGATGGTAAATTCCTCCGGCAGCAATTCAAAGCCTACCGGCTCAAAATGAATCTGCTGACGCAATGCCTGCTCTGCCTTACGGAGTATTCTGTCATGGTCAAAAGCAAGCTGCGGCACTTCGTCAAGTGCAAACCACCTTGCATCCGCTGCATCATCGCCACCCTTCACATCCTGCATTCTCACCAAAGCATAGTATGCAATAGTGATTACACGTTCACGCGGGTCTCGTTCCGGAGCAGTGAAAGTATAAAACTGCCGGATATAAGCACCTTCCAAGCCTGTTTCCTCCTGCAATTCCCTCTTGGCACCCATATCTGCATCCTCATTCATTTTCAAAAAGCCACCGGGAAGAGCCCATCGGTCTTTGTATGGCTCAACACCTCGCTCTACTAACAGCACACTCAATTTTGTGCCGTCAAAACCAAATATCACACAGTCTGTAGTCACAGACGGATGAGGATACTTATAGCAGTACATCTTTTCTTCTGTTTCCATTTTATATAGTATTTTTAATTACCTCCAATCAAATTCAGCACCTAAAATTTCAAGTGCATCATATTTCCATGACTCCTCGTCGAAATTCGGAGTAAATTTTGCCATCAAGACTTTTTCTTCATGCTCCTCATTTGTGTCACGCCAGCCATTAAAATCACTCACTCTCTTATTCATTTCTTCCGTATCAAACCCCCAATCCAATTGGAAAAATACCGTGCCAATACGAGCGATACGCACACCTTGACGCAGACACTCTTCAAGTGAAAGATAATGATTATCAAGCACAAAGCAGTATTTCTTTTCCTTTTCGCCAAAAGGAGGAAAATAGCTCAACGCTAACTGCGTTTCATACGCACCATCTACTTGTATCACATCACCCACAAAAATATGTTCACCATTACTGTCAACAAAATTCGTATCGGCACCTGCGTACAAAAACCGACATGCGTATTCCGGTCTCATACACTTTCCTTCAAACTCCTCATCAATAACATCACTATTATGCTCGTCTGCATACTTATCTTCAGAACTCCACACATATAAGTCATCATAGACAAAGACAAAATCGCCAAAATCCGCATAACCGAATTTTGCCCTATCCTCCACATATCTTATGCGTATCTTTGGCAAATAATCCGGCTTAACGCCTTTGCAAATTTCATCGTGATACTTATTGCATAACTCTTTCAGTAGTTCACTCGTAATAACCGTAAACCGTGTAATTTTCGCTTCCATTTTGCCCTTGTGTTAAATTTACACCACAAAGATAACACCTTTATTTCACACCACCAAATTTTCTTGTGTAAATTTTACGCAAAAACAAGTGCCCCACATTTTTTGAATATGAGGCACCCGTTTCATTTGAGAATGTTTTTAAAATTTATAACCAAAAGAAATATATAAATTTTTATTCTTCGTAGAGCCAACAAGTTGAATAGAAGGTTCTCCATACTCATCATCACCATAAGAATCATCCCATATATTTATCAAACCAAAATCATAACCTAAAGAAAAGCTATATTTTTGTTTGTATTCGGTTCCCAAACGGAAACCCAATCCGAAGTCAAATCTTTTAAATTCATCAAACGTATCGTGTTTCTCTTTTTCATAAACATAATCACCATAATAGCTATCTGATATCGTTTTTGAAGTTGTTTTACCAAACAAGCCATAAGCAAAGTAAGGTCCAAATTCACCAAAAATTGAAAAATTTTCTGATGCTTGAAACTTATAACCAATATGTACAGGCACTTCCAGATAATACATATTTCCTTTTCCAGAACAAAGGTCTCCGAGATCTAACTTGGCACCTTTCAGAGTTAATAACGCTCCAATATTTGTATAGACGCCATCACCCCAATTTGGAAGAGCAATATTTGCTCGTGCTCCAACGTGAAATCCCAATATTGACTTAAAACCGGTAACATTGTAACTCGGGAAATTTGCACCTACCGTAGCTTCCCATGATACATTTTTCTGTGCAAAGGTGCTGAAACCAATAAGAATTGCAGCAATTAATAATGACAATTTTTTCATTCGAAAATATTTAAATTGTGAAGTGCTGATTTCCAACACTTCGTGT
>JBJECR010000032.1:0-19540 GCA_051871275.1 Muribaculaceae bacterium | reverse complement strand
TTTGCATTCATACCCAAACTAACTACTAATAAGCACAAAGGTACGAAAAAAAAATGACACTACAAAATATTATGTATCAATTTTTTACAAAAAATTTTTATTTGCAAGTGTCAAACTCCCGTTTGCAAAATTTTTTTGTGAACGTTGCTGATATTGGTGCAAAATAGCAGTTTGTTGCACAGAATGGCGGATATGTGAAAAATTCTTGCTATCTTTGCAGATATTTTGTATTATAAATTAAAATAATATGCAATTTACAGCAGCACAAATAGCGGCAATCACAGGCGGAGAAGTGGATGGAAATCCTATGGCAGCCGTGAGTACCGTAGCCAAAATTGAGGAAGGACATGAAGGTGCCATTTCTTTCCTTGCAAATCCGAAATATACTCATTTTATATATACCACTCAGTCTTCTATAGTATTGGTGAAACGTGATTTTGTTGCAGAACAACCTGTTCAAGCCACATTAATCCGTGTTGATGACCCATACGCAACGGTTGCACAACTTCTGGAAATGGTTTCCAAAATGATGGAGCCGAAACATGAAGGGATAGAGCAGCCGTCTTTTATTTCCGAAGGTGTGGAAGTGACGGAAGACTCATACGTTGGGGCTTTCGCTTATATTGGCAAAAACGTAAAACTCGGAAAAGGTGTAAAAATCTTCCCGCAAGTTTATATCGGTGATAATGCACAGATAGGTAATTACACTATTCTCTATCCGGGAGTGAAAGTTTATCACAACTGCGTTGTTGGCAGCAACTGCATTCTTCACGCAGGAGTGGTGATAGGTGCGGACGGCTTCGGCTTTGCTCCTACAAACGGACATTACAACAAAATTCCGCAGATTGGAAATGTGATTGTGGAAGATGATGTGGAAATAGGTGCAAACACCACTATAGACCGTGCTACAATGGGTTCCACCGTGATTCGTCGCGGTGTGAAGCTGGACAACCTTATCCAGATTGCACACAACTGCGAGATTGGAGCAAACACCGTAATGGCAGCACAGGGCGGTGTGGCAGGCTCAGCAAAAGTGGGCGAAAACTGTATGGTGGGCGGACAAGTAGGCATTGCAGGACACATAGCAGTGGGCAACAATGTTCAGATTGGCGCACAATCCGGAATCCCTCGTTCTATTCCTGACGGACAAGTGCTTATGGGCTATCCGGCAGTAGATGCACGTCAGTTTGCACGCCAAGCGGTGAATGTGAAAAACCTTGATGCACTCTATCGCCGTGTGGCACAGCTGGAAAAACAGCTTAAGGATTTGAATAACAATTAGAATCACAAACAATATATATAACATTACGTTATGAAACAACAGACTCTCAAAGAATCATTTTCAGTGAGCGGAAAAGGCCTCCATACAGGTCTCCACATTACGGCTACATTCTTGCCGGCAGCTGAAAATCACGGATATAAAATCCAACGTGTTGACCTTGAAAATCAGCCAATTATTGATGCTCTTGCTGAAAACGTGGTGGAAACCACTCGCGGCACTGTGATTGCTTCCGGTGAAGCTCGCGTCAGCACTATCGAACACGCTATGGCAGCTCTTTATGCTTCCGGCGTTGACAACTGCCTTATTCAAGTAGATGTTCCGGAAATGCCTATCCTTGACGGTAGTGCTGCTGTTTATGTGGAAAATATTGAAAAAGTAGGTCTTCAAGAACAGAAAGCAGACAAAGATTTCTATATCGTAAAACAGCGTATTGAAGTGCACGACGACTCTACAGGTGCTTCTGTCACTCTCTTGCCGGATGAAGAATTCAGCATAGACACTATGGTGAACTTCAATTCTCCTGTTTTGAACAACCAGTATGCTTCACTTGAACACATTCAGGACTTCGGCAAGGAAATAGCAGCAAGCCGCACCTTTGTTTTTGTGCGTGAAATAGAGCAGCTCCTCAAGGGTAACCTGATTAAAGGAGGTGACCTTGAAAATGCTATCGTAATTTACGATTCTCCTATGGCTCAAGAGCAGTTGGATCACCTTGCAGATTTGCTTCAGGTTCCACACAAACAAGTTACGGACTTTGGTTACATAAACGACAAACCTCTCCAGCACAAAAATGAGCCGGCTCGCCATAAACTTCTTGACGTGATTGGTGACCTTGCTCTCATAGGACGTCCTCTCAAAGGCAAGGTGATTGCCATCAAGCCTGGACATGCTCTGAACACCGCTCTCTCCAAAAAAATCCGCCAGGAACTCCGCAAAGTGCCTGTGCAAGCACCGCTGTATAATCCTACAGTGCCGCCATTGATGGACGTAAACGAGATTCGCAAGGCTCTGCCTCACCGCTATCCGTTCCTCCTCGTTGATAAAATCATTGAGCGTGGCGACAACTATATCGTAGGTATTAAAAACGTTACTGCAAACGAACCTTTCTTCCAAGGACACTTCCCGCAAGAACCTGTAATGCCGGGTGTGCTTCACATTGAAGCAATGGCACAGACAGGCGGACTTCTCGTACTCAGCCAGGTAGAAGACCCGGAAAGGTATTCAACGTATTTTATGAAAATAGACAACGTAAAATTCCGCCAGAAAGTAGTTCCGGGCGATACACTGATATTCCATATCTCATTCCTCACTCCGTTCCGCAGAGGATGTGCCGTGATGAAAGGCTATGCGTTTGTGGGAGAGAAAGTTGTATCAGAATGTGAATTTATGGCTCAAATAGTAAAAAATAAATAAATTAAAATCTTAAGAATGAAACAACCACTATCATATATACACCCGGCTGCAAAAATACACCCGAGTGTCATTATCGACCCTTTCGTAACTATAGACCGAAATGTGGAAATTGGCGAAGGTACCTGGATTGGAAGTAATGTGACAATTATGGAAGGTGCCAGAATAGGTAAAAATTGCAAAATTTTCCCGGGAGCCGTAATTTCCGCCATTCCTCAGGACCTAAAGTTCCAAGGCGAAGATACCGTGGCAATTATCGGTGACAACACCACTCTTCGCGAGTGTGTAACCGTAAATCGCGGCACTGCGTCAAAAGGCAAAACCGTTGTAGGTAGCAATTGCCTTATTATGGCTTACTGCCATGTGGCACATGATGCTATGATAGGTGATAACGTAATTATCTCCAATGCAACACAAATTGCAGGAGAAGTTGTTGTGGATAATTTTGCTGTTATCGGTGGTGGAACCATGATTCACCAATTCTGCCATATCGGTAGCCATGTGATGATTCAGGGTGGTGCACTTATCGGTAAAGACGTGCCGCCGTACGTCAAAGCAGGACGTGAACCGCTTGTTTATTCCGGTGTGAACTCTATCGGACTTCGTCGCAGAAACTTTACAAACGAGCAGATAAACGATATTCAAAACATTTATCGTTTCCTTTATCTCTCCAAGTACAATGTTTCCGATGCTCTGGAGCACATAGAAGCAGAACTTCCTGCCACAAAAGAGCGTGATGAAATCATTCTTTTCATTCGCAATTCAAAACGCGGCATTATCCGCGGTTACGGAAAGTAAACACTTGTTGTTTATTCATAATGTTGAGCTGCTTCGGTTTTCGGGGCAGCTTTTTTTGTGAATAGGCTCTTTGCAGGTGTGTTTCAGACTCTTTCCCTTTTTTCCGTCTTTAGAGCCTGTTTCATAAAGGGCAAAAAAAGAGTGCCGCAAAAAATTGAGGCACTCTCGGATATTTTTAATCCGTTTTTTAGAACGGGAGGTCGTCTGTGGCAGAGCTGCCGAAATCCGGTTGCGGAGCGGCAGGAGCGGCAACAGGTGCTGTTGCGGCAGGAGCGGCAGGCTGAGCAGGTTGCTGAGCCGGAGCGGCACCTAAAGTGACTTTTTCAGCTTTCCAACCGCGGATACTGGTGTACCATCTGCCGTTGTATTCGCGGCTTTCAATGTCAAAACTGAGTTTTATTTCATCGCCAACGTTCAGAGGATATTGGTCTGCACGGTCACCGAAGAAATCAAAGTGAATCTGCTTAGGAAAAGATTCTTGTGTTTCAAGAACGTATTCGTGTTTTTTCCAGGAGTTACCTGCTTTGGAAACTCCTGCCTGTTCTTTCAGGTCGTGGATAATTTTACCTTGTACTTCCATTTATAGTAATTTTAATAATTTTGCGTTTTTTGAGTTTACAAAATTAGTGATTGTAAATGAGAAAGGCAAAATTTATTTGATAAATTTCTTAACAATTTCAAGATTGTTATCAACACATATTTGAGTAAAATACGTTCCGGCAGCGAGAGAATTGCAGTCAATACTTGCTTTTTCAGTCATAGGAGTGAGGTAAAGGACTGTTTTGCCTGCAATATCCGTGACAGTAACCTTTGTGATGGCTGATGAAGCGGAAATTTCAAAGATATCGCCTGTTTTTAAGACTGTTATATCGTTGTCGGCAGTGATGTCTGAAATTGAACTTGATGCAGGGTTGCTTTCGTAGTTATTCATGTCGAATGCAGTGACGAGGAACGTGTCGTTGCTGCTAACGGCAGGTACAGTGACGGAAGTTTGCTGAGCTTTGGCAATAACGGCAGTTGTGATATCGTCAATGTCAGCGGAACCGGCATTTTCGCGGTAGATGCAGTAATACCAAATAGGATTATCATCTGTATTGTCAGGCTTTTCCCATGTGATTTGGTATTGTCCTCCGGAAAGTGTAGCGGTTACGTTTTTCGGACTTCCGGGCATAGTCACTTCTTTGTATTCCATGGTTGGAATATGTGCAGGGTATTTAAACTGATTGTCTTTGAGAAGATTGTATAGTTCTGTTGGTTTTGTGCCTTGTCCCGGCAAAACGTTTTTTGCACGGAAAAAGCAGACGCCGCACGTTCCTTCCTGTTTACGCACTTTATCAACCTGGTCTGTTACGTCGCTTGCTTCCCAATCGTTTGTGCCGTCCACCATCTTGTATGCGGCGAGACCCACCACAAATTGGCGTCCGTTCATATTGTTTGCCCAAGTTGCCATATTAGGTGTAAACCCGTATTTTTCGTTCCAATACATTTGTGGATAAAGTGTGTGGCAATCGCCGTTTTTCACCCATTGGCAAGCATCCTGGTAATAGCTGCCGTAAGCGGTGGCATTGCCGTAGCCGGGCAGATTTGTGTATGTTCCGATAGGTGCCGCACCCACTTTAACGTGTGGATTTGTTTCCTGCACCATATCATAAAATGCAGAAATAAAGTTGTTTATGTTTTGGCGACGCCAGTCATCTTTTGGAAGTCCTTCAGGGTTATATGCTTTGTATGAAGCGGCATCGTCAAAATCACTTCCGGGGTATCTGCAATAGTCAAAGCTGACTCCATCGAAGTTGTATTTGCTGAGCAGTTCGCGGTATAGTTCCACGAGGTATTCCGTAGTGGCAGGATTTCCGGGGTCAAGGTAAAGCTGATTGTTATACGTTACGCAGAGCTCCGGGTGAGACTTGTACGGGTGTTGTGCCGTTTGCTTGTAACTGTTTGCTCTTGAGGCGGTTCCCAAGCGATACGGAATGATGGTAGCGTGACATTCCATGCAACGTTTATGACATTCGTCAATCACGAATTGTGCCACATCGTATGGCAATGAACTTGAATAGTTGTTTGTAAATTCCACCATAGCCGGCTGGATGGTTGAAATCCAAGCCACGTCGCCGCGAGCTTGTGCTTGAAAAAGGATGGTGTTGAAATTTGCATCGGCAAAGTAATCCAGGATTTCACATAATTCCTGTTTCTGGGCACTTTCCGTTTTAGAAGACGGCCAGTCCAGTTTGTCAACTGTTTCCAGCCAAACGGCTCTCACTTCACGTTTGGGAGCGTCTGTTTGTGCATAAGCGGAAATAGAGATAATTGTTGCAATAGCAAGAAGTAAATTTTTTTTCATTTGGCGTTTTGTTAGAGTTTGTACTGCAAAGATAATAAAAAGTTACAAAAAAGCATTATTGAGTCCATAAACTTACGGATTATAAAGGTGTTGCATATTTTGTTACAATTTATGTTACAAAAAATTCTTTGATTTGTAACAAGCGTTTAATTTCTATAAAGAGCTGAAAATCAGAATAAAAGGAAACTTTTAGTGAAAAAACATTAAAATTTAGAAAAAATAATGTAAAAAATATTTTGTTGTTAAAATATTTTGTATATTTGCAACGGAAATATCTTTTTAACCAAAACTCTACATTTTATTATCCTCTGACCTATGGCAAACAATTTTAAAAATCGGCTTTTAATGTTACAAGGCAATATGCTGAACTTTGCATATATGCTTACGTCTAATCGCGAAGATGCGTACGACCTTCTTCAAGACACGACATTGAAAGTACTTGACAATGAGGATAAATACGTGGACAACACTAACTTTAAGGGTTGGGTGTTCACAATTATGCGAAACATCTTTATCAACAATTATCGCAGAGTGGCACGTGAGGCTACCATGGTGGATCAGACGGAGGATTTGTATCACCTTAATCTTCCGCAAGAGTCCGGACTTGAGACTCCGGAGGGTGGTGTTGCCGTAGGGGAGATTACGGATGCCATAAATTCTTTTCCGGAAGAATACCGTGTGCCTTTTTCCATGCTTGTGGCAGGATATAAGTACAATGAAATTGCGGAAAAAATGAATTTGCCGCTGGGTACTGTGAAAAGTCGCATCTTTTTTGCACGCCAGAAGCTTCAGGAGTTGCTGAAGGATTACAAGAGATAACTTAATTCATAATTCATAATTCATAATTCATAATGCATAATGCATGATTGGTGCATTATGAATCATTTGTGGAATCGCAAAATTATGTTATTCCGCCTTTTTCTTTTTGTGTATCGGCATTGTGATTTGTAGCAGTATAAATCCGAGAATGCCTGCTAATAATGAGCCAACAACAATACCGAGTTTTGCGTGATTCAGCAGTTCGGTGTTTCCGCCAAAGGAGAGGTTTGCTATGAAGAGTGAGACAGTGAAACCAATGCCACCGAGAACAGAAACTGCTGCTAACATACTCCAGGTGGAGCCTGCAGGTTTGGGCGTGAGTTTGAGCATAATGGCGAGCCAGGAGAATGAGAAGATTCCCAGGAATTTTCCAACTACAAGACCCAGAATAACTGCGAGGCTTACACCTTCAAATATTGTTGTCGGATCCATATCAAGGAGGAAAATACCGGCGTTGGCAAAGGCAAAAAGTGGCAGAATGAAATAGTTAACCACCGGGTGAAGTGTATCTTCCAGGTCTTGGAGTGGTGAAATAACCTTGTCTGACATTGATTCCACCTGCTTGAGGAGGTCTAACTGATGTTTGTCCAAAATCACTTTGTCGTTCAGCGAACCATAATCTTCTTTTGTGAATTGTGAGATGGCATTACGCATAGAGCGGACGTATTTACGAGGGTCAAACAGCGGTTTTGCAGGAATGGTGAATGCTACAAGCACTCCTGCTATTGTGGAGTGGATTCCGGAATTGAGGAAAAGGTACCAAACAGCAATGCCGATGCCGAAATAAAATGCCTTACTCTGAATTTTTGCTTTTGCCCCTGCAAAAAGGACTACCAGCAAGCCTAAACTGATGAGGATAGGAATGTAGTCAATATGAGTGGAATAGCATGATGCAATAACAATAATACCGCCGATATCGTCAACCACAGCAAGAGTGGTGAGGAAAATTTTAAGCGAAATAGGCACTCTTTTTCCCAACATGGCAAGTACGCTTATGGAAAAGGCAATGTCCGTAGCCATTGGTATTGCAGCACCTTGTGCAAATGCCGTGCCTTGGCTGAGGTACATAAAGATTATTACCGGCACAATCATACCACCACATGCGGCAATGATTGGCAGCAGTGCTTGACGGAAAGATGAGAGTTCTCCCACCATCACTTCACGTTTTATTTCCAATCCTATGGAGAAGAAGAAAACAGCCATCAGAGCATCGTTTATAAATTCAAGCATATTCATTGTGTTGCCGCCATGGCTGAATAAGTTGAATGAACCCACCTGCACAATTACAGGTAACTTGCAAAATTCCGCATAATAGCCGTTTATAGCCGGAATATTAGCCAGAATCATTGCTAAGACAGTTGCTCCGATAAGTACGTTACCACCTGAAGCGTGCCTTTTCACGGCTTGCCTTGCGGCGTAAAAAACGTATGTAGGAGAGAAAAATCTTGTTTGTTCTGTTGCCATTTTGTTTTAGTTTTAGTGTACCAATTTTGGAATAAATAAATTTTCAGGTTTCACACCTGAACAGTGAATCATTATATTTTATCTAAAAAATATTTTTGCTAAAAATTTGAGGAAGGAAGTGCTTGAGTATGAGAAAAGTGCTCCAATTTTGTTTTTCAGCCGGACCTCGGAATTTTTCAGTTCCTCCTTTCTTGTTGCAATGATAAAGTCTAGGCAGCGTTTCTCTACCTCCGGGTAACTTTTCCCGTTTTTGTAAATCAGCATCAGGATATTAAAGTAAGCACTGAATTTGCGGTCAAGGGCAGCACTTTCAAGGCTGGTGGATTTATACTTCTCGTAAATGTTATCCACTACGTCCAGTACATCAAACCGCTTAGGAGAAAAAACGGACAATGTGCTTTTGGAATTTTTGCGATAGTAGTATTCATCGCGCTCAAGATGAATAATCCTCTTAGCTTTCTCAAAAATACGAGGCATTATTTCCAAATCTTCGTATATAATGCCTTCCACAAACCGCACTCCATTAAATATCTCTGCAAGATAAAGTTTTCCCGCAACACCGGAATTCAACCCTTGCTGGTAAAGCAGATTTTTGATTGCCCCTTTCGGAGAATATATGTGCAAACGCCAACCGCCCGGTTCCCGGTATAGGATATGGTCTTTATTTTGTGTGAAATCTACGGAAGCGATGTCGGCTTTATGGACACCCATATCCAACAGCATACAACTAAAGTATTCTCTTGATATCATATCATCGGCGTCAATGAAAGTGATGAATTCACCTTTGGCATTGTCCAATCCGACATTTCTGGCTGCTGCTTGTCCACTGTTTTTCTGATGAATGACTTTAATAGACTTGAACTTAGAGGCGTATCTGTCGCAGATTTCGCCGGATTTGTCCGTAGAGCCGTCATTCACCAGAATTATTTCCCAATTATCTATCTGTTGACGCAGAATGCTATCTATACATTCGCATAGATATTTTTCAGCATTGTAAACCGGAATAATTATGGAAATCAGTGGCATGTCTAATTATGTGTTTATTTTACTTTTAATACAATCGGCTCGGATTCATTGTTCACTCTGTCCAGAGCGGTGACAAAAATGTATGTAGGGAGAGTACCTTCAAGGTCAAAAGAATTTTCGTATGTTACGGTGAGGATGTTTTCCGGGTCTGCAATCACAGCTGCTGCATCATTGCTGTCTGAAGCATAAATTACGTAGTGATTTACATCGGTAGCTTTACCTTCTGCCGGCACTTTGTCCCAGGAAATAATGTCACCGGATTTTTTAAGTCCGGTTACAGGAGCGGGAGCATCGCCGTTAATCCACGGATATGTAGGCACGAGTGCTATAGTGGATTGCAAGTCAGTGGCAAGAGAGTCTGCCACGCCCAGATAGTTTTTAGTGATTGAATAGCCGGGCCACCAGCAGTTTCCCTGCACGTTTTCAAGTTCACGAGAAAGTTCTATTTTGTGGCGGAGTTGAGATTTTTCCGTGGAAGGAGCGAGGTCCGGTTTGTCCATAGTTTTGTTTACGTCTTGTCCGAAATACATGTGTCTGCCAAAAGCATTTTCGTTCCACCATTTGGCAAGGATAAGTGTAGATGCTTTTTTGTGTTCAAGTTCCCAATAAAGCTGCGGCAACATGTAGTCCACCCAGCCCTGTTCAGACCATAGAAGTACGTCTGCATAGAGAGCGTCATAGTTTTGGAGTCCGGCAGTGTCGCTGCCTCTTGGGTCGCTGGTTTTGTTTCTCCAGATTCCGAACGGGCTTACTCCAAAACGAATCCAGGGTTTGTTTTGTGCAATAAGTGTGTGAATTTCTTCTATGAGGAGGTCAACATTTTTTCTTCTCCAATCGTCGCGTTTCATGCCATTGCCGTATTTCTTGAAAGAGGCATCGTCCGGAAACTCAAGTTTTGCCACGGGGTAGGGGTAGAAATAGTCGTCCATGTGTATTCCGTCCAGGTCGTAGCGAGTGATGATGTCTAAAATGACATTTTCAATAAATTTTCTGTTTTCAGGCAGTCCCGGATCAAAGTATTTTTTGCCATCGTATGTGACGAATCTTTCCGGGTGTTTATGATATATGTGATTTTTTGGTAACACCTCGTTTTTAGAGGTAGTTACACGGTATGGGTTGAGCCATGCGTGGAGTTCCATGCCACGTTTATGACATTCGTCTATCATAAATTGCAGAGGATCCCACATCGGACTTGGTGCCACACCTGCTTTGCCTGTCAGGAAACGGCTCCACGGCTCAAGGTTTGATACATAAAATGCATCTGCGGAGGGGCGAACCTGAAACATCACGGCGTTTACGCCTGCATCGTAGAGTAAATCAAGCTGATTTGTGAGGTAGGCTTTTGTTTCATCGGGAGTCATTTGTGCGTATTGCCCTTGATGCACAGTGTGAAGCCATGCACCGCGAAATTCTCTTTTTGGGTTCTGAGCAAAAGTGCAGACAGAAGTTAGTAAAAATGCTGCAATAATAGTCAGGACTGTTCGTTTCATGATGTTTTTAAAGTTTTTTTAGTGTTGCAAAAATAGTTTTTAAGAGTTATATTTCAAAATAATATAGTATAAGTGTCAACAGTTGCCTACAATTTGACAAATATGGTGGTATAAATCGTGTAGCGGCAGCCCCATAACGTTGTAGAAACAGCCGTTTATGCCTTTTATACCTATATAGCCAATCCATTCCTGGATTCCGTATGCACCGGCTTTGTCAAGCGGCTTGTATTTGCTTACGTAATAGTCTATTTCATCATCTGTCAGATTGTCGAACGAGACTTCTGTTTTAGATGAAAAAGAAGTTATTCCCGTGCTTTGCAGGAGTGAAACGCCTGTTACCACGCAGTGCGTTTTGCCGGACAGTTTACGCAGCATTTGCCTTGCACCCTCTGCATCTGCCGGTTTTCCGAGAACTTCGCCATTGCAAAGAACTACGGTGTCTGCCGTGATAATTACTTCGCCGGGTTTGACAACATCGCGGTATGCCATAGCCTTTTCTCGTGAGATATATTCCGCCACATCGTCTTTGGCTAATGTATCGGGATATGTTTCCTCAATATCGCGAGGTTCTATCAGGTGAATGTCTATATCCAGTTCTTGCAGCAACTGCCTTCTGCGAGGAGAAGCACTTGCCAGGTAGAATGTTTTGTCTTTGAAAAGTGTCATATCGTATAATTTACCATCCAAAAGCTTTTGCAGTACTCATCCAGTCACCGTTTGCACGCATAATTTGCTCCAGTAGGTCTCTTGCCACGCCGTAACCGCCATTGACGGGAGAGATGTATCCGGCAATTTCTTTTATTTCTACGGCAGCATCTGCGGGAGCAACGGCAAGTCCGGCATATTTCATACACTCATAGTCCGGAATGTCATCGCCAACGTATGCCAATTCTTCCGGTTCGAGATTGTTTTCTTTCAGCCACTGCTGAAGGAGAGGCAGTTTCATTGCGGCTTTCAGAAATACGTCTTTAATACCGAGACCGTTGAAACGAACAGTTACGGCAGGGGTGTCGGCACCGGTAATAATGGCAATTTTGTATCCGTGCTTTTGTGCGAGCTGAAGAGCATACCCGTCTTTGATGTTCACCATACGCAGAGGAGTGCCGTCCTCATTCATGGGGATGGTGGAGGGTGATAGCACACCGTCCACATCAAATGCGATAGCACGAATTTTTGTCAGGTCGTAGTTTATTCTGCTCATTATTTGTTGTATTTGCTTATTATAGCGTCTGTTATGACTTTATAAATTTCTCTTTTTTTATCATCAGCGAGGCTTTCCATTTGCGACTGAATGATGTGTGTGTCGCCGCGTTTTGCCGGTCCTGTCTGTACGTTTTCAGGACCATACTTAACCGCATTTTCAAGTGTAATTTTCATCAGCGGTTCAAGAATGGAAAGGTCGTAGCCGCCGTCACGGAGAATATCATCTGCTATGCTCCATAGATGATTCACAAAATTGCAGGCAAAGACAGCTGCGAGGTGAAACCGTTTTCTTGCGGTGGAATCTGCCTTTGAAACTTTGCTACTGATGCTTTGTGCGAGTGAAATAAGGCTACCGGCCACTTCAGGAGAGTTGCCCTCAATAAACATCGGAACGCTCTGAACATCAACGTCTTTAGTTCTGTTGAACGTTTGCAAAGGGTAAAAAACACCGTAGTTTGACTTCAGTCCTTTGAATACATCTGCCGGAACGGAGCCTGAGGTGTGTGCCCAAATGCCGGAATTTATGGTTGTGTTTTCCGCCACACTGCGGATAGCGTCGTCCTTAACGGAAATAATGTAATAATCCGCATCACAGGGTAATGCGGATAAGTCGTTGCAAGCCTTGGCAGAGTGCAAAGTCTGCGATAAAATTTCGGCATTTGATATATTTCTGCTATAGACGGCAATAACATCATTTTTTGCGTCTAAAGCTCTTGCCAGATGTGTAGCCACATTTCCGGCACCTATTATTACTATTTTTTTTCTTACCATTTACCGATATGTACGTTTTCCCAAAGTGCTTTGGCGGGATCCAGCGGTCGGCGTTCTTCGTCTTTGTAGCCTATAGAGATGATGCAAACCACGGGCATAGTGTCCGGCATGCCGAGGGCTGACTGAACGTATTCTTCAGCAGACATTCCGTCGTCACGGTATCTGTCTCGCACTTCCACCCAGCAAGAACCGAGTCCGAGGTCGGCAGCTTGGAGTTGCATGAAAGTTGCCGCTACGGAAGCATCTTCTATCCAAGCATCACTTTTTGCAGGGTCTGCAGCAACCACGATAGCAAGAGGTGCACGAGCTATGGAAGTTGCGTAGTTAGACTTACATTCGCCCAGGTGTTTGAGCATTTCCTTGTCTTCCACTACTACAAATTGCCAGGAGCGGCTACTTTTAGACGTTGGAGCGAGGAGTCCGGCTTCAAGAATGAGTTTTACGTGTTCCGGGTCAATAGTTTGCTCGGTGTATTTTCTTATACTTCTGCGGTTTATGATAAGTTCGTGAAAATTGTCCATATCAATTAGATTTTAGAGTTATAAAAGAGATTAAAAAAAATTACGCATATCTGTTATTGATACGCGTATTTGCGGTTTAGCGGTGGCATGGCCACGCATCAGGGAAACAAGTAGCAAGGTTTGCTTTCTTGTAGTTCATCACGTCTTCTGCGGATTCTCCTGTTGCAGCAATTACTCTGAACTTGGTGATGCTTTCCACAATCTGCAGTTCACCGTCATAGCCTTTGACAGAGGCAATGAACTGCTCTGCCTGGCTGCGTGTAGCAAGGGAAGCCACAACGAGATAATATGGGTCTGAATTGTTTATCGCAGATGTGTTGTTGCCGAGTGTTTCGTCGATAGCCATACTTTCTTCTACATTCGGACACATAATGAATAGCGTGCCGTCTGCGGCTACTTGTTTCTCCGGCATTTTCACCTCAGGCAAGGTGAGTGAAGCAAGTTTTACTTCACTTTCATCAACTGTGATAGGAGTGGAGAAAATCAGTCCGCAAGCAATGAGAATTGCAATGGATGCGGCAACTCTGCCGGCATAAATCATCTTGCGTTTGAAGCTAAACGGCTGTTTTGAAGGAGTTTTCTGCGTATCTTCTTCTGTGGAGTCAACAGTCTTGACTTTCAGATTTTCAAGTCCGAAAAGCTGCGGTGCAACAACAAAATTTTCGTTTGCAGTGAAGCTGTATTTGCCGTGTTTGTAGTCTATACGTCCTACGCGACCGAGTGTTATGCTTCCTGTTTCTCGAATTTTGTCTTTTATTTCTGTTACTTCATCGGAAATAATCTGAGAAGCGGATTCAAAGCGTATAGAGTCTTTGCGAGCTATGGAAGAAGCAAGTATGCCGTCGTTGTGATTCAAGTCCGGATTGAATACCACATATTTCCTTGGAGGTAAATAGAGCCCCTGCTCGGCATCGTAATATGCCGGAACGTGCTGAACCACAAATCCTCCGAAGTGCGGCACAATGACGCAATCGTGGCATTTGAGCAAGTATTCAATATGTCGTATCGTGGTATTCATTAGTGCAAAGATAGTTATTTTTTTTTACATTGAGTGCATCTGTGTCAAATTTTGATAAAACATTTTGCATTTGAACAATATTTCTCCATAATTTGTTTTAATGGTACCGGGTATGCTGTTTAAATAAGACGCTGACACTTAAGCATAATGTGATGAACAAGGATTGGTGGGGGCTACTCGTGATGAGCGGTTCCCATTTTTTATGCCTATAAATAAAAATCTTTTATGCCAATAAACAAGAAGCGGAATGTCGTCGCGACACTCCGCCCACCTAAACATAAATTTACGATATAGTTAATATAAAGGTGTGTATTTACGTTCTTTTTTACCCTTAAATACCGATATAAATACCTGCTTTTTTACATTCTTCCACTTGTTCTTCAGGCCAGAGAGAGGCTTGTACTTCACCGATATGTGCTTTCTGGAGAAGGTACATACAGAGTCGGCTCTGACCGATACCGCCACCGATAGAGTATGGCAGCTTGCCGCTCAGAAGTGCACTGTGGAATTGTAGCTGTTTTCTTTCCGGGCAACCGCAAATGTCCAGCTGACGAACCATGGCTTCTTCATCTACACGGATACCCATTGATGACAGTTCAAAAGGTATTTCAAGGACGGAATCCCAGAGAATGATGTCACCGTTGAGACCTTTGTATCCGTCGGAGTTCACTGATGTCCAGTCGTCATAGTCCGGAGCACGGAGGTCGTGTGGTTTGCCGTCGGAGAGTTTACCGCCGATACCTATTACGAATACTGCACCGTATTTCTTTGCTGCTTCAGCTTCACGTTCTTTTGGCGTTTTGTCCGGGAAAGCTTTTGCAAGTTCCTCAGAGTGAACAAAATGTATTTCTTCCGGGAGACGAGGAGTGATGTGTGGGAAACGTTCATACACAGCCTGTTCCGTTTCTTTCAGTGCTTCATATATTTTTTTCACTGTAGCTTTGAGATAGTCCAGAGTGCGGTCTGCTTTTTCAATGGATTTTTCCCAGTCCCACTGGTCAACGTATATTGAGTGGAGGTTGTCTAATTCTTCATCTGCACGGATTGCGTTCATATCTGTGTAAAGACCGTAACCCGGCACGATACCGTATGATGCAAGTTTTGCTCTTTTCCATTTAGCAAGTGAGTGAACCACTTCCGCACGTTTGCCGCCGAGAGCCGGCACCTGAAATGCAACAGCGTGTTCCACACCGTTCAAGTCGTCATTGATACCTGTTCCTGAAAGTACGAACAGCGGGGCTGTCACGCGGCGGAGTTTCAATGCTTTTGAAAGTTTTGCTTGAAATGTGTCTTTAATCATCTTGATTGCAACTTCTGTTGTTTCCGGTAATAATTTCAGATGATAGCTTTTTGGAATAATTAAACTCATAGCTGTAAATTTTTAAATGTTTATAATTTTGTTTGTTTATTTCTCTTTTTGTTTGTTTTATCGTTTACGCTGGCAAAATTACATATAATTTTTTAATCTGCAAACAAAATGCAAGAAAATATTCAAAAAAAATTGCAAAAAGTTTGATTTTCTTCAAATTTTGACAATTTGCAAGCAAAAATACCCCAAAATTCACATCATTTTGGCAAAAATGTGTCTCCCAACCATCCCTAAAATCCCCAAATACCTTAAAAACCCTAAATTCCTTAGTATCCATCAAACAGCAAAAGGCTGCAAACAGCTTTTTTTGCCATTTGCAGCCTTGCATTATATATAATAATGTGTTATTCTTGATTAGTGTAGATGATAGTAGCCTGACCGTCTCTCCAGATTTCAGGAAGAGTATAATCGGAAGATACAAGAGAGTCGTAAATGCCTTGATTTGCTAAAGTAAGTTTGCGAGAGTCTGCTTGAGTGCCGGAAATTTCATCATAGTTTCCAAGCCAATTAAAAAAACAATATTTACCACTAATATCTGTAGCAAGCATTGTTACTTCCGAAAGTTTAGGGCAGCATGAGAACATGAGTTGATAGCAGCCATTAGGTAATTTTTGTGCGTGAAGTACAGGTGCTTTTATGAGCGAGGTGCAGCCTCGGAACATTTCCATATAGCAGTAATCAGCTAATGTTGTGGCAGGAAGCACCGGTGCTTCAAGGAGTGCGGAACAATCCATGAACATACTTGCATAGCAATTTTCTGCCAAGTTCATAGCACGGAGTACGGGTGCTTTTGTGAGAGATGAGCATTTTTGGAACATATACATATAGCAATTTTCCGCTAATGTTTCGGCAGGGAGTTCCGGTGCTTCTGCGAGAGATTCGCAAAAATAGAACATACCGGAATAGCAGTCTGAACTCAATGTCGTTGCAGGTAGTTCAGGTGCCTTTATTAAAGATGTGCATTTGGAGAACATGCCATAGTAACATCCGCTTGCTAAATTTGTTGCCGGAAGTTCAGGTGCAGTTCTGAGTGCCGGATTATCTCCAAAAAGATTGGTAAAACGAGCATTTCCGGTATTTACGGTTTGATAATTTGCATAGTCTATGAGTGTGCGAATATCACCTGTGCAATCCACCATAACATCTGCCGCTCCGAATACAAATTTGCAAAATGTGCTTTCGTCGGAAGTTCCTTGACTGCTTTTGCCGCGAAGACGCAGATTACCCAAGCTGCCGCCAAAGGTTATATTTTCAATAGTTGAAGTAAATCTTACCCATTTGCTTCCGCCTACGGAGTATTCAAAAAATTCATCTTCTCCAAGTTTGAAATCAGCAAAACCATAATTATTAAATGGTACGCTTAGCGTTTGTTCGCTTTCAGAGGAGAATGTGAGGTACGGAGGAAATTCAACGGTGTTGTCGTCATCTTCCCAGTTTTCATCAATAGTGATTGTGAATTGGCGGCTATAAGTAAGTCCGTATTTACCAATGATATAAGTTCTATAATTTGCTTGAATGGGTACGTTTGTGATAGTTTTTTCAGGCTCTGCAGCGTATTTCACTTTGAAAGTGCAGAGGTCACAATCTGCAGGGTTTGCAAGCGTGAGGAAACTGCCTAATTCTATCGGTTCAGACGGATTTGTTTGTACTGTTTCTGCAATATTGATGGTTTTTGTTGCATTTGCTTTGTTTACAGCACTTTCCGCATTTACGTCAAAGCCACGAAATTCGCTGTATGTTACGGTCATCGTGCCGGGGGCAAGGTAATCCGTTTCTTTGAGCGTAACTTGTGCTACGGCTCTGCGGAGGGTGACTTCTTCCTCGCCATTATCGGAGATAGTAATAATTTTCTTGGCAAAAAATGCTTCAATATTTGTGGCATTGTCTTGTAAAGTGATGTTTTTAAGACTGTTAGCGTCGTAGTTGGCGTTGCCGTAGTCAGCCCAAAAGAGGCAGGTGTATTTGCCGGGTTCAAGTCGGACGGAAAAAGTGTTGCTGTCATAGATGGTTTCGGCAATCACTGCATTTTCGCCGCTTTCATCGTAAACCGCCATAATATAACGGAGGTCGTTTGCACGGGATTGCAGTTGGTTTTCTGCTGTAAGCGAAAATTTCACTTCTTGTGCCTCACTGCTGACGTTCAGTACCTCATCGTTTTGGCTACATGATGCGAGCATTGCAGCGATGCCCAGCATTATTGAAAAAACTTTCTTCATTTATGCAATTATTATTCGTTATTAGTTTTTAAATATCACGGTAGTAAATGGAGCGTTAAGTCGCCATATAGCAGGGAGGGAATTTTCAATGACACGGTAAACGGATTGGTTATAGACTGTCAAAGTGCGAGATTCCGCTTCTGTGCCTGCATTATAAAGCCATTCTTCTACAATAGATGGATGAATATCCGAAGCCACAATTGATGCAACAGATAATTTTGTGCAACCATAGTACATACGGTCAATGCAATCATTATTAAGTTCTGTTACATTCAGTTCCGAGCCTTTTGTGAGAGATGTGCAATTCATAAACATATCTGCATAACATCCTTGAGGCAAAACATTTGCAGGGAGTTCAGGAGCTACAGTGAGGGAACTGCATCCATAGAACATACGATTGTAGCAATAAGTTGCCAATTTTGTGGCTGGAAGATCCGGTGTTGTTATTAAATTTGAATTAGATTCAAAAAGACTGCAGAATCTTGCATTTTCCGTATTTGCACTCGTATAATTCTCGTAATCCACAAGTGTGCGAATATCACCCTTGCCGTAAACAGGTACGCCCGCAGTTTCAAAATCTATACTGCAATATGTTGAAAGGGCATCTATCCCTGTTCCCTGACTACTCTTGCCTCTTAAGCGAAGGTTGCCTTTTGTGCCGCCAAAAGATACGCTATACACATTTTCCGTAATTTTATTCCATTCTCCGGAACCTACGGAATATTCAATGTATTCTTCGCTACCGAATGGAAACGCTCCGTTGCCACGGTCAATGTACATAGAAAAACTCTGTTCGCTATCTGCGGAGAATGTAACGTATGGAATACCGCCGAAATTGCCGTTGATATTAGTTTTGCAGTTTGCTTGAACGGGCACGTTAGAAATGGTTTTTTCTGGTTCAGTGCTATATTTTACGGTAAATTCGTGGAGGTCGTTTTCCACATTGTTTGCAAGGAGGAAAATGCTGCAAATCTCGGCGGGAGAAGTTTGAGAACCTTTCACATCTGTTGCGATGTTTATATCTTCCGTTGCACTCACGGCATTTGATGCAACGCCTGTGGAGGCATCAAAATTTTGGTAACCGGAGTAGGTGACGGAAAAAGTTCCGGCAAATAAAGATGCGGTTTCCTTGAATGTTATCTGTGCCACGGCACGGTGGAGAGTAACGTTTACCACGTTGCCGTTTGTCACGGTTATGCCTTGCTTGGCATAGAAAGCTTCTTTGCTGGCATTGTCCGCACTGTTTTCTTTGGCAGCGACGTTTTTCAAGTCTGTTGCATCATAGTTTGCTTCGCCATAGTCAGCCCAGAAGAGGCAAGTGTATTTGCCGGGTTCCAGTCGCAGGGAGAATGTGTTGCTGCTGAACTCTGTAGCTTTTAATACAACGTTTGCTTCAGATTCATCATAAATTGCCATGACGTAGCGTATGGCATCGGCACGGGACTGCTCTTGATTGTCGGCGGAAAGAGTGAAAGTCACCTCACCGGCTTTGCCTTGTACGTCGGTAATAATGTTTTCATTTCCGCTGCATGATGTGAGCAAAGCTATTATGCCCAGCATCATTGATAAGATTTTCTTCATATTATATAGTTTTAATTTTTTATTCAAAATTGATAATTGGTCTTATTGGACTAATTAGTTTAATTTGCCTGATTTGGCAGATTTGCAAGAATTATAAACCTAATGCATAATATGAAAACAAATTCATAATAAGTGAAAGAAAAAGCACTGATATATAAGTGTTTCTGAAAATGTCTATTTTTGCACTTGTTTCTTGACTTATCACATTATTTCTGTTGTTTTCATCAT
>JBJECR010000031.1:0-19694 GCA_051871275.1 Muribaculaceae bacterium | reverse complement strand
GGCTATCGTAAATCGAGCCTGATGTCTCGACCGAAAGGCTTCTATCCCTAACGCAATAATAACATGAAACATATTAAATTTTTAATTTTTATCATCGGTGTTTTTCTATTTTCACAAAACGCCTATGCTTCAGATAAAATTGAATTACTCAATTCAATTAAAAAATATAACCAAACGTATATTACTAATAGAGCTGATTTTTTAAGAACTTTTTGTGGTGATACTATAATGTTTAATATCACAGGCGTTAATCATTTATCATATTTCAGACAAGAGCTTCCTGACACTATATGGATTAAATCGCGTCCAAAGAAGAATCCAGTAGAGGGCAAACACTATCGCCTGATTTATACTTATAAAGCACAGGTATTTGGTGATGAATACAGTACTCCTATATCAGAAATCAACAATAAACCTTTTGCGGTTTTAAGTGTTGATGAAATCACAGATTACACTTCATATTATATATCAAGTAGATTTACAGTTATTAAACTTGTTGATTTAGATGATTTGAGCGTTATTACTGTCAAGTTGCCTGAAAAAATTTCCTGTGAAATTCCTTTTACTTCTACAAAATGTGAACGCATTAAAAAAGCTTTAATTGGAAACAAATATTATATCAGACAGTCAAAAGACTCTTTTTCAACTAAAGTTTATTATGATTTAGCCACTCTCGAATCTTGCAAGGTGAATTTTTGTTTAATAAATTCTACTGCATATCCCGCCACTTCTAACGTTGAATTTAAATTTGTTTTTGAAGATGGCAGAGAAATTCAATATCCATTCAAAAATTCATATTCTTATTCAAAATCACCAGAAATTCTCTCTGAAGAAGACTATCTTACAAATTACACTATCAAAACTATTAATTCTAATATTGATACAACTGTTTTAGACCAACAGATGGAACTCCCATTCAATTTTGAGTTCATCTTAGCGACTACAAACAGTATGGCGAAGATAAGTCAAACCATAAATCCTGTTGATTCGTATAATTCAAATCAATCGATATATTTGTTTAATTCTGCAGTGATTAGTATTGGGGGTAAATTAAAAGTTAAAAATAAAGAATACTATAAAGCATTCTATCGTGGTAAAGCATTCTTTGTTGAATCATCTTATGTAACATTTTCAGATGAAATGAAACTAAAGGCAGATAGTTTGGATTTGTTGAACGAAGCACAAGCTAATTACTTCTTCAATTTTTCATTATCTTTAGCTAAAAATATGGAACTTCAAATTGCGAAAGGTTACATTTCAGAATTAGAAAATTTTGCAAAATATGGGCTTGCAATTAGTGACTGGGGTCCTTACGATGAAAGTGAGTACACTGACGGAACCAGTGTTAGGTTTAACTTCTACAACCCAACAAAAAAAGTAATTAAATACATTACCATAAATTATGTGGGTTACAATAGCGTAGATGACCCGGTATCGAGTAGAGGAAAATCTGTAATGACCAGTAAATGTATCGGTCCGATAGAACCAGACTCTTTTGCCTCATATGAGTTTGAATATGTTTGGTTTACTGATATAGTCGATTATGCAAAAATACGTTCTATTGTAGTTCAATACAGAGACGGCACATCTAAAACTATTACAAATGCAAAAAGTATAATGTTCTCAGATGATTTGAATAGTTGGATAAATAGGCCAAATGAAGTCAAAGATTTTGATTAAAGGGCGTTCCGGCTCCGCCGTCGGGCTATTGCTTTTGCACTTCGCTTGCGAAAAATTGAGCCTGATGCCTCACCTGAAAATGTTAGTTCAAACAAGTTTTATCGGAAAGCAATAATCTTTTTTTACCGATTTTGAAAAGTGTACGAGTGCGTACACAATTATCGATAATAAAGTCTAGGGTCAAGAGTCAAGGGTCAAGGGTCAAGAGTCTGGAGTCAAGGGTCTGACTTGTCCGAATTGTCAGACTTGTCTGATTTAAAAAAGTCAGGGTTTCAAGCACATGACGTAAATTTCTATTGCTTCTCGGATTTCCGAGAGGATGATGTATTCGTCTGCGGTGTGGCTGCGAGATGAACTGCCGGGACCTAACTTGAATGACTGCCACGGCATAAGTGCCTGGTCGCTGAGAGTAGATGAGCCGAAAGGCGTTTTTCCAAGTATTTTCAGGCGTGAAATAATAGGGTGATTTTCCGGAAAAGAGGAAGGATTCAGCCTTGTGGAACGAGGAGTGAGCGTTACTCCGAACGGTTCTGCGGCTTTGCGGATAATTTCCAAGGTTTCAATGTTTGAATAGGCATCCGTGGTGCGAACATCCACCACAAAAGTGCATTTGTCCGGCACCACATTGTGCTGCGTTCCGGCATTTATCTGTGTGACGGAAATTTTTACGTCGCCCAGCGTTTTTGACGTGTTTGGCATCTTTAATTCGCTCAGTGCGGTGATAGCCGGGACAGCCTTGTAAATGGCGTTTACGCCCTCGTTTCTTGCAGCGTGTCCGGAAACGCCTTCTGCAAGTCCGTCAAGCACCATAAGTCCTTTTTCCGCTATTGCAGGCTGCATATCCGTAGGCTCGCCCACGATAGCAAAGTCTATTCTCGGCAGGAGCGGAATTATGCTCTCAAAACCGCCTTTGCCACTCACCTCCTCCTCTGCGGAGGCTACGAAAATAAGGTTGTATTTGCAGTCGGCATCGACGAGAATGCGGTATGCGGCGGCAAGAGAAACGAGAGGAGCACCGGCATCGTTGCTGCCCAGTCCGTAAAGTTTTTCCGTGTCACTGTCTATTGTTGGCGTAAACGGATCCCTTGTCCAACCTGCCACCGGTTTTACGGTGTCTAAATGCGAATTGAGGAGAACGTTTTGCTTTTCCGAGTCCGGGTTCAGAGGCAAAACAATGATATTGTTACCCGCACGGATAACATTTCCCGGCATATTTTTCCGAGCAAAATTCTCAAAAACGGAAGCCGCAGCAGCTTCGTCCCTACTGATAGCCGGGGTGGCGATGAGCTGCTGCAGCAAGTCTATTGCGTCGTAATAAAAAACGTCGTCCAATGTTTAGAAAATATTATTTTACTATTATCTTGTGTGATTCTTTACCGATACGGATAACGTAAACTCCGGCGGCAGCAGGTGCTGTGAGGCTATTGCCGGCACCTTTTGCGAGGAGTGCTCCGGAAATGTTATATAGTTCATATTCCGTGTTTTCGTCAGCACCGATAATGCTTACGGTTTGTCCTTTTTCCACAGGATTCGGGCTGATGATGATATCCTTTCCGTCGGCAACTACGTTTTCAACACCTGCAGGCTCAATACCCGTATAAACTGCGTAAAGAGATTTTACGGAGATTTTGTGAGTGGTGGAAGCGGCGTTGCTGAGGTAGAACACCAGTGAGTTCAATTTTATTGGATAATTACCTCTTTCTGAAGTGTCAATAAGGTCACTTAAAGGAATGAGGAGATCCGTAGTAACATCGTTTGGAATCGTTGGAGTAATGGTTTTTGTGGAGTTCGTTCCTGCGGAAGTGACTTTCATCTGGACTTTGGAGATTGTAGCTGTTCCCGGGTTGATGCTGAGACGCAGAGAGTCCGGAATCGCAATAACGTCTTTCGCAAAAGTAACACCGATGTAAGTACCGCGAGTAGAACTTACAGTGAAGTCCAGGTCAAAGCCTTTTTCACTTGCAGTCAGAGCTGCATCGGAAGCGATAGCTGTTTTGGTGAGAGTGAAATCAGTGTTGTCCAAAAGTGAAATGTATCTTGTTTCCGGGAGTTGTGAAATCACGGAGATTGTAATGTCTATATCGTTCAGTTTTGCGTGAATGGTGGTAGTGCCGTTGCTTACGGCTTTAATCAGACCTGTAGCATCTACAGTTGCGATAGTTTCATCTTCGCTGCTCCATGTCATGATATTGTTGTTTACCGGAGAGTCAACGCCATCTATAGTGGAGATGAGTTCGGAAAGATAATCGTGGAACTGGTCAACGACTACTTGACTGAGGCGGAAACGCGGGAGAGCATCGGAGATAGTCACAGGAATTGAAGTGGAATAGTCGCCATACGTTGCAGTGAGAGCCTTGTAGCCTGTACCTCTGCAGTAAATAGACTGTCCGTCTTCAGAAACAGTTGCAAAACTTTCGTCGCAAGAGAGTGTGTAGTCTTTGAAATCCGGGTCAATCAGCATGCCGTACTTGTTGTAAGCATAAATCACCGGAGTGTAGTAGCTGTATTGCGGCAGAGTGATGTTTTTTGTCATAAACTCAATCTTCACAGGCACGTTGTCTGTAGGGCAATGAGCCACGGCGTAAATACCGTTACCTACAGCACGTTCTTTACCGTCAGACGGCTTGTTGCGAGTACCGATTTTGTCAATGTAGATGCTGGAAGAGCCTCCACCGTCAAGGTTCATGGCTTGGTTACAACCTGCACGCTGCATAAGTGCGGCGAGGTCGTTTGAATTAACACCTGCGGAGGCACCGCGACCGTCAACCACGAGCATCACGAGTTTTGTTTTGTCTTCGCTGTAGCCGATAGCAGTACGTGGGTGGAGATTGAGGAGGAGGTTTGTATCTACTTCAGAGCCGCATATTGTGCCGTTGTTCAGGATTACGGGGAGACCGCCCGCTTGTGTGAAAACGGTGCCGAGGTCTGTGCCGTTTGAAGTGATAGTGACAGTCATTGTCAGTTCGTCGCCAACGTTGAGGCTGTTCACAAAGTCGGCATAGTTGCCGGAGCCGGCGAGCACACATTCTCCTGCAGGAATAGCGGAAGCACCTGTTGTCACCGGAGCGGAAGTGACAGTAAACTTGTTAACACCGCATTTCACCACGCCATCGGCAGGTTTGATAGTTACTTCGCTCACACCTGCGGCAACAGTAGTATTGTCGGCGTATCTGTTTGTATAAAGAGCTAAGTCACTGGTGGCGAGAGCTTTATTGATACCTGAAACTTTCTTTGTGGTGGTACCGTCTGTGATAGAAATTGAAAAAACGGTGTTAGCCACGTCAGGCACTCCGTTTACGAAAGAGAAGTGCGTACGGCTATTGTTCACAAGGCGGAAAATTTCTTCGTTTACGATAGAGTTAGACACCGGTTCGCCCACGCGTCCTGTTGTTGCAAAGAAGTCTGCGTTTATAGCGGCGAAATAGTGTTCATTGTCTGTAGATTTTCTTTTTGCCACGCTGGAAATGTTTTCACAGCCCGGAGTAACATCATTTCCGCAAGCGGAGCGGATGTCGATGAGAGGGTTAGTGAGGTCAACTGTAGCGTAATACACATGTAGTGTAGCCGGACCTGTAAAGTGAATAGTTGTTTGCGTAGTACCCGGTCCAACGTTTGCATGGAAAATGGTATCCACGTCAAAAGTTCTGTCGTTCATAGTAAATTGACCTGAAGCGGCAGCTGTGATAGCGGCAAATAAAGCCGGGAGTAAGAGTAATTTTCTTTTCATCGGATTAGAATTTACGTAAATTTTTGGGTTTGCTATGCAAAGTTACCAATTATTTAGAATTATTCCAAAATTTAAGAAATATTTATGCTTATTTGGGGAAATTAAGGATTTTTCTTAAGGAGATTAGGGAGATTAAGGCATTTAGAGAATTTAGGGTTTTTAAGGCTTTTAGGGTTTTTAAAGCATTTAAGGCATTTAAGGTATTTAAAGTATTTAAGGTTTTTAAGGAGATTAGGGTGCTTAAGGCATTTAAGGCATTTAGAGAATTTAAGGTTTTTAAGGTGATTAGGGAATTTAAGGTTTTTAAGGCATTTAGGGTGCTTAAGGCATTTAAGGCATTTAAGGTGATTAGAAAATTTAAGGCATTTAGGGAGCTTAGAGTGCTTAGGACTTCTTATTTTCTATTGAAATCTGCGGGAATTTCGCCCCATTTGTCGGTGTCCCATTTGAGGATGGGATTGTGGGTTGGGTGTGATTGAATCCAGCGGTTTGCACGGTCCAGCATGTCCATGATTTGTGCGTTTTTCTCCGTGCGAACAAGTGTGGATTTGTGCTGACGCTTGTTTATCCAAGATATGGCTGTCTTGCTGTCTGAATAGAGGGGTGTGGTTTTGTCACCGAGTTTGTCTAAAAGGGCAAGAGCATGGATTATGGCAAGGTATTCCGCCACATTGTTTGTGCCGTCCGGCACCGGTCCGAAATGGAAAACTTCTTCACCGGTCTCCACTTTCACGCCACGGTATTCCATCACGCCGGGATTACCCGAGCAAGCACCGTCAACGGCAATGGCATTGAGGCGTATTTCCGGGATTGCGGCATAGTTTGTGATTACACCGGAGTGCTGTGAAATGGCACGAATGATGCCTAACTGTTCACGAGGGTCACCGCGATATGCCGCTATGGCTTCTTCCTGCGTTTTGAAAGCCTTATATTTGGCTCCGGGGTAGCCATGAATTTGCAGTTTGCATTCCTCCCAAGAGTCATAAACTCCCGGGCGGTCACCTACCCAAACTACGTAAAACTTTCTTTTATTTGCCATTCTTATAAAACAGGCTCTAAGAAAATTGAAGCAAAAGTGAAATATCAACGGCACGCAAATGTGCTATTTCCGCAATTTTGCGGTTTGTGACCTTGCCTAAAAACGTGAATACCGCCGTTTGGAGTCCTTTTGAAAATTTCAGTGCGTTTGACACTCCGTCAAGGGTCACGATATCATCCAGCATAGTGATGAAAGTGTTGCTCAGAGCCATGGCTGTGGTGCGTGGCACGGCACTGCCGGAGTGGATATAGCACACGCGGGTCTTGCCGTCGATGCTGTTGTCACCGGCTTTTGCGGCACAGAGGTCAACGGTGGGCATAGACGGGAAAGAGGCACCCTCACGGCTACTGATGTCAAACGTTATCACGCCTTTTTTCATAGTGGAAACGAGTTCCGCATCAAACTGCACGGGGCGGTTTACGTCTGTCACCACAACGATATCTGCAGAGGCAAAGGCTTTTTGGATTGTCTGCGGGTGGAGTGTGGCACCGATAGTTTGAGGTCCCAGTTCTTTGAGTGCTGCACGCAAGCGGTACGTGTCGCTGTCAAAAATTCTTACCATTGCACCGGCACCAATAGCGGAGCGTGCTGCGGCTATGGCAGCGATTCCGGAACCTATCACCGCCACTTCACACGGCAGGATTCCGGCAATGCCTCCCAGGAGGATACCTTTGCCGTTTATGGAGTCTGCGAGGAGCGAAGAAGCGATGGCGATAGAAGCCCTGCCGTCTATTTCGGATATAATATCCGCAAACGGCATATTGCCACGGTCATCGCAAATCTGCTCTATTGCCACGGAGATTATGCCCTGCTCCACAAGTGCGATAATTCCCTCACGGTCACGGTTTTCCGGGTGGAGCATAGTGAGCAGCAAAGCACCGCGACGCAACTTGCGTACTTCGTGCTTTTCCAGCGGTGCGAGGTGGATAACGATGTCGCAGGTGAGAGCCTCGTCACGAGTCACGATTTTGGCACCGTGGCGAGTATAATTGCCGTCGGTATAGTGAATGGCATCTGCGGCGCCGGATTCTATTTTGATAATAAAGCCCCTCTCCGTGAGGATATTTACGGCTTCCGGAGTGAGAGGGAAACGTCTTTCCGCAGGGTTTGAGCATCGCGGCAGTCCGATACTGAAAATTTTGCGATGCCTTGCCGTTTCCTGCATTTGCGGCAGAGTTGTTTCTTTATTATCAATCTGTGGCATAGATAGTTTTATAGTTTTATGGTTTTGAGAAATCTCTCTGCGGTTTCATCTATTTGCTGTTCCGTTTCCAGGAGTGCGGAGGAGAAACGAACCTGAGCTTTGGAATAAAATTCACTGCGTTTTTTCAGGTTCGTGGTGATGTATTCCGTGAGTTGATTGTCGTCCATGGCGGCAATAAGCGGACGTTTGTGGCGACCTCTGGCAAGTCTGGAAAACAAAATGTTCACGGGAGCGTCAAGCCAGACTGTAGTTCCGGCAGCGTTCATGATGTCCATATTGTTGAAAAAGCACGGCACACCGCCACCGCAAGCAATAAGCACGTCCTGTCGCTTGCTTGCTTCCACAAGGCAATCATGCTCGAGTTGGCGGAAAGAATCTTCACCGAATTTGGCAAAATATTCACGGATAGACATCCCGGCACGCTCTGCGATGACATCATCAAGGTCTATCGCATCAATGCCCGTAAGCCGCTTCACAGCACGACAAAGAGTAGATTTGCCGCAGCCGGGAAATCCAATCAGAAAAACGGGTTTCATTCCGCTTTATTTTTTATCTTTCAGCAAGTCGCGAATTTCCGTGAGGAGTTTTTCTTCCGCAGTTGGTTCCGGAGCGGGAGCAGGAGCTTCAGGAGCCGGTTCTTCTTTCTTTTTGAGTTTGCTGAGCATGCGGATAGCCACGAAAATACACATTGCTATAATGAGGAAATCCACAATGTTTTGGATAAACATACCATACTTGAGATTTACGGCTTCTTGTGCCACGGCACCTGCTTCGTCAAGCACTTCCGGGCGAAGTTCCCATGAAAGGTTTGTGAAGTTTACGTCGCCTGTAAAGATGCTGATAGCGGGCATGATAACGTCGTTCACGAGAGAAGTGACGATTTTTCCGAAAGCACCACCGATGATAACACCGACAGCCATATCAATCACGTTGCCACGCATGGCAAATTCTTTAAAATCTTGGATGAATTTTCCCATTGTTGAAATTATTTTTTGTTAGTGATATTTTCGCAAAGATAATATCTTTATTTTTTTTTTGCAAAAAAGAGCAAAGTTTTCTTGGAAAATTAGTTTGGTGTAAATTGTTTGATGCGAGATGTTCGCAGCCCTTTGTAAAAAAATAGTCCTCTAAATCTCACTTTTTAAGGCACATTTAGAGGACTAATTTTTAATTAATTTTTAAATAAATCGTCAAGCGAGACTTGCGACTGCACGATGCCGGAATGGACATTTGTCTTAACGCCAAAAGTAGTAATCATCGTAAGTTGCAAAGCTTTGGTAGTATTTGTGCAGCCTCTGAAAACACCAAGTTTGTTTCTTAGCTGCATTTCATACTCCTTATCAATTATATATGGGTTTATGGAGAACTTAATTTCGCATACATTTATCACTCTGTCACGTCGGTCTATTAAAAGGTCAATTTGAGCACCGCGTGAGTCGCTATCGCCTTTAGAAAACCAAATAGATTCCTCAGACAAGATTCCTGAAATACCTAACGCCTTTTTGATTTCAGCTATATGGCTTTTGCACAGCAACTCAAATGCATTTCCTGCCCATGCTTTCCTTGCGGGATTGTCAATAGTATGCGTCCAATACTTGCGGTCCCTGCCATGATAGTCTTTGATAAAATGATAATAGAAAAGCGTGAAATTGTCACACAACTGATATACACTGTTCTTTTTTCGCTTCCCAAAAAAATTATAAGTGGTGACAAAGTCTGAGTCACACAGATTTTTCAATATTTTAGAAAGGTCGCCATTGTTGCACAGCCTCGTAGCCTCCGCTATTTCGGGTCTTGTCATTCCTGACTTTTTAGAGGCAAGGGCTTCCACTACTTTTACATAGTTTTCGCTATTTCTGAAAAGTGTTCGATAGAGGTGTGTAAACTCGTCCCATAGTCCGGTCTTGCCATTGAAGAAAAGTGCATCAATATTTGCCGTATAAGTCAAGTATGGGTCTAACTGGCTAAGGTAAAATGGTATTCCGCCCATTACCATATAACATTCGGCAATATCATACCTTCCCCAGTCAAAACCGGCGTGTTGCAAATATTCCTCTGTTTCATAAAGAGTGAACGGGCGGAGATAAATACGCATGGCATGGCGATTGAAGAGTCCGCCGGGATTATCAGCAAAATTTTCAGTCATCCATGCGGTGGCAGAGCCACAGGCAATCAGCATGAGGTTGTCTCGTGTTGAACCCCAACTATTCCAGAAATATTCAAAAGCCGGCAGAAATCCCGACTTATGGGTGTCAAACCATGGTATTTCGTCAATGAAAATCAGTACTCTCTTGTTTGATTCAATGCTTTCAATGTATGCTCTAAGTAGCGAAAAAGCGCTTTTCCATGATTCCGGCGTATCTAAATCAGATTTCCACACCCGCCTCAATTCATCTGCAAAATTCTCCAACTGAGACATTTTAGGCTGGTTATACGCACCGGTAAGCCGTAGGGTAAATCGTCCTTTAAACGTTTGGCTTATCAAGTAAGTCTTACCCACACGCCGCCTGCCATATACTATCACAAGTTTTGCCTCATCTGAAGCATAGCATGACTCCAACTTGCGGATTTCTTCTTTTCTTCCTATTATCTTGCTAGTTTCCATGCTGCAAAGATACGATTTATTTTTGGAAAATAAAAATTAGTCCTCTAAATCTCACTTTTTAAGGCACATTTAGAGGACTAATTTTTCTTGCTGCAATTTTCTCTAAAAATATTAAGTAATCGGTTATTAGTTTTTGGTGTTAAAATGATAGAAAATATAAAATAAATATGTAAATTTGCAAGATAATTAAGATTTTTCAATTAAAACTTTAAGGTAAAAGGAATGTTAAGAATCGCAATACAGGCAAAAGGTCGTTTAAATGAAGAGTGTTTGGCACTTTTGTCAGATGCCGGAATAAGTATGTCCGGAAGTAACCGCAAATTGATAGCCCGTGCAAAGGGCTTCCCTATGGATGTGTTATATCTGCGTGATGATGATATACCCCAGGCTGTGGCTATGGGCGTGGCGGATATAGGCATTGTGGGACTGAATGAGGTGGCGGAAAAAGGAGAAGACGTTGATGTGGCAATGCGTCTCGGCTTCGGCGCTTGCAGAATATCGTTGGCAGTGCCGCGAGATGCTGATTATCAAGGTCTTGAATGGTTTAATAATCGCCGTATCGCCACTTCTTACCCAAAGATACTCCGCCGTTTTATTGAAGAAAAAGGTATAAACGCGGAGATACACGAGATTGCCGGTTCCGTAGAAGTGGCACCGGCAGTAGGCATGGCAGATGCGATATTCGACATCGTGTCGTCCGGCGGCACATTGATTCAAAACGGTTTGGTGGAAGTGGAACAGGTATTTCCTTCCGAGGCGGTGCTTGTGGCAAACAAAAACCTTGATGAAGAGAAACTTGCGGAACTTGCCAAACTCAAATTCCGCTTCAGCTCTATTTTCGATAGTCGCGGCATGAAATATTTGCTGATGAATATACCCGAAGAACGAATCCCTGCGGCTGTGGCACTGCTCCCGGGCATGAAAAGTCCTACTTTGATGCCACTCTCGGAAAAAGGGTGGTACTCCATGCATGTGGTGATACCGCAAGACGAACTTTGGGAAAAAATCGAGCGACTGAAAGAACTTGGTGCGGAAGACATACTCGTACTTGCACTTGAAAATATAATACGCTGATGAAAATTTTTGAGTACCCGGAGCAAAGCCGTTGGGCTGAACTGTGTTGCCGTAATAACTCGGAGGATGCGACGGTAGATTTTGCCGTAGCGGATATTATCGGTATGGTGGCAGAAAAGGGTGATGCAGCATTGCGAAAATTGTCGCTTAAATATGACAAGGTTGAAATCTGCGATTTTCGCCTCACTGCAGAGGAGATAGAGGCAGCCGCAGCAAAGGTTGCACCGGAAGTGGCAGCGGCGATAGAGAGTGCGGCACGCAACATTGAGAAATTTCATGCGGCACAGCGGATGCAGCACCCTGTGGATGTGGAAGTTACTGCCGGAGTGCGATGCGTGCAGCGTCAGGTGCCTATAAGCAACGTGGGTCTTTACATTCCCGGTGGACGTGCACCGCTCTTTTCCACAGTGCTGATGCTGGGTATTCCCGCAAAGATTGCAGGCTGCAAACGTCGCATACTGTGCACTCCCTTCAGTGCGGAACGAGGCATAGCACCGGAAATAATATATGCTGCAAAGGTGTGCGGCATAGACGAGATTTATAAGGTGGGCGGAGCACAAGCCATTGCCGCTATGGCATTTGGAACAAAGTCAATACCCCGTGTTGACAAAATTTTCGGACCGGGCAACCGCTTTGTCACCGCAGCCAAGCAGATGCTCACCAATCGTGTGGCTATAGACATGCCGGCGGGACCGAGCGAGGTGATGGTGATGGCAGACAGCACGGCATCACCGCGGTTTGTGGCTGCCGACTTGCTCTCACAGGCGGAGCACGGACCGGATTCACAGGCAATCCTGGTGACGGACAGCAAGGAGTTTGCGGAAAGTGTGGCGGCAGAAGTGGAAGCACTCACCGCCGGTTTGTCACGCAAAGAGTCCGTGGCAGGGTCACTCTCGCAAAGCAGACTTATAGTGCTTGCGTCACGCTCGGAAATGATTGCGTTTGCAAACGAATATGCTTCCGAGCACCTTATCATCTCAATGTCCGAACCATGGGATGTGGCAGCGGAAATAACCTCTGCCGGAAGTATTTTTATAGGTAATTATTCACCGGAAAGTGCAGGCGATTACGCTTCCGGAACAAACCATACGTTACCCACATCCGGCTGGGCTAAATCATACAGCGGTGTCAATATTGACAGTTTTATGAAGAAAATCACGTATCAGGAATTGACTCGTGAAGGACTGCAATCGCTGAGCAAAGTTATTGTTACCATGGCGGATGCGGAAGGACTTGATGCTCATGCACTTGCGGTGAAAGTAAGATTATAACCACATTTCCAAATAATGATGAAAAATCCTCTAAAATACGTAAGGCAAAATATTCTGGCACTCGCCCCATATTCCACTGCCCGTGACGACTTCAAGGGCGGAGATATTTCCGTATGGCTGGATGCCAATGAAAGTCCGTATAACAATGGTGTAAACCGCTACCCGGACCCGCACCAGCATCTGCTTAAGCAGCATATAGCAAAACTGAAAGGGGTTCGCCCGGAGCAGATTTTCGTGGGAGGAGCCGGTTCTGATGAGGCAATAGACCTTGTTTTTCGCATTTTTTGCACACCCGGCAAGGACAATGTGGTTTCTATAGCACCGAGTTACGGCGTGTACAGTGTGGCGGCGGCAATAAACGATGTGGAATTTCGCGAGGTGCAGTTAAATAGCGATTTCTCCTTGCCTGTCAATGAGTTACTGGAAGCCGCAGACTCGCATACAAAAGTTATTTGGGTATGTTCGCCGAATAATCCCACAGCAAATGCCTTTGCAAAAGAAGATATTGCAAAACTTGCCGACGAGTTTGACGGAATGGTGGTTGTTGACGAAGCATACATAGATTTTTCAGAACGAGGCTCTATGCTTGAAGTCCTTGATAACTACCCCAATATCATAGTGTTACAAACTTTCTCCAAGGCGTGGGGAATGGCGTCGCTGAGGCTGGGAATGGCATTTGCTTCCGACGAGATAGCATCCGTTTTCGCACGAGTGAAGTACCCCTACAACGTGAACGGACCTACACAGCAGCGTGTTGTGGAGCATATCCTCAACGATGACATCAGCTGCCGTGTGGCGGAGATAAAAAGCGAACGTGCGGCACTTGCTGCGGCACTGCAAGGTATGCCGATAGTAAAAAAAGTGTATCCCTCGGATGCCAATTTCCTGCTTGTGAAATTTGATGACCCGAACGCCATTTACGATTATCTCCTGGCAAACGGTGTGATAGTCCGCAATCGCAGCAAGCTGAAAGGTTGCGAAGGTTGCCTGCGAGTCACAGTAGGCACACCGGAGGAAAACGCTCGTGTGGTGGAACTGTTGAAAAACAAGTGATATGAAAAACAAGTGATATGAAGAAAGCGATATTTATAGACCGTGACGGTACCATCATAGCAGAGCCGGAAGATGAGCAGATAGACTCGCTGGAAAAACTGCGTTTTGTGCCAGGTGCAATCTCTGCTTTGCGTGCACTTGCCGGCAAAGGCTACGAACTCGTAATGGTGAGCAACCAAGACGGGCTTGGCACAGAGTCTTTTCCGGAGGAAACTTTCCTGCCGGCACACAATATGATGCTGGACACTCTTCGCGGCGAAGGTGTGGAGTTTGACGACATACTTATCGACCGCAGTTTCCCTCAAGACAATGCTCCCACTCGCAAACCGCGTACCGGAATGCTTGGTAAATACATGAACGGCGACTACGACCTGGCTGCGTCTTTCGTAATTGGCGACAGGCTCACGGATATGCAACTTGCCGGCAATCTCGGGGCTAAAGGCTTGATGATAGGGAAGGCGGAAATACTTCCGGAAAGCTGCGTGTTGGCTACAGACAACTGGATGGAGATAGCACGACATATTCTTTCCGCCGGTCGCGAGGCACATATCATTCGCAATACTTCCGAAACAAAAATAGACCTATACCTCAACCTTGACGGCGGGGCTACCTCAACAATAGATACCGGACTGAAATTTTATGACCACATGCTCAACCAGATTCCTCACCACGGCGGTGTGACACTGAACATCACTTGCCGCGGCGACCTTGAGGTTGACGAGCATCACACTATGGAAGATGTGGCAATAGCTCTCGGCGATGCCATATATCAGGCATTGGGCAATAAACGCGGAATAGAGCGATACGGATTCGTGCTACCTATGGACGAGAGTCGTGCTATGGTGCTGATAGACTTCGGCGGACGCAGCGAACTGGTGTGGGACGTGACTTTTACCCGTGAATATGTGGGAGATACACCCACGGAAATGTTTGAACACGTGTTCAAATCGCTTGCATCAGCCATGCGTGCAAACCTCTATGTGGCGGCACGCGGAGAAAACAATCATCACCTTATTGAAGGTGTGTTCAAGGCGTTTGCACGGGCTTTGAAGCAGGCTGTTCACAGAAATCCGTTCTGCTACGACCTGCCTTCAAGCAAAGGTGTTCTATAATAAAGTATAAATAAGGGAAAAATGATAGCAATCATAGATTATAAAACCGGAAATTTGCGTTCCGTGGAGAATGCTCTGAAACGCTTGGGTGCGGAGTGGAAACTCACTGCCGATGTGGAAGAAATACGCCGTGCAGACAAGGTTTTGCTGCCCGGAGTAGGACATGCCGGTGAGGCTATAGGCAGATTGCGTGAAGCCGGACTTGTTGACGTGATTAAGCGTCTGCGGCATCCCGTTTTGGGAATATGCGTGGGCATGCAGGTGATGTGTCGCCACACTGCGGAAGGTGATGCCGAGGGTATGGGGCTTTTTGATACCCGAGTGCGTCGTTTTCAGCCGCAGCCCGGAGATAAAGTGCCACACATGGGTTGGAATAGCATAAACAACCTTGAAAGCAAACTCTTTAAGGACATAACCCCCGGAAGTTATGTGTATTACGTCCATTCTTTCCGTGCGGATCTCTGTCCGGACACGATAGCCACCACACGCTATGGTGCATCCGGCGAAATGTTCAGTGCGGCACTTAAATATGAGAATTTTTACGGCACACAGTTCCACCCGGAAAAAAGTGGTGACGTAGGCGAACATATCTTGCAAAACTTTTTGAAACTATGATAATCCCGGCTATTGATATTATTGCAGGAAAGTGCGTCAGGCTGTCGCAAGGCGATTATAATGCAAAGACGGTGTATGATTCATCGCCCGTAGATATGGTAAAACGCTTTGTGGACCACGGATTTACGCGTATTCACGCCGTAGATTTGGACGGTGCTAAGGCAGGGCGTCCGTGCAATCTGCAGACGCTGGAAAAAATGGCACTTGCGAGCGATGCGGCACGTATAGAATGGGGCGGAGGCTTAAAAACGGACGATGATATGCGAGACAGCATAAATGCCGGATGCTCATTTGCCGTGATTGGCAGCGTGGCGGCAAAACAGCCGGAGCTCTTTGAAAAATGGCTCGAACTGTATGGTAACGAGGTAATGGTGCTGGGTGCTGACTTGCGTGACGGCAAAGTGGCGGTGTCCGGTTGGCTTGGAAATACGGACATCACGATTGATGATATTGTTACTCGTTTTCTGCCCTGCGGATTAAGTCAGGCTATTGTGACTGATATCTCACGCGACGGTATGCTACAAGGTCCGGCATTTGATTTATACACGGAAATACAAGGCAAATACGATGCCGTGGATTTCACCGTGAGTGGTGGTATATCTTCTATTGCCGATGTGGAGCAATGCCTGGAACTGGGATTGCGACGTGTGATTGTGGGAAAAGCACTCTACGAAGGTCGTGTGTCTCTTAAAGAATTGGAACGAATATGTTAGCAAAAAGAATAATTCCGTGTCTTGACGTGAAAAACGGACGCACGGTGAAAGGTGTTAATTTTGAAGGACTTGCAGACGTTGGCGACCCTGTGGAATTAGGTGCCCGTTATGCACTTGAGGGAGCGGACGAACTGGTGTATCTGGACATTACGGCTTCCAAAGAAGGTCGCTCCACGTTTATCAAAATGGTGGAACGGGTGGCAGACAGAGTAAACATTCCGTTTACCGTTGGCGGCGGCATCTCTTCTATGGCGGATGCGGCGGCACTGCTGGATGCCGGTGCCGACAAGATAACCATAAACTCTGCAGCAGTGGCTAATCCCCAACTTATCAGTGAAATAGCATCTAAATATGGTAGCCAGTTTGTGGTTGTGGCAATAGATGCCAAAACTATTGAAGACGGCACTTGGCGAATAACAACTCACGGCGGGTCACGCCTCACGGATATAGAACTTTTTGAGTGGGCACACCGTGTGCAGGAACTCGGTGCCGGTGAAATACTGTTTACGTCTATGAATCACGACGGCACGCGAATGGGCTATCCCTGTGACACTTACGCGGCACTGGCATCTTCACTGAATATTCCCGTGATAGCATCCGGTGGCGCAGGCTGTGTGAAAGATATAGCCGATGTGCTTACGCAGGGACGGGCGGATGCGGCACTGGCAGCAAGTATTTTCCACTATGGTGAAATCACGATAGATGCTCTCAAACGTCAACTTGCAGATATGAATATTCCCGTAAGACTATAAACGAACAACAAAACTATGAATTTTTCCGATTTCAATCTTGATAAATGTGCCGACGGGTTGCTGCCCGTAATCATTCAAAACGCTGTGACGCTGAAAGTGCTGATGCTCGGCTATATGAACCGTGAGGCATTTGAAAAAACCGTTGCAGAGGGCAAAGTAACCTTTTTCAGCCGTACTCGCGGCAAATTGTGGACAAAAGGCGAAACGTCCGGCAACTTCTTGGAAGTCAAAGAGATGTATCCGGATTGCGACGGCGATACTTTGCTGATAAAGGCTATGCCTGTAGGTCCAACCTGTCACCGAGGCACCGAGGCATGCTTCGATACCCCTGCAGAGGAGGGTTTCATCCGTTCATTATCCCGGTTGATACAAAAAAGGCATGAGGAAATGCCGGAAAACTCCTATACCACAAAACTCTTTATCAAAGGTGTGAAAAAAATAGCACAGAAAGTGGGAGAAGAGGCTGTGGAATCCACAATAGAGGCTGTTGACGGCAACCGTGACCGCTTCATTTACGAAGCATCGGATCTTATTTACCACTTGCTCGTACTTCTGGAGCAGATGGACGTCACTCTACCTGATATTGAGAGAGAACTGCTGCAAAGACACAGTTGAAACAGGCTCTAAAACATCTTTTTAAACACTTTTTTTTGAAAAATAAAAAAATGTAACTAACTTTGTCGCAATAAAAAACATTTCCTAATACATTACCAATATGAAATTACGTATTCTTATCTTATCATTAGTGGCGATATTCACACTTTCCGCTAAGGCTCAGACTGCAGAAGAAGTGAATGAAACTATTAAAAGAATGGAAAACGCAGCAACTTTCTGCAACGGTGCACCTGAAGCGTTCAAATCTTTTATAGCAAAATTTTCTACAGATGAGGAATTCTTCAAATCTCGTCTTAACCTCCCCGATGCTGAATTAAGCAAATACAATGATATCCTCGTGCCGGAAAATATGGTGGCTAAAACTCCTTTTGCTAAGGACGGTGACCAATATTATCAGGCTTGGGGCGAATTACAATACCACAAAGCATACCTGGACTGCGGTTGGGTTGACAGTTTTGTTACTCACACCTTTGAATTTACTCGCGGTAAAGGTGGTAAATGGTATTTGACGCACATCGTGCCGGGTGATTAATCCCGATATTGAAGTATGAAACAGGCTCTTAGTCCGAATTTGTGCAAATTCGGACTTTTTTGTTTTTTTGCTATGAAACAAGCTCTTAGCTATATTTTTCAAGAATTTTGTCAAGTTGTCCGGCATAGTAGAAAGGAATGTTTATCAGTCGGAATGGCTTTTTGTCAGGAGCAGGGGTCGCAATGTCCTGAACGGAAAGTGGACCGCTCCATATCCTGATTGCAACAGTATTCCGGTCACAGCAGTTGACAAACGTGTGCAATGAGCGAAGATGAGCATTTGTGCCGGCTTTTACTTCAATGGGGACGATATTTATGCCATCTTGCCAAATAAAGTCAACCTCTGCAGTTGCCCCCTTTTTGTCACGAATCCAAAAATACTGCTGCTCGCGGTAATGTCTGTCAAGCACTACTCGCAACTCTTGTGCCACAATATGTTCTGCCGCTCTGCCTCGCCAAGTGTCAAGAAGGTTCTTATTTGAGAGATATTCCAATTGTATGCCGGACTTAAAATTAGTAAGACCGGTGTCAACCATCATCAGTTTTGGAGAACGTCTGGTTGCCGGTAGTGCCGGTGCAGATGTTGAAGTTATTGGATAGTCAAGCGACAGGAGAAATGCTCTTTCCAGCAAATCCATACCGTCGTGTATTTGTGTTGAAGTATAACTGCTGTTACCGAATCCTGAAAATGTGATTGTCTCTGCTGCAGAAAGCCATGCTGTACCCAATATATGCCTCAAAACTCTTGTTTGCTTTGTACTTTTAGCAAATTTTTCCGCATCCTCATTATAGCTTTTTAGCAGCGAGCTATATATTGGTGAGAGCTTTTCAATGTCACGGCTCTCAAGATATTCACTCACAGCCTCCGGCATTCCACCAACAAGTGCATAAGTATTAAAATTGGAAATCATCTCCTCGTGCATGAAATCCGGTACGGAAATGTTGCAAAGCATATCCGCCCACTGTTTGCCTTCTTTTGCATTTACGAATTCCAAAAATGAACATGGACGCAACGTCATATATTCCACACGCCCTACAGGAAAAGAGATGTGCTGCTTCATCAAGCTGTGCAAGCGGCTACCTGCTGCTATAACATACACCCATGGCAGTTCCTCATAGAAATAGCGTAACATCGCCACGGCATTTGGCTCTTCTTGTATCTCATCTATAAATAGAAGTGCGGACTTGCTCTTGTCTTGCACGATATGATTCTTCAGGCATAAATATTGCCAAATATCGTTAACGTCACTAAAACGGCGAAATATCTCGGATTCTTCTTTTTCCAGGTTTAGATAGATAAAAAAGTCAAACTCCTTGCCAAATCCCTTAACAAGTGTTGTCTTGCCTACCTGTCTGGCTCCACGGAGAACAAGAGGCTTGCGGCGACTGTTGTCTCGCCAACTTCTTAATTGCTCGATTACATTCCTTGCAAACATATCTTTTTCAGTTTTTTAGACATTGCAAAGATACTACTAATTTTCTAAAGTATAGGCAACTTTTACTTATTTTTCTTTCTAAAACATAGGTAACTTTTACTCATTTTCTTTCTAAAACATAGGCATCTTTTGCCTAAATAGTTATTTCCAAACGTCAAGGAATTTCCAGTTTTTGGGGAATCCCATTTCTTGTAAATTAAGAAGATTTCCACCATCGCCTATGATTGAGAGGATATTGCGTTTCAAATCACTATTAGGACTGATTAT
>JBJECR010000030.1:0-19852 GCA_051871275.1 Muribaculaceae bacterium | reverse complement strand
GCAAAAAAAGTGCGGTATATCAATTGTTAAATTTTTTACCGGACACTTGTGGGTCTGACTGGTCAGACTCTTGACTCTTGACTCCAGACTCTTGACTCCAGGCACTTGACTCCAGACTCTTGACTCTTGACTCTTGACTCTTGACTCTCGACCCTTGACTCCAGACTCCTACGGAGTAGGAATACTCCAGGCGGAGGCGAGGTAATTTGCTTGTACTATCTGACCGATGAGGTTGATTTCCAGATAGGCATCGGTGACAGGAGGTGCACTGAGGGTGACTTCGTAGGTGGTGAAGAGAGGCTGGGTGTAGCCACCGGGAGGAACTATTTCTTTATAGTAGTAATAGCCGTCTGTGCCTTGAACCCAATATGTGTCCCAGTCTGCAGGTTTTACGAGAGTACCTGTGGAGGTGTCATCTACACTCCATGGAATCATGATGTCTGTGGAAGTACCTGTACCGGTACCGGAAGAACGAACCCAATAGCCTACGATAGCGGCTCTGATATAGCCGGCTGCGAGACCCGTGTTTTGGATTGAAGTGAATGTCTTTACTTTGCCATCAACATCGTCTTTTACTGCAATGTTCACTTCACCCTTTTCCGTACCGATTGAGAAATAATAGTGGTGGTCCGCTTTGAATTCGGTGATAGGGATTTCACTCAAGGATTTCTCCAGGGTGTAGGTGCGTTTGCTCTTTTCATCGTCAGTATCACCCATGGTGAAAGTGATTTTGAGTTTGGGTTCCGCAGTGGTATATTTCTGCGGAATGATGAGGAATGTGTGCTCTATGGTGCCGAGTTGGTCACCTTCAGTGGCAGCTTGTTTGAAAGTCTGCTTGTATGTTGTGCTACCTGAGACGTTGCTCCAGGTGAAAGAAACGTCATTCGGTTTGGCTTCCGTGGAAGCTGAAGATACTTCGCAGGTACCGCTTGTGTAGCAACCTGTGAGGGCAACGCTTTTCACTGTGACACCGGAGAGATTAGTAAGTTTACCCACACGGAAAGTGATAGCAGCGAGAGCGTGGTGGAACGGCATATCCACGTTTTCCGTTGTTTTTGTTTTGCTCGGCACCACTGCAAATACTATATCCGGCTGATTTTGAGCATCTATGGAGTCACCGCTTTCAGAGAGGTGACCTGCATCAGGCATAGTATAGTTGAAAGTAGCTTTATGCTCGGTAGTGGTATTTGTAAATGTGGGGGTTGACATAGTGCCGCTATTCAGGCTTTTTGCATAGCCGAAGAAAGTGAGCGGTTGGTCGCTTGGCGGCCAGAAACGACCTGTGGAAACGGTGTTGTCAGCATTTACGGTTTGTTCTTCATTGAAGAAGAGTTTAGAGCCGTTGTCCGTATAGGCAACGCCTTGAAATTTAGTTATTTTACCCGTGACGTAATATTCTCCTCGTGATTCCGGCTCTTCACTTTCCACCGGGCTGCTCATGAAAGAAGATGAAGAGTTGTGGCACTGCGTAAATTCCATTTGGATAGTGTCATTACCTATAATTTCTTGGAAATACCTTATAGGGTCGTTTTGCACAACAGACACGGTATCTTCAGCGGAACGAGAGTCGCTGCCAATCACCACATTATTATCATCAACCACTTCAAAGCGGATGGTGCCGTCGTCAATCGTAGGGTTACCCGTATCGAAGTCGTCTTCACAAGAAGTTGCTCCGAGAACCACTGCGAGTGCAACGGCTCCCTTAACAAGTACGCTATTTTTCGTCACGTTTATCATAGTTCATATTTTTAAGGCTTTCCGCCATTTGGCTTTCGCCTCCTTTTTTGTTTCTTTTGAGGCTTTTTGCCTCCTTTTTTGTTTTTGAGGCTTTTTGCCTCCTTAGTATCCGGAAGGGGAACATTCAACCCCTTCCGGCTTAATAGGTTTATTTTCGAGTGATTATTAGTTCACTGATTATTATTTCATTTCAACGTCTTTGTCTTTGTTACCTGCGTCAACGAAGTCGTCAACAGTAACTTCGAGTGTGATAGGAGTAAGAACAGGTGTGTTATAATCAGGATCGTAACCACCATTGCCTGTAGTTGTGAATACGAATGTGTAAACATAACGTTTACCATCTTCCCAAGTTGTAGATGCAGGAACAGGAATTGCGATTTCTTTAGTTGCCCATACCGGAGTTTCTTCAGTTCCAGTATTTTTACCCCAAACTACAACATCGTTATCTTTACTAACAGTTTCACCTGCTACGTTGTAAATGAGGGCTTTAACGATGAAGTAGCTGTTTGCTTGACCTGCTGCTTTTGCAGCACCTGCAGCCTGATCCCAAGCAGTAAGAGTCTGAGGCAAGAGGTACATTGTGTTTGCGTTAAATTCACCTGTTGCATCTGTTACTGTTAAACTTGTTGCTCCGCTACCAACTTTTACAGCAGTAAATGAAGCGGTGTAAGAAGTTTTATCAGATTGTTCGCTCCAAGAGCATCTGCCTGAACGAGTGTCTGTATCAGCAGCATCACCAAGATTGTGGTCTTGATAGTTATTTGTAGTGCTTGTAGAAATAACGAAATCACCCTTGCTGTTTACATTGACAACCTTTACTTCGTCAATTTCAACATAGATTTTTGAGTTTTGATTTTTTGCTTGGAACTCAATCTGTGAAAGAGCATGACGGAAGTTCAACGCAACATTTTTATTAGCAGCGTCAGCAGCAGGTTTTGCAACGTTCAAAGCAGCAGCATAGATGAAGTCTTTCTGAGCAGCCGGTTTAGCTTCTACTGTATAACCGGTGAAACCAAGAGATGGAGTATCATAAGTCCAAACTGGAGTACCGTTTTCGTTTTTAGTAGCGAAGAAGCTAACAGTACCGCTTTCAGGCCAGTAACGGAGAATGTCGTCTTCTTGTACGTATGTACCTGAACCATTGTCTTTGTATGCTTCATTAGCAAAATAGTTTTTGCTTTGAGCAGAAGCCCAAACATTGAATTCTCCTGGTTTTACATTGTTGCAATAGCCGTCAGCAGCACGAGAAGTAGCTTTGCCGGTAGTTGCAGTGAATTTGATTGCTTGGTCTTGACTGAGTTCAACGACCTTTTCATTTGAGCAAGATGCCAAAGCGAGCACCGCGATTGCTCCAAAGAAACATTTCTTCATAATTGTAATTAGTTTTAATAATTGGTAAAAAAATTTGGTTTATTAAAAAATTATTTATTTCGTTTTTGATTTTTACATCAAAATGTCTTCTCTTTCCTCAATCCAGTCGTCAATGGTTGGTGACATACCGCCCATACCTTCGCCGCTACCGGTATCAGGCAAGTCAAGTCCATCAATAATAAGGTGAACGTGTCGGCGGTCCGGTGCTGTGTGCACTTGTTCCGTCACATTAAATCGGTCGCTATCAAGACCGTAGCAGTGAATTTTGCCGTCAGTCATCCAGATGTAGAGCACCACGCGGTGCGGGTCTGCCAAGTCCTCGTTGTGTCCGAAAGTATAGAACTCTGCGAGTATCTTGTCTTCAGACTTGTTACATTCGTAAGGCAGAGTAACAGGAGTAGTACCCATAGATTCGTCGTGCACCACTAAGAGAGGAGACATACCCGTGAGGATACCGCTCACCTGAGTTACACAGTTGATATTCTTCACGTTGCGAACTTCCAGAGTATAGTCACAGACGAGTTCGTGCGGATAAAGCGTGATAACGAGTTCGTCGCGAGAGACAGCCTCCTGGTTCCAGCCGCGAGAGTCGTTACGAGTCACTGCAGTGTAAGAAATACCATTTTCGTTGATAATCACGTCAATAGCGGTGCAGCCCCACATCATTTCCGGTGTTTTCATCACCGTTTCATCTTCACCGGCACGCGGCACATACTTGGAAGAAGTCAATCCCAGAGGCGAGAAGATGTCACATTCGTAACTCATAATTTTGTGAGTATAGAAATTGTCCATACCGCCGAAAACCACTGTTTCAGTATCGTTATTATAGCAGAGCACACGGTAGTGTCCCGTCTCGATTTCAATTTCTCCACCGTTCATGCCCGGGAAGTCGTAGCGGCGATAGCCGTCTTCCTCAGCCTTGTAGAAGAATACGCACATACCGTCAGGGTTCGCATTCGGAGCGTCGCGCCAGTCAAATTCCAGTCGGAGTTTGAACTTGTGCGGGTGGTGGTAGCAGAGTTCCTTGTGGGTGCATGAAGCAAACACAGCCGCCAAAACAGCGAGGAAAGTCAGACGCAGGAAACTGCGGAAAGAAGCGGAGCGAATCATTTCTTACCTCCTTTCTTTTTATTATAGTTGCCGTTACCTATGAGCCACACCAGGGAGACTTCAGCCTTCGTAGGACCGAACCATTTGCGGTCCACTGTTTTCTGCCAAACGTAGCAGCCGTCGTCCGGTATATATTCCTGACATTCACCTGCGAGGTAACCCACGGCAATGGTGAAATCCAGGTTGAGGCGACGTTTGATAGGCAGAGAGTAGCCATACTCGATGCCGCCGCCGAGGTTACATTTGTCCCACATTGTTCCGCCCGGGATACCTGCCATATAGCCTCGTCCGCCCCATTCGAAGTCGTACGTAAGAGCCTGGAAATAAAGACCTATATGATGTCCTGTGAGCGGTTTTTCCTTAGCAGCGGAGCCAAACCATTTGCGGATAGCGATATCGCCGCCGTAAGTACGCCAGTACCAGTGAGGACCGTCTGATTTCCACCAGGAGTAAGTCCAAAAACCGGAAACGGACCAGTTTTTGCCGAGGTAGAAGTCCGCACCGATGTTAGGCACAAGACCTGCATCGTACAGCATATTTGTGCGGAGTGACATATAGAAAGGTTTCGGGAACGATATTTTCCTATATGTATATTCAAATTTGCGTTCCGGAGCCACGTTATAAATAGGAATACTGTCCAGGAATACCAGAGCAGCCGATGTTTTCATCACGGGGCGGTATTCATAGTTCACCACGCGGTCGTAAGTAAGCAATACCTTTGATGCACGGAGAGTAGGGAACAGATTCTTATATAAATATTGGTAAGGAACGTTTTTGTGCAAGTTTTTGAGGAGCCACAGCGGGTCTTTGCCATTCACCTTTCCTCCCTTGGCGTCAACGATTTGCTGAATGAGGTCAATCACGTCCTCTTTGTATGGCACTTCCGGGTCATTTTTCACGAGAAGGAGAAGTCCGCCCCAGTCACGACCGCGAAATTCCGTAGTTTTGAGCGAGTCCGGAGCAGAGAACTTGAAAGTATCCGTAAAATAGCTGAAGATAGCTTCTGCACGGCGTTCGGAGAGCCAGCGGTTAAATTCCACGCTACCTTCCGGTGAAGCGGCACCCATGATGTGGACGCTGCGAAGTTTCCAGCACATAGAATCCGAATAAGAAGCACGGAGAGAGTCGGCGATGCGAGCCATGGATTGTCCGTTTGTTTTGTAATCCGGCAAAAGCTCAATGCGGCTCTGTTTGAAGTGAACTTCCACGGAGTCAACGATAGTGCTTTCTTCCTCTGCATGGAGAGGTGTAGTACCGGCAAACGCTACTATCAATGCTGTTATAAATATGTTACACAAACGTTTCATTTTTGTCACAAGCATAACGCGTGTTTTCTTAGTTTTCCTGTTAGATCTGTTTATTCTAAGTGAGTTGTAGAAAGAATAAGTGCCACAAATTTATTTACAATTTTTTAGATAGGCAACACTACTACCGCTTTATTAACAACCTTTAACAATCGGGGGGGGTAAAAATCAAGGATTTACAAGGGATTGATGAGATTGATGGGAGTGATGAGAGTGATGGGAATGATGGGAATGATGAGAGCGATGGGAATGATGGAAATGATGAGAGTGATGGGAGTGATGGGAAGAATTAGACTAATTAGACTAATTAGACCATTTCGCCCTAATCACCTAATATGCAAGTTTGCGGAGAAAATACAATGCAAGTTTGCTTGAGATGCCAAGTCATACCTATTGTTTTTGCAATAGGCTGATAAGTCTGCTGTGCACGATGTCAAAAGCGGATTTAGGCTCAAAGCCGTCGCCAATGCGGAGAAGTCCGGCAGTGTCACCAAGAAACTCATCATCCAGCATCTTATCATCCATATTAATCATAAACTCCTTGTAAGTAGGAATATGCTCTACCACAAAAGACATATATTTCAAATAACATTCTATGACTCGGTTTTCATCAATAGTTGCCGTTGATAGTGCTTTATATAGGTCAAATAAATCTCTGCCCTTGCGACGCTGGTACAGTGCACGCAATTTTGTGCCAATCAATTCATCAAGTTGATAGGTCAGTATTTCGCAGTCTCCGTTAAACCATTTGTTTTGCACTTGAAATGGTACTTTTATCATCGGCAAAACGCTGAAATGCTCCTTGCAGTTAATCTCGACTTTAATATGGATTGGCTGTTTGGGTTCACTTTCAGAAGTCAGACGGTATATGAGGGTATTGTTGTGCTTTTTCTGTTTTACTTTTGGCTCGCCCATAAAAGCCAATGCATTACGAAGTTGGTCATACGTCTCTTTTATAGGACCTGCCGTCACCTGAACAAGGTCAATATCCTCGCTGTATCTGGGCTGAGGGAAAAGAAATAACTTGTGCAGCGCAGTTCCGCCGCGAAATGCCAAATTTTCTGCGAGATATGGGTCTGAATAAATTGCCACTAAAGCACGACATATCAATAGGTCTTGCTCAACTTGTTCAGTTGACGGCCATGGAGCGTATTCTTGCCATTCCTGTATTGCTAATTCGGGTATCATTCGTCAATTTCTATTGTGTGGTTGATATATACTTTCCATCGTTTATTAAGTTCACTATAGGTTGATGCCTTGCCGGCTTTCAAGGGAATAGCCCTCATAGTCCTATTCAATGCCAACAAATGCTCGTAGATAATATCAGCTTGTTCAGAGGCATCAAGAACTTCTTCCAAGATATATCCGAGACGTTGATAAGTAGGAACGCCATAGATAGAAAAGAAACTATTGTCAATACCGTAGAAATCAATGCTTTCTATTAGTTCCTCAAGTACTGTGCAAGCACGATTTAGTCCGCCTATACTTGATGAATGTTCTATCAAGTCCAATGCTGTAAGTTCAGGTGACGATACGTTTATAGTGCCTAATTTTGATTTATACTTTCTTATAAATGTATCGTTTATTGTTTTCTGTTTAAAAAACTGATATTGTATTCCGGCTCTTACACCATTATTTAGGTTTCCACCGGTATGAACAATAGAGAATGTCTGTGGGCGTTGATGTGCGGCACCATAAAAGGCTGACGCATTTAGCAAAGCTATGTAATAATCTCGTGAGAGATAAGACATCATTTGGTCTATGTAAAAAGTAGCCGGAACAATGCCTGACAACACATATTCAATCGGGACAATAACATAGAAGCCTTTTGAGGGAGAGATAATCTTACCAGCCTTTACTAAACGGTTGATTGCTGTTTTTATGTATTTTTCGCTCATACATATAAAGTGCTCTTTCACATTTTCCGATGTAAAAGTATAGTAGCCACGGTACAGACGTTGCTCAACCCATTCTGATATTGTCTTAGCCTCTTTCATATCTCAAATCTGCAATCCGATTGCAAAGGTAATCATTTTGTGATAACTTTCCAAATCCTATTGCAGAATATTCGTTTTTACTTACCCCTCTCTTACCAACAATCCTGCGGGAACGTGACTTCATTTATCACTTTGTTGCCGTCACGGAGGCGAATCCAGGTTTTGAAAGAGTGTTCGCCCTCCGTGAGGAGGATGATGCGAGCACCGTTGCCTCCGGAGATGTTGTTATAGACAGTGTCCGCACCGGAATATCTGCCGTAGGCGAGAGCTATGCCCTGCCAGTTGCAGATATAGTCATTTATATGGTCATGACCTACGAAAAGTCCCATAACATCCTTACACTGAAACATTTCCGCAAACAAGCCCGTGTTTATCTTAGGACTGCAAGCAGCCTCCTTGCGAGTACCCACCATGAAAGTGCCCTCCGTGGAAGCGGCAATGTTAAATTCAGGCGTGGGAATGTGCATGAAAGCCAATGCAGGCAACGGATTGCCACCATTAGCCGCAGTAAACTCCCTGCTCACGGTGCTATACCAGTCAACCTGGTCACGCTTCACCCATTCGTAGCCGTCAACCTTGTTATAAGCGTGACTGTCAATGAAATACAGCACAGCGGCATCCTTGTCGCTACCGTCAGACGACTTCAGAGTGAGGACATAGTTTGTTTTGCCGGAAATGCCCTCCGTGGTGCTTGTGAGGTTGCCCGGGAAAGAGGTGATATAGTCGTAAATCTGCTGCGGATTCCATTCCAGTTCCGCATCATGGTTGCCGAGCGTGACAGCGAAAGGCAAACCGCGTTTCACGACGGGTTCCAATGCCTTTGCGAAGCCTTCCTGCACGGGCGAGCCATAGATAAGGTCGCCTGTATAGACCACCAAATCCGGTTTTTCCTCGTCAAGGATAAGGTTTATGTTTTCGGCGGCTATTTCAGACTTTTCATCGCCTGCAACCCAGTGGATATCCGTGAGTTGCACAATTTTAAACGTTTTGTTTTCGTTGAATTTGAGTTGTGCGGAGCTTGTGAGTGTGAGTAGTGCTGCCGCGAGGGAGAGTAAAAGTTTTTTCATGATTTTTTTGGTTTAGTGTTATTATTAAACAACGTATTCGTGTGTAGTTTTATTGTTTGTTTCTGCAAAGTCTATGTGACATACAAAATTGGCATGGTTTGTTACCACAACCGAGCCTCTCCAAGGCTCGTATATCCTATTTAGTTCATTTTCACCGGGTTAAGTGTCTCCGACACTGAACCCGGCGTTTACCACAACCACGCCCCTCCAGGGCGTGTAGCCCTATCGAGTCTCCGACACGATAGGGCTTCCGGTTTTCTCAGCCAATTTGATATCACAACCGAGCCTCTCTAAGGTTTGTATCACAGATACAATGCTGATGCCTGTTCACTTGGCGAGTTTGCGAGGGTACCGAGGCAAGGAGTGATGAGTGTGAGGCAACAAAAAAATAAAGGCTACCTTCTCAGTAGCCTTTACCGGTAATTATGGTATGATTTAAGCTGTTTGTTTTGAGTGTGAAAAGTTTTTCAATTATGTATATTGTCCTTATTTGTATCTTGCCCAACGTATAAGTTCCTTAAATGTAGGCTTTTTGCCATACATGAAGATACCTACACGATAAATCTTTGCAGCCACCCATACCATAGCCCAGAAACTCAGATATAAGATAATCAGAGAAACGATAGGCTCCCATGTAGGAATGCCATACGGGATTCGAACCATCATCAGCATGGGTGAGGTGAATGGTATCATGGAAAGAACCATGGCGAGAGTGGAATTAGGTTCCGCACCCACAACAGTTGCACATACAAAACCGATAACGATAGGCATAAGCGCTACAGACTGGAGTTGTGAAGCGTCCTGAATGTTATCCACCGCAGAACCGATAGCCGCATAAATGGAAGCGTAAAGGAGAAATCCGCCTATGAGGAAGAGCACCATATAAGTGAAAATGGCACCAATTCTGCCCATATCCGTCATAGCGGAAACAGCCTGCACCATTTCTATGTCGTTTGTAGTGCTGATGCCCTGTCCGGCATTCATCATAGCCACGTCTTGCATTACGTCTGCCGGAATGAAAGACGGAATCACAAGCCCTAACATGGTGAAAATCAGTACGCCCCATATAGCAATCTGCGTGATGGCAACAAGTCCTATACCCAGGATTTTACCCATCATCAGTTGTTCCGGGCGAATAGAGGATACCACAATTTCCAGCACACGATTGTTTTTCTCCTCAATGATGCTCGTCATCACCATTTGACCGTAGATAATGAGGAACATATAGAGGATAAACGCCATAGCAAGCCCCATCATGAAGTTTGTGAGACCGGAAGAAGCAGCCTCGTCCTCGCCGTCAGTGTCCGAGATGCGGTATGTGGCAATCTGCACGTTTGCGTGCACATCGTTCAAAATTTGCCCCAGATTTTCAATATTGTAAGCCTTAAGACGCTCCGTCTCGATAGCATTTTTGAGTTGGTTCTGAATGTTTCCTTCCACGTCCAGTGAACCTGCATCGTGATTGTAAAGCACTATGTTAGAAGGATTTTGGATAGCATCGCTGCCGATAACGAGTACACCGTTGAAGTTCGTATTCGCTTTTGCACTGTCCAGAGGCACGTCAATACGAGTAAACTTCAGCGTTTCGCTGTCCTGCAGGCTCTGTGCAATGATACCGCTGTTATCAATCACGGCATAGTTTGTGACATCGCTTTCGTGGAACACCATCAGCACCGTAGGCAGAGCCATGAGTGCAATCATGATGAGAGGCACGAGAAGCGTGGTGATAATAAAGCTCTTTTTTGACACTCTCTCCAGGTATTCGCGAGAGATTATAAGTCCTATTTTGCTGCTCATTTCTTTTCTTTGTTAAATTGTTCAACGGTGGAAATAAAAATCTCGTCCATAGAAGGCAAAGCCGGTGCAAACGACGTCATATCAAGCAGTTGTGCAGCCACTTGAACAATTTCCTTACGACTGATGTCCGGTGTCATCTTCACAATCATGGATTTTTCCGTAGCGGAAAGAGTCTCAATGTTTTTCTCCATGATTTTGCCATCGAATTTGCCCAAAAACTCGTTTTCATCGCCTTCAAAAGTAATTTTGTAGCGGTTCAAGCCCAGGCGTGTGCGGATGTCTGCTACAGAACCCGTGAGAATGTTTTTAGACGCATTTATGAGCGTGATATCATCGCAAAGCGACTCCACGCTACTCATATTGTGAGTGGAGAAAATCACCGTAGCACCATTGTCCTTGAGACGTAAAATCTCATTTTTCAGGAGGTTAGCGTTTATAGGGTCAAATCCGGAGAAAGGCTCATCAAAAATCAGCAATTTGGGATTGTGGAGAACGGTGATGATAAATTGCACCTTTTGTGCCATACCTTTTGAGAGTTCCTCCACTTTTTTGTCCCACCAAGACATAATTTCCAGGCGGTCGAACCATTCGCGGAGACGAACATTGGCATCACGGCGGCTCAAACCTTTTAGTCTGGCAAAAAACAGAGCCTGTTCGCCAACTTTCATTTTTTTGTAAAGTCCGCGTTCTTCAGGTAGATAACCAATCTGCATCACATCGTCCTGGCACAGCTGATGCCCGTCGAAAGTGACGCTCCCGGAATCCGGAGCCGTAATGTGATTTATGATTCGTATGAGAGTGGTTTTGCCGGCACCGTTCGGTCCGAGCAAACCGTAAATTTTACCCTGATTTACGGTAAGTGACACGTCGTCCAGAGCTTTATGCCCCGTGTATTGCTTGCAGACGTGTTCTACTTTTAATAGTTCCATTTTATATAAATATGTGTTGATTATTTATTTCTGAATAATTTGACGCAAAAAAATGCGAAAAGTTACAAAAAGAATTGCAATTTTTTACTTTTTCCCCGGCGGCAGGACGTATCAGTCCATAAATGAGGAAATTACGCCGTCATCATCAGTTGCGGAATCTTTAGTTTTGCGTTGCTCTTTCCGCTTCTGCTCTTTCTGTTGCTTGTCGTCTTTGCGTTTTTCCTCCTTTTTGCCGGCGGAAAGAACACGCCCCGAGCAGATATACGTTTTGGTGTAATAATTCTCGCTGATATTGTTCACCGTAACGCCACGAGACGTGGAAGCATGAATGATATTGCCGTCGCCAACGTAAATGCCAACGTGTGAAACCTTTGTCTTGCTCTTACCCGTAGCAAAAAACACCAAGTCGCCCGGCTGGAGTTCGTTTTTCTTTATTGTTTTGCAGTATTCAGCCTGTTTGGCGGAATTACGAGGCAATTTTATTCCGCACACATCTTTATATACAGTCATCACAAAGCCCGAGCAGTCCGTGCCCTTGCGACTTTCTCCGGCATATTTATACGGCACTCCAATCCAGCGATAAGCCTCATCAACCACCGCTTTACGCTTGCTGTCCTTTATTTTTCCGGTATTTTGTTTGCCTGCACCGCCACCCTGATGCTCCGTACGCTTGCCGGAATCGTAAATGGGATCCGAAGGGAACACTTTTTTGCTGCTATGGCAACTACACAGCAGCAATGCGACGAACAATATGGCAGAGAATTTCTTCACCTTGCAAAAGTAAGTAAAAACAAATAATCTGCAAAAAAACTCACAAAAAATTTTGCCCGTCACCAAAATATCACTACCTTTGCAACCGCAAAGCCCGGGTGGCGGAATGGTAGACGCGCTCGTTTCAGGTGCGAGTGCTGCAAGGCGTGCAAGTTCGAGTCTTGTTCCGGGCACAAAAAGAAAAGGTTCAGACGCAGTTCTGAATCTTCTCTGTTTAATAGCGGGAATCTTTTCAAAAGAGGCTTTTAGAGTCTGTTTTTGGAGATGATAAAAAAATATATGCAGTATGCGGTAGTAGCTCAGTTGGTAGAGCATCAGCTTCCCAAGCTGAGGGTCGCGGGTTCGAGCCCCGTTTACCGCTCAAAATTTAGAACTTGTCAATTGACGGGTTCAAAATTGATATAATATGGGAACATTGAAGTATAAAGGTTATACAGGTTCTGTAGAATACAGCGATGAAGACAAGTGCCTTTTTGGTAAGGTACAAGGATTGCACGGAACACTTATATCATACGAAGGGACAACGATAGAAGAGATTACAAACGATTTTCAAGGAGCGATAGATGATTATCTTGAAAGCTGTAAGGAAAGGGGAGTAGAACCTGCAAAACCATATAGTGGCAAGTTGGTATTGAGAATGTCGTCAGAACTTCATGGACAAGTAGCTGCTGCCGCTTTTGCAGTAGGAACTACGATAAATGACTTTATAAATCAAGCAGTAAGCAATGAGGTTGCACATGTTGCAGGTTAGCTTATAATTCCATTTTGCGGAAAGACATAGATAGGGCATCAAAGGTAAGGATTTGAGAGGCGAGAGGAGTTCCTGCGGAAGTGATGAGTTTAATAACTTCCGTGGCTTGCAACGAGCCTACAATTCCGGGAACGGGACCAAGGACACCGCCTAAAGAACAGGGCATAAATTCACCGTCACCGGCAGCGTCCGGAAAGATGTCACGGTATGTAGTGCCACCGGGAAGAATAGTCATCACTTGTCCTGCAAACTGAGCAACGCCTCCGAGTACGCAAGGTTTGCCAAGTTCTGCGGCAATGTCCGTAACCATGTATTTTGTGTTGGGATTGTCCGAGCCTTCAACGATGATATCGTAGTTCGTAAAAATGGTTCCTGCCTGTTCTTTGCGGAGCATGCCATCGTAGGTATCAATACTGATTTCAGAGTTTATAGCCCTTAACTTTTCCGCCGTTACTTCCACTTTTTTGCGGCTAACGTCAGCTTCCGTGAACGACAGTTGCCGCTGAAGATTGGAAATGTCTATAGTGTCGAAATCGCAGAGCCCGATGTGTCCTACTCCGGCAGCGGCGAGGTACATGGAAACGACGGAGCCGAGAGCCCCGGTGCCAACAATCAGCACCGAGGTATTCAGCATTTTTATTTGTCCTTTTTTGCCAATTTCCGGCAGAAGAATATTTCTGCTGTAGCGGCGATGTTGGTCTTGTGTAAGATTTTCAGTCATAGCACCTTATACGTCAAAAACAGAGTCCCAATCCTTCCACACCACATCATAGCCCAGGCGTCGGATATCGTCTGTGACCTGTTTCGGGCTACGTTCGTCCGTAACGTGGAATTGCTCCAGAGCTTCCGGTGTAGAGGCATAGCCGCCGGGTTCCGTTTGGCTGCCTGCACTCATGGAAGTGACACCGAGTTGCATCATATTCCCGCGGAATTTGGGACTTTCGCGAGTAGAGTAAGAAATGTCCACATCGTGGTCGAAAATTCGGAAAGCAAAAGTGAGTTGTGCAAGTTGCTTATCGTTCATCACCACACGTGGCTGAAAACCGCTTTCCGAGGGGCACATACGCGGGAAATTCACGCTATAGCGAGTACGCCAATATTTCTTTTGGAGATAGCGGAGGTGGCGAGCCATCATAGTCACGTCCGTACGCCATTCCTCAAGTCCGATAAGCACACCCATGCCGATTTTATGCACTCCTGCTTGTCCCATACGGTCGTAGCCGTTCAGTCGCCATTCATAGATGGATTTCATGCCGCGAGGGTGATAATTTTTGTAAGCCTCGCGGTGGTATGTCTCCTGGAAACAAACCACACCGTTCAGTCCGGAATGAGTGAGGCGTTCGTATTCCTCCATTTTCATGGGTTGAACCTCTATTGTGAGGTTGTGGAAATACGGGCGACAGGTTTTAAGCACCTGCTCAAAGTATTCCACGCCGCATTTTGATGGAAATTCACCGCTGACGATGAGCAAATTTTCAAACGGACCGAGTTTTTTTATAGCCTCACATTCCGCTTTCACTTGCTCCATAGTGAGAATGGTGCGAGTGAAAGGATTGTTATGGTTAAAACCGCAATAGACGCAGAGATTAGAGCAAGCATTTGACACGTACATAGGGATATACATGGAAATTGTTTTGCCGAAACGCTCTTGCGTGAAATGCCTGCTGAGTTGAGCCATCTCTTCCAGGAAAGGCTCTGCGGCAGGAGACACCAGTGCCATAAAATCATCAGGCGTCAGTTGCTGCACGTTTCGCCGAGCCTTGTTCAGAACACGGCGAACATCGTCGGCAGTGCAGGAATATATAGTTTTTTCCGTTTCTTCCCAGGTGTATTGGCTGATTACATCCGCAAAGCCGTGCCCCCAGGGAAACTTCAGTCTGTCTTCGTCCATTTCAACATTTATTTTTTGCAACATTCATCGGAAATATTCTGTGAGATACGCATAGCACAGAAGTTAGGTCCGCACATAGTGCAGAATTTGTCGTCAGCATCGGGAGCATTGCGACGAGATTCCACATAGTATGTTTTGGCACGTTCCGGGTCAAGCGAAAGATTAAACTGGTCTTTCCAGCGGAATTCGTAGCGAGCCTTGCTCAGAGCATTGTCGCGAACGTTAGCACCCGGGAACTGCTTTGCCAGGTCTGCGGCATGAGCGGCAATCTTATAAGCAATAACTCCTTCACGAACGTCTTCCAGAGTAGGCAAAGAGAGGTGTTCTTTTGGTGTTACATAGCAAATCATGGCAGTTCCGAGTGAAGCTATGATAGCGGCACCGATAGCGGAAGTGATATGGTCGTAAGCCGGAGCGATGTCTGTGGTGAGCGGGCCGAGAGTGTAGAACGGAGCTTCGTGGCATGCGGATTTTTGGCGAGACATATTTTCCGCAATCTTGTGCATTGGCACGTGCCCCGGACCTTCTATAAGAACCTGCACATCGTGTTTCCATGCAATTTCCGTCAATTCACCCAGCACGTCAAGTTCCAGGAACTGGCAGCGGTCGTTGGCATCGTGAGTGGATCCGGGACGCATACCGTCGCCGAGTGAAACAGCCACGTCATACTTGTTCAAAATCTCGCATATTTCGTCAAAATGAGTGTAAAGGAAGCTCTCCTGATTGTGGAGAACGCACCACTGCGTCATAATCGAGCCACCGCGAGAAACGCAACCGGTGAGACGGTCACCGACAAGTTGTGCATGCTCTTTCAGCACCCCTGCATGGATAGTGAAATAGTCCACGCCCTGTTCGCACTGCTCAATGAGAGTGTCGCGATATATTTCCCAAGTAAGTTTTTTAACGTCACCGTTTACTTTCTCAAGTGCTTGATAAATAGGCACAGTGCCTACCGGTACGGGGCAGTTTCGGATAATCCATTCGCGAGTTTCGTGAATGTTGTCACCGGTAGAGAGGTCCATGAGGGTGTCACCGCCCCAGTAGCAGCTCCACACAGCCTTAGAAATTTCTTCTTCAATGCCGGAAGAGAGAGCGGAATTACCGATATTTGTGTTAAGCTTAACCGCAAACTTGCTACCGATAATCATCGGTTCCGCTTCCGGGTGGTTTACGTTTGCAGGAATGATAGCACGTCCGGCGGCAATTTCTTCGCGTACAAATTCCGGAGTGATGTAGCTTTCAATTCCCAATTCCGCATTGTTAAGGTTTTCACGGATAGCTACATATTCCATTTCCGGGGTGATGACACCTGCACGAGCATAGTGCATTTGCGTGATGCTTTTGCCGTCTGCTGCAACCCTTGGAGCATGCTGAATAGGAAAACGGATTTCGTCAAGATTTTTGTCTGCGAGGCGAGCTCTGCCGTATTCGCTGGTAATTTCCGGCAAAACTACAGTGTCTTTGCGGTTTTCTATCCACTGCTCACGGATACGAGGTACGCCCTTTGTGATGTCAATAGTCACATTTGGGTCTGTATAAACGCCGCTGGTGTCGTAAACAGTTACAGGGTCGTTAGGGTATTCAACGCGTTTGCCGTTTTCAATTTTTACGGTAGGGTAGAGGTTTATTTTACGCATACCCACTTTAATTTCCGGGAACAGTTTGCCTGAAACGTAGATTTTTTCCGAGTTTGGGTATGATGAAACGTCGATGTTTGAGATTTTCATTTTTTCTATTTTTTGGATTTATTTTATAGCTAAGATAGCTATTATAGCTAATTTAGCTAAGATAGCTATTATAGCTAAGAAAGCTAATTTGTTGATTATTAGAGATTATTCGTTTAAGAAAGAGGTGAGGGGACTGGATGCATTAGCGTGAGAAGATATAGCACCGGGTCCTGCGAGGAATGCTTTTCGTCCTGCAATTACGGCAAGTCGGAAAGCATCAGCCATAGCCACAGGGTCGTCTGCAACAGCGATGGCAGTGTTTACCAGAACGGCATCTGCTCCCATTTCCATTGCTTCTGCAGCATGTGAGGGAACGCCGAGACCTGCATCAACCACAACAGGCACTTGACTCTGCTCAATGATGATTTCCAGGAAATCGCGTGTGCGTATGCCCTTGTTTGTGCCTATAGGTGCACCGAGAGGCATCACAGCGGCGGCACCCACTTCCTCCAGGCGTTTGCAAAGCACGGGGTCAGCCTGGATATAAGGCAATACTATAAAACCGTCTTTAGCAAGTTCTTCCGTTGCTTTAAGGGTTTCCACCGGGTCCGGAAGAAGGTATTTAGGATCCGGGTGGATTTCAAGTTTTATGAAATCCGTTCCGAAAATTTCACGGCTCATTTGTGCTGCGAGTACAGCTTCGCGAGCGTCACGCACGCCGGAAGTGTTAGGCAAAAGTTGCACATTTTCGCGGTTTATGTGAGTGAGCATATCGTCTGTAGCCTCATTCATCATGTTTACTCGCTTCATAGCCACCGTAATCATCTGTGACTCGGAAGCTATCACTGCCTCCTGCATCTTGTCCGGAGACAAAAATTTACCCGTGCCCACAAAGAGGCGAGAAGTAAATTCTCTGTTACCTATTTTTAAGATATCCATTCTAAATAGTTGTTATTTTTTATTGTTTCTTTTACTAATTCTTTTGTTGCAGCTGTTGGGTCGTTTGCTTTAGCAATAGCGGCACTAACCGCCACTCCCATAGCTCCTGCTTTCATCAGCGGCTGAATGTCTGAAATGTCGACACTGCCAATAGCCACGTATGGCACGGCATAATCTGTGTCTTTTTTCAGATTCTGATAAGTGCTTAATCCGAGTGGTGCTGCGGCATTTTTCTTTGTAGTGGTTTCGCGGAGCGGACCTATACCAAGGTAGTCTATTGGTAAGCCTTTGGCACTGTGGATGTCTTCGATGCTGTTTGCGGTATAACCCAAAATCGGCAGGTCTCCAAGTATTTTTCTTGCATCTTGTGGATTCATATCATTTTTGCCGATATGGACACCGTCTGCGATACCCTTTGCAGCTATTTCCACATGGTCGTCAACTATCACATTGCAGCCGAAAGGCTTTGCATATTCAGCCACCTCCACCGTGACTTCCGCGACAGCTTCCGAAGGTGCATCTTTCATACGTATTTGCACGCATCTGCAGCCGGCGTCTATGGCTGCTTTTGCCTGATTTACAGTGCCTTCAGCGGTATTGCTATTTGTGATGAAGTACAGCCTCATATTGCGGTTTCTAAGCGTGTCAATGAGGAGTTTTGAGTTGCCGTTGTCCCAAATATCGCCTAAAATTGCACCACCATAGAACCCTTTACGCCTAATTTCCTTAAGGTTTGACAATTTAACACCGCCAAGTGCTACAAGGTTTGTCTTGCCGGTGATATTTGCCGTTTCAATCAAGCTGCTGTTAGACATATATCCTGCCTTGCTGATAGAGTCATAAACCGGTGAAATAAAAACGTAGTCATAGTTCTCCGCATCTGCTGTTTCCTGCATGCTGTGGGTACCTTTGGAAATGTGTTTTATGCAGTTTGGCACAGAGGTGTTTCGTGAATTGAGGCATACACCCACGTCAAAATGCTCAGCCAATTCATAGCAGTCATGAAGCTTAATTTTAGGGTGATAACACGCCGGTATTTTTGCAATCAGATTACCAATATTTTCCTTGCTCCACTCCGGTTTGCGGATATGAAGGTAGTTCAACCCGTTTTGCAGTAACAGAGTCAGCATTTCAGCTTCACCGGTAACTTCGCTCGGACTTGTGAATAATATTATCTTAAAATCATCCACCATAAGCCGCACGGATAATTACAATCTCATCGCCCTCGCAGATGATGCGTGATTCCCATTCTGCTTTGCGTACTATTTTGTTGCCGATAGAAACGGCAATTCCGCCTGTTGCATTAGGGTACATCTCCTTTATCAAACTTGCTACTGACGTGCCGTCTGCAACTGTTTTTTCAGTATCGTTTATTGTAATTTTCATGTTAAGAAGAGTTTAGAGAATTTTGTAAATATGATTTATAGGTCCGTGACCATGACCGAATTTGTAGTCCGCACCTCTGCTTATTGCTCTGAATTCCCACTGCAAAGCGTGTTTTACGGAGTTTCTTATATCAATTCCTTTTGCAAGGTATGAAGCGATAGCACTGGATAGCGAACATCCTGTGCCATGTGTATTTTTTGTGCGAATCCTTGGGTGGCTGTACAAAATTTCCGTAGAATTGTGGTGGAGAAAATAGTCGTTTATAAGTGTATCTTCCGGGTGGAAATGTCCGCCTTTCATAAGTACGGATTGACAGCAGTATTCATTCAGAAACTGTTTTGCAGCCTCTTTCATATCACCCGCTTGGCAAATGAGTATTCCCGTGAGTGCTTCCGCCTCCGGAATGTTGGGAGTAGCAATCGTTGCAAGTGGTAAAAGTCTTTCTTTCAATACTTTTACGGAATCTTCAGAACTGAGGCTGTCGCCGGACGTGGCAATCATCACGGGGTCTATCACTATTTTTTCCGGCAGATATTGTTCCAGCACGTCTGCAATCACCTCTGCACACTCGCGATTTGGAATCATACCTATTTTCACAGCATCCGGGGTGACGTCATCAAAAATGGCATCAAGTTGGCTGCGAAGCACGTCAGCAGGGGTAGGCATCACTGCACGGACACCCATAGTGTTTTGTGAGGTAAGAGCCGTGATAGCGGTCATAGCATAAACACCCAGCGAGCAGCACGTTTTGATGTCTGCCTGAATGCCTGCACCGCCTATGGAATCGCTTCCGGCAATAGAAAGAACAGTAGGATATTTTTTCATTTAGTCACTTTTCTGCGGAGCAATCTCCCAAGAAAGTGCTGTTGCCATTCAATACGCAAAATGCTGAAAACTCTGTGCCTTAACTCCATTAGCGGCATTACCCGCTCATGTTCTTAGGGTGTAATCTCAGCCTTGCATAAAACCTGCAAAGCACCCCTGATTGAATGTCCAAATTTCAGCCGCAAATTTACGCTTTTTTCTTGAAAAAGAGAAAAAAAGAGAATATTTTTTATTCTTAAACAAGCTATTATTTCAATTGTAGAGTCCAACAGCAAATGCAAAATTAATAAAAGTGTCTGAAAAAACAATT
>JBJECR010000029.1:0-19857 GCA_051871275.1 Muribaculaceae bacterium | reverse complement strand
TGTTTTTTCAGACACTTTTATTAATTTTGCATTTGCTGTTGGACTCTACACATTATTTTTTGATATGTTAAAATCTAAATTTTTTTGTTGAAAAATATTACAGAAATAAATATTTTGCTTATATTTGCAAAATGTTTGTAAGCCATAAATGTGTGTTTACGGACGTATCGTGCTGTTAATCAATGAATTAGAATTTTATTTATTAATTAATGTCTAAATTTTTAGTATGAAAAAGCTGTTTCTATCACTTTTGGCAGTAATGATGGCTGTGATATGTGCGCTTGCACAGAATCGCACAGTATCAGGAACTGTCTTATCTGCAAGTGACAACGAGCCTCTTACGGGAGCTGCCGTACTTGCTGTAGGAACCAATGTAGGTGTACATACAGACATAGACGGTAAATTCGTGATGTCTGTACCTGCTTCCGCTTCAAAACTCCGCGTGACATACGTAGGCTATGAAGCACAGGAAGTAGCAATTACATCAGGTGAAATTATTATTAATCTTAAAGAGACAACAGTGCTTGACGAAGTCATGGTTGTTGCTTACGGACATGCAAAGAAATCTGAATACACAGGTTCTGCATCCGTAGTAAAGGCAGACCAACTTGAAGACGCTCTTGTATCCTCTGCAACACAAGCTCTTAGCGGTAAGGTATCAGGTGTACAGGTGCAAAGCTCAAACGGTCAGCCGGGTACGGCACCAACAATCCGCATCCGTGGTGTAGGTTCAATCAACGCTGTATCAACACCTCTTTACGTTGTTGACGGTATGCCATACGATGGTGATATCGCATCAATCAACACTCAGGACATCGAATCCATGACAATCCTTAAGGATGCCGCTTCAACAGCACTTTACGGTGCACGTGGTGCAAACGGTGTCATCCTTATCACAACAAAGAAAGGTAAAGCCGGTGAAGCAAAGGTAACATTTGATGCTCGTTGGGGTTCAAACTCACGTGCCATCCCGATGTATGACCTTATCACAAACCAGAAGACTTACATGGAACAAGTATATAAGTCTTACAAAAATGCCGGTTTGAACTATTACGGCTTGGATAGCAAAGCAGCACACCAGTATGCAAACAGCAACCTCTGGAATGCACTCGGTTATCAGACATGGTCTGTTCCTGAAGGTCAATATTTCGTAGGTGACAATGGTAAATTCAACCCGAACGCAACTCCGGGTTACTCAGATGGTCAGTACTATTACATTGCTGATGACTGGGTAAAAGAGTCACTCATCAACGGTCTTCGTCAGGAATACAACGTAAGCATCAATGGTGGTTCAGACCGTCTCCAGTATTACCTCTCAGCAGGTTACCTCGGTGATGAAGGTCTTATCTACGGTTCACACTTCAAACGTTTCTCTGCTCGTTCATCTGTTGACTATCAGGCTAAGAAATGGCTCAAAATCGGTACTAACGTAAGCTATGTTTACCAAGACTCAGGTTACCCGAGTGACCAGAACTCAGATAATTCAAATTCATCAGGCAACCTCTTCAGTGTAGCATACGGTATTGCACCTGTTTATCCGATGTATGTTCGTTCCGCCGACGGAACAATTATGCGTGACGCTCGCACAGGCAACAAGATATATGACTATGGTGATGGTGTAACAACAAACAATGTACGTACTTATATGAGTTTGGCTAACCCTGCAGGTGACCTCCTCTATAACACAGAGACATACAAATCAGACATCATCGACTCTAAGGCATACGCAACAATCAATCCTATCCAAGACCTCTACGTTACAGGTACTGTAGGTTACCGTGTAGAACACCTTCGCGGCACATACGTAACAAACGGAATGTTCGGACAGTCTGCAGCATACAAGGGTGAAATTTCACAGGAAGCAGACTATGACCGCACTATTGACATTCAGGCAATTGCAAACTATTCAAAATCATTCGGCAGCAATAACTTCGACATCATGGCAGGTTATGAAAGCGATGAACGCAGAATTGAATACGTTTCCGCATACGGTCAGAATATGTACAACCCTGATGTGCCATTCGTAGATAACACTATTGATGGTTTCAACGTAGGCGGTGCAGGCTATACACTCAGCCACCGCGGTTTCATCGGTCGTCTTAAATACAACTTCGACGGCAGATATTTTGCAATGCTCTCATATCGTCGTGATGCATCTTCACGTTTCCACCCGGATAACCGTTGGGGTAACTTCTGGTCTGCATCAATTGGTTGGGATATCGCAAAAGAAAACTTCATGAAAGACGCAAGTGCAGTTGATATGTTGAAGTTCAAAGCATCTTTCGGTCAGAATGGTAACGACCGTATCGGTAGCTCAACATACTACTGGTTTGCATACCAAGACCAATACAAACTTTCAGGTTCTGAAGGCGTATGGTCCGACGGTACTCTTGCATTCAAGGGAAACAAAGACATCACTTGGGAAAAGTCAAATTCATTCAACATCGGTTTTGACTTCAGCTTCTGGAAATCACTCCTTAGCGGTACTGTAGAATTCTACAACCGTCAGACAGACGACATGCTCTTCAATGTGCCTGTTGCTCCATCAAACGGTTACTCATCAATTCCAATGAACGTTGGTTCTATGCGTAACAACGGTGTTGAAGTAGAACTTAATATCACTCCAATCAACACAAAAGACGTTACACTCGACATCAACGTCAACGCAACATTCCCTTCAAACAAAGTACTCAAGCTTGAACCATCTATCCTCAACCAAAAAGGCGAATGGATTACAGGTTCACGTTACTTCAAAGAAGGACAATCTATGTATCAGCTCTACTTGCCACACTATGCAGGTGTTGACCCTGAAACAGGTTATGCTCTTTACACTGCAAAGAGAACAATCATCGCAAACCAGGCTGAAATCGATGCTGCTATCGAAGCAGGTTTGACAGGAGATCAAATTCCGAAGGCTATTGAAGAATACGAGTACTACGATACTAAAGACTACGTTGAAGCATACGATACAAACCGCACTGCAACAGGCAACATTATGCCTAAGATGTATGGTGGTTTCGGATTTAACCTCCAGGCATACGGAGTTGACTTTGGTGCAACATTCTCATATCAGCTCGGCGGTCATATTTATGACAACTCATACGCACGCTATATGTGGGGTGGTGCAAGCGGCAGCATGGGTCGTGCATGGCACGAAGATATCCTGAAGTCTTGGACCCCGGACAACACAGATACAAACGTACCTGCTCTTATGGCTGAAGCAGAGTATAAATATTCTACTTCACTTTCAGACAGATTCTTGATTAAGAGCGACTACATCGCACTTAACAATATCACTATCGGTTACACATTCCCGGCAAAACTCGTTAAGAAGTTCGGTCTTGGTGAATTACGCGTGTATGGTGCAGCAGAAAACTTAGCACTCTGGGCAAAACGTAAAGGTCTTGACCCGCGTCAGGGCTATGTATCATCTGATAACACCAACTATAGCGGACTTCGTTCAATCTCAGGTGGTATTAAAGTTTCATTCTAATCAGGTATTATAAAACTCTATTAAAAGAATGACAAAGATGAAAAATATAAATAAAATATTAGCTACGGCTTTGATGAGTGTTGCGCTCGTTGGTTGTAACGAACTTGACACCGAATACGAAGGTGGCTTAGCTACATCAGACCAAAAAGGTAATACTCTTGCAGCGAAGCCGGAATTGGCACTTGCAGGTGTAACCGGTATTTCCGCAAACTCAAGCGTATATATGGGAGTTACAGGAGGTCACGATGACTTTGGTTATCCGGGTCTTATGCTTCTTTTTGACCATTTGACACAGGATATGCCTGCACGTAACGTAGGTTACAACTGGTTTAACGCTTATCAGGCATACGTAGATTTTGACAAAACAGCTGATGCTCCTTCATTGATTTGGTACAATATGTACAAACAAATCAACTCTGCAAACAATGTACTCCAAACAATCCCTGCAGATACTGATAATCCTGAACTTATGATGTACCGTGCACAGGCACTTGGTTTCCGTGCATTTGACTACTGGGTACTTGCTCAGTCTTTCGCTCGCACATACTACGGCAACCAAACTAAGCCATGTGTGCCTATAATCACTGAAGAAAACCAGATACAAGTAGCTGCAGAAGGATGTGCACGTAACACCGTTCAAGAAGTATATGACAAAATTCTTGCAGACTTGAACACTGCTATTGAAAATTGCGAAGCATCAGGCTTGTCTGTTAATAAACTCCTTGACGTGAAATCACGCCGTCTTCTTAACCTTGACGCACTTTACGGTCTCCGTGCACGTGTTTACCTCACAATGCACGAATATGCAAAGGCTGCAGAAGATGCACGCAAAGCAATAGAAGTTTCAAGTTGTACTCCTCTTACAATAGCAGAAGTAAGCAAACCGGGCTTCAATGGCTTTGACCACGCATGGATGTGGGGTATTGCAATTGCAGAAACAGACCGTGTAGTAACCTCAGGTATCGTAAACTTCCCGTCACACATGTGCTCTTTCGCTTACGGCTACGTAACAGTAGGTGCATGGCGTACACTTGCACAGGACGTATTTGCAGTTATTCCTGCATCAGACGTGCGTAAAGGATGGTGGCTTGATGAAAACTACACATCACCAAACGTAACAGATGCTCAACTTGAATACCTCTATTCATTTGGTGAAGGTTCTATCAAAGATACAAAGGCAGGTATTCTTCCTTTCACAAACGTTAAGTTCGATTCATATCAGAGCGTTCTTGGAACAAGCACAAATGCATCAGATATTCCACTTATGCGTATTGAGGAAATGTACTACATCCTTGCTGAAGGTCTCGCAATGAGCGGCAATACAGGTGAAGCTCTCAGCGTACTCACCAACTTTGAGAAAACATATCGTAACCCGAGCTTCTCTACAAGTGCAGCAACTGCAGATGAGATTCAGAACGTAATTTGGAACAAACGCCGTATTGAATTCTGGGGCGAAGGTCTTTCATGGTTTGACGTAAAACGTCTTAACAAGGGTATTGACCGTACAAAAGCAGGTTATCCGGATGCATTTATTTATCAACTTGACCCGGACAATGACGTGCTTGCATGGATTTTCCCGATTCCGGAAACAGAAATCACAGCTAATAAGCTTATTTCCGAAAATCAGAACAATCCAACTCTTTCTCGTCCTCTTCCTGTAAAATAATAAGGACTGAAACTAACTTTAACGCATAGATTACTCTATCTCCTCTCTCCTTTTTATATTTTTTCAGAAATACAAACTGATAAAACATTAACAATTATGAAATTATTCAAATCATCAATATTGGCGATATTCGCACTTGCAACAGGTGCGGCTTTCACCTCATGTAGTGATGACCACAATATCGTTGAAGGCGGTGAAGAAGGCGTTTATATCGCACACGATGTAAATGCAAAAACGCTCAGCATTCCTGCAGAAGATGCAGCTCCAGAAATCACCCTTACAATCGGTCGTCTTTCTACAAATGACCCAAGCGAAGTGCCTGTAATCCTGGAAGACCCATCAGGTATCTTCTCCGCTCCCGAGGCTGTAACCTTTGAAGGTGACGCTCTCACTACCACTTACACTATCACTTACGACAATGCAGCTATCGAAGAAGATGTTGCATACCCTGTAACAATCAAACTCGGTGTTGACATCGCACGCACTTCACACTATGGTCCTTACGAACTGAGCGTGAACCTTGTACGTGCATCTTCTTGGGTATCATTAGGTAAAGGTATCTACTATGATAACCTTATTGCAGAATCACTCTACAAGTTTGACCCTGTACAGTACGAAGTTGAAATTCTCCAAAATCCAAAAAATCCTACATCTTATCGTGTAGTTAACCCTTACGGTTCAGCATATCCTTATTTTGAAGAGGGTAAATATGATGGAGAAACTCACTATTTGGAACTTGACTGTTCAGATCCTGAACGCGTAAATTTCGTTGGTGAATTCCACACCGGTTTTGACTTAGGTGATGGCGAAATATGGTTTATATCATTCGTAGATTATTTCTTATCAAAAGGTTTTACACCCGATGAAATTGCTGAAGCAGGTTACTATGGTACATTTGAAGATGGAGTTATCAGATTCTCCACTCCACAATCATTGCTTGCAGCAATCGGAAATGATGGTTTTTACTATGCGAACAATAGCGGTGAATTCTTTGTGGCTCTCCCGGGTGCAGTTCTTACAGACTACTCAGCAGAACTTTCATACGTAGGTCGCCTTGCAGGTGCAGATAACCTTGACTACATCCTTGCAGATGTACAGCTTGGTGAAGACGTAGAAAGTGCACGCGTGGCAGCTGCTCTCACAAACGACGTAGAAGCAGTTGCATCAGCTATCCTCAATGATGAAATAGAATACGTTGAAATCTCTGAATCAGGTCAAGTTAAATTGCCTATCTCAGAATCAGGCACATACAGCGTTGTAGCCATAACTTATGGTGCAGGTGAACCTCAAGAATTATCTTACATCACAGTTAAGGTAGAACTTGGTGGAAGCGACTGGGAAGATGCAGGTACCGCTTACATCGCAGACGGTTGGCTTATCGGTGGTGCAGGCTATGACCCGATGACTTATGTATGGGAAACAACTTACCAAACAAGTGCTTCTAATCCGGGTGTTGTACGTCTCGTAAATCTTTACGGAGCTGAAACAAGTCCTGTAGTTAACTTTGCAACAGGCAAATTTGATATCGACATTAATATCAGCGATCCTGAATTCGTAATTATCGAGCCACAGTGCACAGGTAACAACTTCTTTGAAGATGGTACTGCATATATCTCAGAAGCAGACTACTGCTACGTAAACATAGCAGGTTACACTGCTGAAGATGTTATCGGTGCCGGTCTCAACACTACTTACGATGCTGCTGAAGGCATGATTACAGTAAACAAGTGCTTCCTGAACTTCGGTGGTGCTGATTGGTATATCACTAAGTCTCAATCATTAATTCAGCTTGTAGCGGGTGAAGTAGCAGCTTCTAAGAGTGCAACTGTTTCTAAGAGCCTCAAGTCTGCTACTAAGGGTGCAGGTTCTCGTCTGAACCACGTGGCTACTTGGAACATCGGTGGTGTTCGCAAGGTTGCTGCTAAAGCAGTGCTTAAATAATGCATAATTCATAATGCATAATTCATAATTAAAAAGGTCGCGAAAGCGACCTTTTTTTTAATTCATAATTCATAATGCATAATGCATAATTCACAATTATAAAGGTTGCGAAAGTGACCTTTTTTTAATTCATAATTCATGATGCATTAAATTAAGCATTCAATTATGAATTATGCATTATGAATTATGCATTAAATTAAGAATTCAATTATGCATTATGCATCATGAATTATGAATTGAATTAAGCATTATGAATTGAATTAAGCATTATGAATTATGCATTAAAATAAAGCCGGATGGCTAAAAATAACCACCCGGCAGAGAATATGAGAACTATTAAATGTTATTCTTCTGTTTCGATAGGCACGGCAACGATTTTGAAGTCGTTTTGGACGATGAAATCGATGATGTTTCGACGGATTTCAGTGTCTTCAAGGTCTGCCTCTATACGCTGAATGGCATTGAATACTGATGTGCCACTCTGATAAACGTGACGGTATGCCTTGGCGATGTCGTCGATAACTTCTTCCGTGATACCTACCTCGGCACCTTTCTTGCGGAGAACAGTGGCATTTACGCCGAAATATTCCACCGGGTTGTGTGCCACAATAACGTATGGGGGCACGTTTCCGCTGATGCGGCAACCACCTTTGACGAATGCCCAGTCGCCCACTTTGCTTCCTTCGTGGAGAACGGAGTTTGAAGATAAGATTACGTATTCGCCTACTTTTACGCTTCCGGCGAATGTGACGCCGTTACCAATCACGGATTTGCCCTTCAGTTCGCAGTCGTGACCGATGTGAGAGTGAGCCAAGATGAATGTTTTGTCTCCGATACGAGTGCCGCCTTCCGGCTTGATACCGCGGTTTATGATAACGCCTTCACGGATGGTGCAGTCGTTGCCGATGTAGCAATAGCTTTCGCAGCCTTTCCAGCGGAAATCCTGCGGTTCCGCACCTACGATAGCCCCTTGGAAAACGCGATTGTTGTTTCCCATGCGGGTGCCGCGGAGAATGCTTGCGTATGGCATAATTTCGCAGTTGTCACCGATTTCCACGTCGGCATCGATGTAAGCGAATGGATGAACTGTAACGTTTTTTCCCAGTTTTGCTGCGGAATCCACGTATGCTTTGTCACTTATCATGGTAATTATTTTTTAGTGTCCAACATTCAAAAAATTCTTTTATCTGCCTCCACCGAGAGTCTGATAGAGGTTAATAACAGCCTGTGCTTGTGCGAGACGGCAGCTGATTTGGCTTGTCTGAGCCTGGAGGAGGCTGGACTGTGCCGTGAGGACTTCCAGGTAAGTAGCGGAGCCTGCAGCGAAGAGGTCCTTTGTGTATCGTTCAGCTTTGACGAGGTCCACAACCTGGAGGTTAACGTAGTTTTCCTTTTCGGCGTTGTTTCGGAACGCTGTGATAGCGTCGGAAACTTCAGCACTGGCAGAGAAAATGGTCTTTTCAAAGTTGTTCAGAGCCTGAGCCTGCTGTGCCTTTGTAGCGTCTAAGTTAGCTTTGAGTTTACCGCGAGAGAAGATAGGAGCTACGAGAGAGCCTGCCACGCTGGAGAACCAGTCGCCCGGGTTAATGATATTGCTACCAAAAGCATTTGTGAAGCCATAGTTAGCGGAAATGGAGAGGGTAGGGTAGAAAGCTGCACGAGCGGAGTTTGTGGTGTAGTAAGCTGCAGCGAGAGCCTCTTCAGCGGCACGCACGTCAGGACGAGCTGCGAGTTGAGACATAGGGACGTCTTCCAGAGCCATTTGTGGAGCGGCGTAGCTGTCCAGGTTAGGGATAGAGAAGATTTGCGGCTGCTGACGGAGGAGAATAGCGAGAGTGTTGTTCAGCTCGTGGAGAGAAGAGCGGAGGTCCGTGAGGTTAGCAAGGATTCCATAGTAGTTAGCTTCCGCTTGAACCACGGCAGCCTCGTTTGTATAAGCTATTTCCTTGTAGTTTCTCATCACTTCCACGTTTTCACGCCAAATTTCGGCGGTTTCTTCCGTGAGTTTTATCTGGCTTTGCAGAGCAGCGATGCCATAGTAGCAGTTTGCTACGGCGCCGATAATCTGTGAGCGTACAGCCTGATAGTAGTTTTGCGTTTGTCGGTAAGAAGCTTCCGCACCGCGTTTGGAGTTTAGCGTTTTGGCAAAAACGTCAATTTCCCATGAAGCGGTGAGAGGAATGGTGTAGTTCCAGCCTGAGAGGTGGAAGCTCTTGTTTCCGCCGGCACCGCCTTGTGCGGAAAGAGCGAGTGAAGGGAGGTAGCTCATGCGAGCGCCACGCATATTAGCGTGAGCTATTTCCACATTGAGGCGAGCGTTGTCCAGGTCCACGTTTTGAGCGAGAGCCTGTCGGATAAGGTCAGCGAGGATAGGATCCGTGAAGACTTCTTCCCAGCGGAGGTTTCCGAAAGCGGTGGAGTCGAGTTCCTGCTGCTTTGCTTGTGAATATTCGTTAGCGATAGCACTATCTTGCTTTTCGATGTCGAATTTCTGATAGATGTGGCAACCCGTAAGCATAGAAGAGCTTACGAGTACCACAGCAAGGGTGATTATGGTTTTAATTTTTGTAGTCATAAAAATGTGTATGTGTTATTAGCGTGATAATTGCTCGATTTCAGATTCAATTCCGGCATTGTCCGTATCTTTCCACTTGATAGGAGAAATCTTTTCTTGGATAAGCTGGAATGCAACGAAGAGGGCAGGCACGATGAGCACCTGGAGAACCATACCTATCAACATACCTCCCACGGCACCTGTACCGAGTGCTTTGTTACCTTCCGCACCAACACCGTGAGCGAACATCATAGGCAAAAGACCGATGATGAGTGCGAGAGATGTCATGAGGATAGGACGCAGACGAGCGGAAGCACCGGCAACAGCGGCATTTACTACGGACATACCCGTACGGCGGCGTTCGAGTGCAAATTCCACGATGAGGATGGCGTTCTTAGCAAGAAGACCGATAAGCATGATGAGTGCAATCTGCAAGTAAACGTTGTTTGTGATGTCGCTGATAGAGGCAAAGATGAATGAGCCCATAAGTCCGAACGGAATAGAGAGGATTACAGCCCATGGGAGGATGTAACTTTCGTACTGTGCGGAAAGGAGGAGGTAAACGAAGAGGAGACAGAGCCCGAAGATGATAGCGGTGGAGTTACCTGCACTTGAAGCTTCTTCACGGGTCATACCTGCGTAGTCGTAACCGTAACCTGCAGGGAGTTTTTCCGCAGCCACACGTTTGATAGCTTCCAGAGCCTGACCTGAAGAGTAGCCTTCGTTTGGCTGACCTGTAACGGAGATAGACTGGAAGAGGTTAAAACGGGTGAGCAAGTCCGGACCATAAACGCGTTTGAGTGTCACGAAGTTTTCCAGTGAAGCCATTTCAGCGCCGTTGCGAACCTTGATGCTGGAGAGAGTTTCCGGAGAAACGCGAGCTTCCGGAGCAGCCTGCATCATTACACGGTAAATTTTACCATAGAGGTTGAAGTTTGAAACGTACATACCACCGTAGTAGCCCTGGAGAGTAGAGAGGATAGTGGAAGGGCTGATACCTGCCTGTTTACATTTGGCAGCGTCTATATCAAGCTGATACTGCGGGAAAGTAGGGTTGAAAGTAGAGTAAGCAACCTGGATTTCCGGCTGTTTGTTCAGCTCGGCGAGGAAGCCTTGCACAATGCTGAAGAACTTGTTCACGTCACCACCTGTTTTGTCCTGCATCTTGATTTCGAAACCGTTAGTTACGGAATAACCGGTAATCATAGGCGGAGCGAAAGCCACAACACGACCGTTTTTGACGAGTTTGCCTGTCATGCCGTAAATTTGACCGAGGACAGCGTTTACGGATTCCGTTTCAGGGTCACGTTCTTCCCAGTTTTTGAGTTTTACGATGAAAGTACCGTAAGTGGCGCCTTGACCAGCGATAAAGCTGTAACCTGCAATCTTACTTGTGTATTTCACGGCGGAGATATTTCCGAGAATTTCGTCAACCTGGTCCAAAACTTCGCAAGTACGTTCCTGTGAGGTGCCCGGCGGCATATCCACCATAACGAACACCATACCGGTGTCTTCGTTAGGCACAAGAGTGGAAGGACGAGTGCTCATAAGCCATACGAGGACGGCGATAGAGATGCCCACGATTCCGAATGACGTAACTTTATGGTCGATAAAGAGTTTTGTAAACTTGTTATAAATGTTGAGAATCTTGCCGTAGCCTTTCTCGAAGCCTTGGTGGAAACGAGAACTGAAAATACCCATAATTGCGATGATAGCCACAACGGCAGCGATGGTACATTTAATAGGAGATTCGAATGAGTACCAGCCGAGCACCATGAATGTGATTGTAGCCACAAGGAAGATGAATGTGATTACTGGGTGAATGTTCAGCTTGAGAGCGTCGGCATAGCGGCGTTTCATGGTTTTTCCTGCTTCGCCGTAAGCTTTGCCCATGCGCTCTTTGAGTGAAGAGTCATCATCGTGAGCCTTAAGGAACACGGCACAAAGTGCAGGGGAGAGCGTCAAGGCGTTGATAGCGGAGAAACCGATAGCGATAGCCATTGTGAGACCGAACTGGCGGTAGAACACACCTGAAGTACCGGACATGAAAGATACCGGGATAAACACGAGCATCATAACGAGTGTGATGGAAACAAGTGCGCCGGCAATTTCGCCCATGGCGTCTATGGCAGCTTTACGCGAACTCTTGTATCCCACGTCAAGTTTTGCGTGGACAGCCTCGACGACCACAATGGCGTCGTCAACCACAATAGCGATTGCAAGGACGAGGGCTGAAAGAGTGATAAGGTTCACGGAGAATCCGATAGCGTTCATAAGGAAGAACGTACCGATAAGTGCTACCGGAATGGCGATAGCAGGGATAATAGTGGAGCGGAAGTCCTGGAGGAAAACGTAAACCACGAAGAACACGAGGATGAATGCCTCGATGAGGGTTTTGATAACCTCAGCTATAGAAGCGTAGAGGAAGTCGTTGTTGTTCATCGGCACGGCAACCTTAAGTCCGTCCGGAAGGTCGCTCTTGAGTTGTTCCACCACTTCAAGACAGTCGTTGATAATCTGTGTAGCGTTTGAACCTGCAGTCTGGAAGACTACAGCCATAGTGGAAGGATACTTGTTCAGAGAGTTATGGAAACCATAGACTTCGCGTCCGAGTTCGATGTCTGCCACGTCTTTGAGGCGGAGCACTTCACCTGTAGTGCTTGCACTGACAACGATGTTTTCAAATTCTTCCACGGAGATAAGACGTCCGCGGTACTTGATAGTGTATTGGAAAGATTGTTTTCCTTGTTCACCGAAAGCACCCGGAGCAGCTTCCACGTTTTGCTCTGCAAGCACGCCGGTGATGTCAGACGGCATGAGGTGGTACTGTGCCATAACGTCAGGTTTGAGCCAGATACGCATGGAGTAGTTAGCACCGAAGTTCATAACGTCACCCACACCATTCACACGCTGGAGCTGCGGAATGATATTGATTTTCATGTAGTTGTCGATAAACTGCTCGTCAAAGTTACCGTTGTCGCAGTAAAGAGCAACGCCCACAAGCATAGACGTCTGACGTTTCTGAGTGAGGACACCCACTTTAGTAACTTCCGCAGGGAGGAGGTTTTGTGCCTTAGCCACACGGTTTTGTACGTCAACGGCAGCCATGTTAGGGTCAAACCCCTGGCGGAAAGTGATGTTGATGTTAGCGGAGCCGGTGTTAGTAGCTGTAGATTCCATGTACATCATGCCTTCAGCACCGTTTATGGATTCTTCCAGCGGAATGATAACGGAATTAAGCACAGCCTGTGCGTTAGCACCGGTGTAAGTGGTTGAAACGGAAATCGTAGGAGGCGCGATATCCGGATATTGCGTGATTGGCAGAGATACCAATCCGATTATACCTAAAAGTACAATGAAAATAGAGATAACCGTGGATAGCACCGGTCGGTTAATAAATGCATCTAACTTCATTTTGTGTTTATTTCTTGGATTTAATGTTTTTTCTTGTTAAGGGCTGAGCGCCAGCCTATATGGCACGGAAGTGCCGGAGAAATAGAGTGGAAAAAATTATTCGGCTTTAGCATTTGCATCAACCGGAGCAATCACAAGACCGTCTTTAACCACTGTTCCCACGCCTTCCACAACAACTTGTTCGTTAGCGGAAAGACCGGAGGTAACAATGAAGTTTTGTCCGTCGTTGAGTGAATAAATAGTGATAGGTCTTGAAGCCACTTTGCAAGAATCGCCTACGACGTAAACGAATTTGCGGTCCTGAAGTTCGTATGTGGCTTTCTGCGGGATTACGATAACGCTATCCATGTGGTGAGGAACGACAACTTGTCCTGTGGAACCGCTGCGGAGCACGCCTTTGCCGTTTTTGAAGAGAGCACGCACGCTTGCGGCACCTGTGCTGCTGTCGATAGTACCGGTGATGGTTGCCACTTTACCTGTGCTTTCGTAGATAGTACCGTCGGAAAGTCGGAGTTGCACTTCCGGCATAGCTTTGATAGCTGCAGCGAGGCTCTTGTTTTCTTCAGTCATCTCCAGGATGTCTTTTTCCGTGAGAGAGAAGTAAGCATAAACGTCGCCTGTGTCGCTGACAGTGGTGAGAGGCGTAACCATAGATGGTGAAGCGAGTGAACCTTCACGGTTAGGAATTTTGCCCACAACGCCTGTGCTTGGAGCTGTAACTACGGTGTAAGAGAGATTTTTCTGAGCGTTTACGAGACCTGCTTTAGCCTGAGCGAGCTGAGCTTGTGCTTGTGCGAGGCTGTTTTGAGCGAGCTGATTTTCGTATTCGCTGATAATGTTTTTTTCGTAGAGAGAACGTTTTGTGTTAGCTGTGAGTTGTGCGGTTTGAACGGCGGTTTCAGCTACGAGGACAGCGGCTTGTGCTTGATCCACAGCTGCCTGGTATTGAACCTGGTCCAGAGTGAAAAGAACTTGACCTTTGCTAACAATTTGACCTTCGTCAACATGAACTTTGGTTATAAATCCTGAAACGAGCGGACGGACATCAATGTCAGTCTTACCCTTGATAGTAGCCGGATAGGATTTTTCCAAGTTGGCAGTACCGTAAGATGTAGTAATTGTTGCGATTTGCGGAGCTCCCTGTTGCATTTGCTGTGTCTCGCCGGAGCAAGAAGACAGGCAAGCGAATGAAGCTGTAGCGACAATAATTGCTGCTGTTTGCAATACGTTTTTTTTCATTGTCTTAATTTGCTTTTTCGTTATTATGATGTTTATTATTTGTATTTTCCTATATGGCGGGGTATTTTCCTTTTTTACCGGCTGCAAAGGTACGAATTTTTCGGCTTATATGGCAGATTAATAGCCTATTTTGACTATAATTGCAAATAATTTAGACTTTTTTGCTAATTAAAAAACTAAAATTGACAAGCAGAGGTTCAAAATAGCTAAATTATAGCATTTGTTTATTATAGAATATCTGTCAATATATCTTTTAACAAGAATGGGATAACTCCAATATACAATATACCATCCTCATTTTTCCAAGCCTTAGTGTTTCCGTCTAAAACAACAATTTTACGGAAGAAATCATCTGTATTCCTAAGTGAAAAAGTTTCTTGGTCTTTTTTCTCCGGAGTATCTACATTCAAAGCCGACTGAATATAAACTTTTTCATTGCCTATATTTACGACAAAGTCAATTTCATATTGTGATTGTTTGCGTTTGCCATCAATCATTCGTGACAATTCCACAACGCCGACATCTACAGAATATCCTCTGCGTATAAGTTCATTGTAGATTAAGTTTTCCATCAAATGAGAACGCTCCTGTTGTCGAAAGTTCAATCTGGCATTTCTTAATCCCAGGTCCATTGCGTAATATTTTTGTATTGTGTCAAAATATTTACGACCTTTTACATTCCAACGTTTTGCACTTTGAAATAGAAATGAATCCACCACATAATCCAAATATTTTTTAATTGTATTATAAGATGTTTTTTGCCCCATAAGTGAGCCGGCGGTATTGGCAAGTTTATTAGGATTAGTCAATGAACCTACGGAAGAAGATAGAGCATCAACCAATGCACTGAGTATATTATCATCTTTAAGGTAGTAACGCTCTACGATATCTTTAATATACACATTTGTGAAAAGGCCTTGCAGGTATTTTCTTTTTTCCTTCTCATCTGATACTAAAACGGCTAAAGGCATGCCTCCGTACATCAAGTATTCTTCAAAAGCATCAGCCTTTTCCAGATTGACAGCCGAAAGATATTCGGCAAATGATAAAGGGTACACTCTAATTTCGCAGCCTCTGTCGCGAAAATTCGTTGCAATATCTTTAGATAGCATTTTAGAGTTTGACCCGGTTACATATATGTCAATATTGGGTCGGGTCATCAAGTCGTTCAGAATATCATAGAATGTTGTATAAAGCATGTCCCTGTCTTCTTCCGGGACTAAGTCTTCATCAATGTCTGTGTTTTTTACTTTGTATGATAACTGAATCTCGTCTATCAAAATATAGAACTTTCTATTCAAATCCTTTGTCTTTGATATTATGTAATCAAATAATAAATTCGGATTACGGTACTGAATATCTGATTTTCTATCAAGTGCAACTTCAATGAAATCTTTTTCATCTGCACCGTCCATTATTAGCCGTTGTTTAAATAGCTTTGACAGTAAAAATGATTTACCACAACGTCTAATGCCGGTGATTATCTTAACTTTCCCATTCCAGCATTTTGAATAGAGATAGTCTATGTATTCTTTTCTGTCTATAATCATAAATATAATTTTTTATTTCCACTGAAAAAATGGTTGCATTTGCGACCGTTTTTTCAGTACAAAGGTAATAAATGTCTCGTTAATTTCCAAATAATTCAGTGGTTTAGTGGTAATTTTGGCTATTGTAGCTACCTTAGCTACCTTAGCTGCGATAGCTAACTTAGCTAATTTAGCTATCTTAGCTATTTTGGTTTAGTGCTTGATGATTTTGGTGATGAAAAACATTGCGGCAAAGACGGCTACAATGAGGGCGGAGCAGGGCACGTTTATTGCCACTGAGAGGAAAAGCCCTGTGAGTGAGCCTATTAGCGAGATTGCTACAGAGGCGAGCATTATGCTTTTGTACTTGTGGAAAAAGTTTTCCGCTATCATTTGCGGCAGGGAGAGCATAGATATCAGCAACATTATGCCTACAAGCTTGATAGTCAATACAATACACAGTGCTATGAGAACCGTCATTGTGAGTGAAATGGCAGTGACGGGCAGACCGGAAATGCGAGCGAAATCACGGTCGAAAGCAACTGCTACGATAGTTTTGAAGTAAAGACTGAAAAAGATGACTAAAACGGCTGTGTAACAAGCAAATAAGATTATGTCGCCGGTGTTGATGGTGAGGATGTTTCCGAAGAGAAATGAAGTGAGTTCAGGTACATAGCCGGGCGTCATAAAAATGAAAATCACACCTATAGCCATACCCAGTGCCCAAACCACGGCAATGGCGGAGTCTTCACGTACTTTCCATTTCTGCGACAGCGTTTCCACAAAAAGTGATGCCGCCACGGCAAAAACAGATGCCATAAGCACGGGATTTACGCCCAAATAGTAGCCCAAGCCGAGTCCGCCGAAACAGGCGTGAGTGATACCGCCGGAAATGGACACCATGCGGCGAGTAACGATGTAAGTGCCGATAATGGCAGAGGCAATGCTGATGATAGAGATGCCGATAAGTGCGTTAATGAAGAATTTATATGCAAAAATATCCATTTTTCGTGCTAATTTTACCGAGTTTTAGCCGTGCGAGCCTCCGCCACAATCATGAGCAGTTCTTCACGCACTTCAGCCGGCAATTCTATTTGCCTCAGTTGGAGTGAACGAGCCCATCCGGCAATGTCTTCCGGCTTCATAGTGAGGAGGATATCTCGGAATTGTTCTATTTCGTTTTCAGTGTAATCGTCCGCTGTTTTGCCTTGAAAAGCGTTAAGTTCTTCATCATCGTAGTACTCGATTTTTTCGCTTACGGAGCTTAGGAGCGAATCTTTTTCGCAGGAGATATGCAGTCCGCAGCATTTCTGCTCCGGCGGCGTGACAGGCAGTTCTCCGCCAGCTTTTTTCTCTTCATATTTGTGCATCAAGTACAGTGGAAGTCCCACTGCCACGAGTGCTGCCGCTATGATTAAAACTACTGTCATATCTATTGTTTTATTTGTTGATAATCAGACTTTTGAGTTAGATTTCCGTGAGGGCTATGCCTGCTTTTGCGGTGTCTGCCCAGAAATCCGGGTACGACTTGCTCACCACTGCGATGTCCTCTATTTTCAGTTGCCCGAGCGTGAACACAGCGGGGGCGAAAGACATTGCCATGCGGTGGTCCTTGTAGGTTTTTATAGGCTCGCCGTTCGGTGCTGTTTTAGTGCCGTCCCAGATTAGAGTGTCGGCATTTTCCGTTTTCAGCACAAATCCTGTTTTATGCAGTTCGGTCACGAGTGCTGCAAGGCGGTCCGTTTCTTTGCGGGGGAGCGTGCCCAGTCCTGAAATTCTATATGAAACGCCTTGCATACAGAGAGTTATGGCAAAAGTTTGTGCAGTGTCCGGCATGCCTCCGAGGTCTATTCCCAGGTGCGAAACTTTTGGGTCACCGGGAACTAAATCCGCACTGCCATCGGCATTAAAAACGGTTGAAACTCCGAGTTTTTCAAAAATATTTTTGATACCTGAGTCTCCCTGCAAACTGTCACGCGTGAGTGATGAAATGTGAACGTTTTTGCGAGTTAAAGCTGCAATTTCGTACCAGTATGAAGCGGCACTCCAGTCAGCCTCGATAGTGATATTTTCCGGGACGTATTTTTTTGTGCCGATAATGATATCTTTCTTATTCAGAACAACTTCCGCACCGCATTTTTTCATAATTTCCGCCGTCATTTCAATGTAAGGGCGAGAAGTTTGTACCCCGTCGAGGTGAATTTTGAGATTATTTTCCATAGCCGGTGCAATCATCATAAGTGCGGAAATAAACTGTGAACTGATTCCGGCGTTTATGGTCACATCACCGCCACGCAGGTTTTTACCTGCTATTTTGAGTGGAGGAAAGCCTTCATTTTCAGCGTACTGAATATCTGCACCTATACTGCGAAGTGCATCAACGAGTGGTGCTATCGGTCGCTGCCTCATACGCTCCGAACCGTCGAGAATCACTGTTCTGCCGGTTTGAGTGGCAAAAAATGCTGTCAAAAAACGCATGGCTGTGCCTGCTGCACCTATGTTTATATAGTCGTTGCTGCTATTTATGGCAGCGAGCATGGAATTAGAATCGTCGCACACGGCGTATTCCACTTTTGCGGGTTTCTCTGCGAGTGAATTTATTAGCAGCACCCTGTTGCTTATGCTTTTGGAGAGGGGCAAGGTGATGGAATAGGGTGAAGTGACTGTGTCAGATGTCAGCAGGTGAGTGGTCATAGGCTGTTTATAGCGTTTTTAAGTTTTTCAAATGCAGTGAGGAGATTTTTGCGAGTAGTGCCAACGTTCAGACGCATGTAGCCAATTCCCTCTTTGCCAAACATTTCGCCATTGTTCAGGGCAAGTCCGGCTTTGTTCACAAAGAGGTCGTTCAGTTTTGCCTGAGAGAGGTTCAGTCCTCGGCAGTCCAGCCAAACGAGGAAAGAGGCTTGCGGACGCATCACGCGGATTTGCGGAATGTTTTTAGCGAAATATTCTATGGTGGCGTCGATGTTTCCGTTTATGTAGTCTATCATCTGTTTGAGCCATTCCTCCCCTTTGCCGTAAGCGGCTTCCGTGGCGATAGTGGCGATGAAAGTGGGGTCGTTAAATTCGTTTGCTTCCAGCCAGGCATAAAAGCCGCTGCGTAGTTTCGGGTTTTTGACTATGGACCAGGAACTTACGAGTCCTGCAATGTTAAAAGTTTTGGAAGGTGCTCCAAACACTATTCCTACGGCTTCCGCATCGCTTCCGGCACTGAAAAACGAAACGTGTGGCTTTCCGTCCAGCATAATGTCTGCGTGGATTTCGTCGGAAATCACAATCATGCAGTTTTGGCGAGCAATGCGAGCTATTTCAGCGAGTTGCTCCTTGTTCCACTTGATTCCACCGGGATTGTGAGGGTTGCAGAGAATCATCATTTTGGGTTTCTCTGTCTTCACGGTGCGTTCAAATGCCTCAAAATCAATGGTGTAACCTGTTTCCGTGCGTACGAGCGGACTATTTACCACAATTCTGCCGTTGCCCTCGGTCACCATTCGGAATGGGTGATACACGGGCGGTTGGATAAGGATTTTGTCGCCTTTCTCCGTGAAATAGTTCATGGCGAAGGCTATACCTTTCACCACACCGGGGATGTAGTTCATTTCTTCGCGGCGGACGGAGATGCCAAAGCGAGAAGTGACCCAGCGGAGGATGGAGAGCCAGTAGCTGTCTGTAGTTGTGGCGTAGCCATAAACGGGGTGTGCGAGCCTTTTTTGGAGAGCGTCCGTGATAGCGGGGCAAACTTCAAAGTCCATATCCGCCACCCAGAGCGGAATGAGGTCCGGATTTCCGAAACGGTCTTTTAGAGCATCAAATTTGAGTGCTTTAGTGCCTTTGCGGCATATTTCTTTGTTGAAATTGTAATTTTCTTCAGCCATAATTGCGAATATAATTTGCAAAATTAGTCATTTTTTTCAACTTTGACTATTAAAAATCATCAAAACGATGTTGTGTAATAAAAAATTATGCGTAACTTTCCGAGTTTGACACTTGTAGGGCTTAAAGCATTGGTTTACAATGGTTT
>JBJECR010000028.1:0-4362 GCA_051871275.1 Muribaculaceae bacterium | reverse complement strand
CCGTGACAGAAAGCGGCAGTTATGACCCTGAAACAGGCTCGGAAGTTGAACCTTTTCAGGAGTATATGGATAATGCTGTTAACACTCTTGCTTCAAATTATGTGAAAGAGGGTATAGAATTACCTATATTGATGAGAGAAGTAATGTTTGTTGACACAACCTATACATACGCAGTTGAACCATTAGCAAACTATTATTGGGGGCAAACTGGTTATGAAGGTAAATATTGTAGTAACAAATATTCCGGCTGCGGACCACTTTCAATGGCAATGACTATGGCTTATTTTGGTCATCCTACATCTTTTGCGTTTTCTGCGGGAGATAACAGTACTGTTAGTCTAAATTGGCAAGATATCAGACAACATAACGCATTCTATGATGTATATAATGGAAATGTATTTATAGACTGCGTAGATAATGTTCCTCAAATTGCAAAAGAATCTTTGGGTAAATTGTGCAGGCAAATTGGGAAAGTCGCCGGCTCATCATATATTGTTGGTGATACTCCAACACCATATAGTAACTTTATTTCTACTTTGAGAAATTTTGGCTACACAGTTTCAAATAAGATTAATTATTATTCTGGAGCAGAGGGTGATTATTTAGGACATAACTATTTAATGATTGCATGTGCTTCACGTGAACCAGATAAATCACATGCATGGGTTATAGATGGATATAAATATGTTCACTACGAAAGGTGGAGATATGAAAGGGACAATGACCCAAGAATGCTTCAGCCGGGTGAGTGGGAGCTAATTTCACACTCTCATACAGTGAATTACTATGCTCACTTTAATTGGGGATTTAGAGGTTATTATAACGGTTATTTCTTATCCACTCGTTGGCAAACAGAAAACGGAGTAGAATACGACTTTCAACATGCAATAGTTGACTCTTTACACTATGATATAGATAAACAATTTATAACTATAACACGATAAAACTTATGAAATCAAAATTATTTTCATTACTTGCTATATCAATAGCATTAGTAAGTTGCAGCGACAGTGATGATGCAGGGAAAACTCAAGGCATAAAAGATATTAGTTTGTCAAGGGGTGAAACTCAGATGCTCCAATCTCAAACAAGTTTTGCCTTTAATCTTTTCAGCAACGTTCTTGAAATAGAGGATACGCAGGACAATATTGCCATTTCACCGTTTGGTATGTATATGGATTTGGCATTAGTGGCAAATGGTGCGGAAGGACAGTCTCTTGAACAGATTCTCAACGCATTGGGTCATAACAACCTTGATGAACTCAACGACTTGAATAAACGATTGATGAAAGAGTTGCCTTCTATAGACAAAAAGACAACACTCTCTGTGTCCAACGGAATTTTTATAGATAAAGATCGTAAACTGACCGGCACTTACTCCGCTATTGTAAAAGAGTATTATGATGCTACATGTCGTTCGATAGTTGCAGGAACCGAACAGGCAAAAGATGAAATAAACAACTGGTGTTCTTCCTCAACAAAAGGTAAAATCAAAGATTTTATAGAAAGTCCGGAAGAAGTACGTATCTGTAATATCTTAAATGTGGCTTTCTTTAACGGAAAATGGACAGACGAATTTAAAAAAGAAGATAATACACAATCTGTATTTTTCAACGCAGATGGCACACAAAATCATGTTACGATGATGCATAGAGAAGCTTCATTCAATGTTTGCGGAGTAGAAGGCTATACGGCTATAAAAATGCCATACGGAAGAGGAAACTATGAAATGATAGCAATCTTGCCCGATGAAGGAAGTGATGTCAAGTCTGTAGCATCGTCATTATGCAGTGCAAATATTTCCGCTATGGATTTTGTAAGTCATAATGTGAAACTCGGTTTTCCAAAATTCAGCGTGTCAGATAAATTAGATACTACCACATGGGAATATGCATTAATAAATATGGGAATAACTGATATTTTTAGCGAAAAGAGCAATCTGCCAAATATACTTGAATCCCAAAATATTTTCTTGAATATACTCAAACAGAAAGTATGCGTAGATGTAGATGAAAGCGGCACTACAGCAGCACAAGTAACAGGCGCAGGTTGGGCATCTGCCGTTTTACCCGTCGAACAAATAGAACTGAACTTCAACAAGCCATTCATCTATATGATTTGGGAATCCCAAACAAAGACAATCCTCTTTATGGGAGCAATAAACAAACTCTAAAAGCCTGTTAAACACAAGTATAAGTTTCATTATAAACAAGCTATAAGCTTTTTCTAAATAGATATTATGTAATAACACGAGAAAGAGTTGCTTCAGATATTGGGGCAACTCTTTTGAATGTTTTTTTTATTTGTGCGATTATAGAGTAAAAAACGGAAATGCGGTAGTTCAAAAAACAAACAAAGGTAATTGTCTGTGCATTTCAAAATAAAATACTAACTTTGAGGAAATATTCATAAAACAAATGATAAATTATATTAGTACCTTATTATCAGCAATTCTATTGCTTGCCGCTTCTTGCAGTTCAACCCAAGTGACAGATGAACGCTTGCTTGCCGTGGAAAATATTATGGACGCACGTCCGGACTCGGCATTGCAGTTGCTACAAAATATTGACAAGTCCAAACTTTCCACGGATTACGACAAAGCAATGTTTGCCCTGCTTTACTCTCAAGCATTGGATAAAAACTACATAGACCTTGAAAATGATTCTATAATAAGCCTTGCCACAAAGTATTTTGAAAAAATTGAGGATACATATCATCTTTCACTTGCCTCATTCTATCATGGCAGAGTGCTGATGAATGCAAAAAAGTATGCGGAAGCAGCATGCTACATGCTTCAAGCATTTGAAAATGCGGAAGTCAATGAGGAGTATTTTTGGATGGGCAGAGCGTATGAGTATTTGGCGATGATATATGATTCAAATTTCTATGGCACTGAAGCTGTGGAATATATGAAAAAAGGGTTTGAATTTATGCAAAAGTCCGGCAGACAAACATACGTCAACTATTCTTTACTTGAACTGATGAGAATACAGCAAAACAATAGAAAATACGATGACTGTATTGCCACAGGATATTTACTGCTGGATTCAGCGGCAACATTTAACGATACAATATTAGCAGAAAACACAAAGGCACTTCTCGGCAATGCGTATTTTTGTAAAAAAAATTACAAAAAGGCTGCTGAATATTTTGAAGAAATCTCAGGTACTGAATCTTTCATAGATAGCAGGCGATGCCTTTTAGGAATATCTTACTTGTACCTAAATGAAGCAAACAAAGCGGAAAAATTGATAAATGATTCATTACGCAATAGCGACGTATTTAATCCGTTTTTTATAAACTACCACAAACGCCGCAGTGAATTTGAACAAGCGTACATTTGTTTGGACAGGGAATATAATTTGCTGGCAAAAGAATTGGACAGAATAGAAAAACAAAATTTTGCGAATAAATTAGACACTTTCAGAAAAGTCCAGAAAGAGAAACTTGATGCTAAAATAGAAAATGAAAAAAGCAAAAGAGGCATATTGCAATGGAGTATTTTGGGTTTGATAATACTGATGACGGCTGCAATTTATTATTTTTATAAACGCAAAATAAAGATTGTGGAGGATAACGTGGCAATCGCCAACAATATTGAAGACGTATTAAGCCTTAAAAAATCCGACATCAATCAAAGCGATGAGTTTAGAAAGATTTTTGAATCCAGGATTGAAATAATCAACAAACTGTGCAAAAGTTTGGTAAAAATAGACGATAGCGAGATAAAAGATAAGATTTCTCAAGAGCTTCAAAAAATAATTGTCTCTTTTTCCCCTAAAGGCAAAGCTTTTAGAGAAATTGAGGATTACATAAATGCTAACTGCAATTCTCTTTTGGCTAAATTCAAAAAAGATTTTCCTAAAATAAGAAAGGAGGATTATGCCATCTTTGTGTATTCAATTATCGGACTAAACTCTGCGGCAATTTTGCTATTTTTGGGCGAAGACAAATATGAAAATATCTATAATAGAAAGTATCGGCTCAAAACAAAAATTTCCTCAATTATGACTGAAGGTCACGAAATTTTCACAAAGTATTTGTAATTATTTTTTTTGCAAAATGAGCTAAATCTATACGACTTAGCTCATTTTGACCTGTGTGTGACACTTTACCCCAGGTAGCGGAATCGGCTTCGCCTCTTCCGCAACCGGGGGTAATCTAGGATATATGCACTATAAAAAGTGTTAAAATTGTGCAATTAGAAATGTTAAATATTTTAACACTTGATTATATGCCATATATGATGCTCTCTTGGCGTTCTTAGGGGCTGCGAGCCCCTGCCACTAGGGCATACCCCCGGTGTTTTTCATATATTAGTTTTTTTAGAGCGGGGAATAGGCGATTTATGACGTTTTTCTA
>JBJECR010000027.1:0-20203 GCA_051871275.1 Muribaculaceae bacterium | reverse complement strand
AATCTACATAATTTAGACCTCAATAACGTTGCACTTCGTTTTGGAATCTACAATTATGAATTATGCATTATGAATTATGCATTATGAAATGCTCACAACATTCTGCGGATTACCCTCAATAAAATTGCGAAGATTTTCGATAGACACTTCTATCAATCGGCGACGAGCCGTGGTGCTTTGCCATGCAATGTGAGGCGTGATGCGGCAATACGGGTTTGTGAGCAGAGGATTGTCCGCTTCCGGCGGCTCCTTGCAGAGCACGTCAAGTCCGGCAGCAAAAATCTTGCGCTGACGCAGTGCGGCGTCAAGGTCATACTCGTTTATCAGTCCTCCGCGTGCCGTGTTGATGAGAATAGCGGTAGGCTTCATCATAGCAAGTGTTTTGGAGCAAATAAAGCCGGAATTGTCTTTTGTGAGCGGTGCGTTAAGTGAGATTATATCACTGTCGCTGAAAAACTCTTCTTGTGAAACTTTTGTGATATATTCAGGGAGTTTCTCCTGTGATTTAGACGTTAATGCCGTCACTTTCATGCCAAAAATGTGTGCAATTTCCGCCACACGGCTGCCAATGTTGCCAAGTCCGTAAATACCTATAGTTTTGCCGAAAAGTTCTTCCGTGGGAGCAAGGAGATAACTGAAATCCGGGCAGTTGCTCCACTCTCCGGCTTTCACGCTCTGCGAGTGACGTTCCGCATCCACCATAATATTCAGGATATGTGCAAAAACGGTTTGCACAACGGATTCAGTGCTGTATGCCGGCACGTTGCAAACGGTGATACCCAGGTTTTTAGCCGCTGCGATATCCACATTGTTATATCCCGTGGCAAGCACACCGATAAACTTCAGCGAGGGGAGAGCACGCATAATCTCCTCTGTGATAAGCACTTTATTTGTGTAAATGGCAAAAGCGTCTTTTGCACGTTCCGTCACGAGTTCCGCCGGAGTGCGGTCATACACCACAAGGTTGCCAAGTTTTTCAAGTCCGTCTAAAAAGATGCCGCCATTGCAGGCAACGAATGCATCAAGGATAACTATTTTATTCATAACAGTGATTTCTTATTCAAAGTATTGTTCCAGTGATGTGATTTATGTTGCCGTTTTATTTAGAGAAGTTTTCGTGGAAGAAAAGCAGATGATAGAGGATTGAATTTCTCCAGTAAGGGATGGTGTGAGCACCGGGACGCACAGTGTAGTCGTGGTCAATACCCTGCTGCAGCAGTGCTGCGTGGAGATTATTGTTCACTTCCGCAAAGAAGTCATCAACACCGCAGTCAATCGTGATATTTACCTGTCCTTTTTGGAGGGTTGGCACAAGATTTATCACCGTGTGAGCGTCCCACACTTCCGGGCAGTCTTTTCTTTCGCCTATACGCAGTTTCATTTTCCACTTTTGCTCGAACGGACGGATATCCACACCTCCGCTCATGCAACCGGCATTGCCAAAAATGTCGCTGTGACGGAAAGCAAGCCACAGAGCACCGTGTCCGCCCATACTCAAGCCCGTGATAGCACGCTTGTCTGCCTGAGGGATAGTGGGAAAGTTTTCATCAATGAAAGGCACGAGTTCCTTTGTGATGTATGATTCCATTTGCATTTCCGGGTCTATTGGAGAGTCCCAGTACCAACTGTCACGTCCGTCAGGAGTGACGAAAATCATTCCGTAATAGTCCGCAAGTTCTTCAAGTCGCGGCTGAATGATAGTCCAACTTTTATAGTCGCCGCTATAGCCGTTCAGGAGATAGACAGTGGGGAATCTTTCCGTATTTCCCTGTTCAAGAGCTTTTTGCGGCAGAATTATGCAAGCCTTGGCTGGCGATGCAATAAATTTTGTGGTCACAGTCAGTGTATCCGTGCTGCCGGCATAGCAGACCACAGATACGAGAAACAGCGAAATGATGTTAAAAATGCGTTTCATGATGCTTGATATTTAGTTTTTTAGTTCCGTATAGTCTATTTCAAAAGTTGAAATCAGTTCATTATCGCAGTAAAAATTATAGCGAATACTTGCTTTGGCATCTATCATAGCTTCTTTCAAATCTTCTTTATCGTCACTCATCAGTTCTATAATAAAACCTTGCTTTAAGAGAACGGTAGTATTTTTAATTGTCCCTGCAACAAGTCCCGGCTCCACATCAAAAGTATAAGTCACGAGTGAGTCTGAAGGGGAATAAGTCACATTTGTGGCTTTTACGTCAAATGCATAGTCTTTAGGCATTTGCTCTTTTTCAAGGCGGACAATGTTGTCCAGGCGTTTTTCTTCTTTGCTCATGCAGGAAGACGTTATCAGCATCAGGAATGATGCAACGAGGAAGAGTGCCGTGAGTGTTTTTGCCATTGTAGCATTCATCATAAACTTGCGATTATTTGGATTTATTATAGTAGAAATCAAGAACTTTACCTGCAGCGATGAAAGAGCTGAGCCTGTTTCCAAGCACTTGCTTTTCCAAGTCTCCGAGCATATCCGCCACGTCAGGATTATTGTAGAAATTGTTTCTCAAGCGAGTGTCGATTGTTTCATACATCCAGTAGCGAGCCTGTTCCTGGCGTTTTCTCTCAAAGTAGCCGTTTTCTTTCACAAAAGCGAAGTAGCGGTCTATCATCTCCCACACTTCCGGTATGCCTATTTCGTAATAGCCTGAATATGTGAGCACTTCCGGCTGAAAACCGGATGCCGTAGGCGGGAAAAGACGGAGAGCGCTGCGGAACTGTGCCTGTGCCAGGCGAGCACGGTCTATATTGTCGCCGTCGCACTTGTTTATCACTATTCCGTCTGCCATTTCCATGATTCCGCGTTTTATTCCTTGCAGTTCATCGCCTGTGCCGGCAAGTTGGATAAGGAGGAAGAAATCCACCATAGAGTGTACTGCCGTTTCGCTCTGTCCCACGCCCACGGTTTCCACAAAAATATTGTTGTAGCCCGCAGCTTCGCAGAGGACTATCGTTTCACGCGTTTTGCGTGCCACACCTCCGAGAGAGCCTGCAGATGGGGAAGGACGAATAAAAGCATTAGGGTGAACCGACAGTTTTTCCATCCTGGTTTTGTCACCCAGGATGCTACCCTTAGTGCGTTCGCTGGAAGGGTCGATGGCAAGAACTGCGAGCTTGCCGCCGTCTTTGAGCACGTGGAGCCCGAAAACGTCGATAGACGTACTTTTGCCTGCTCCCGGCACTCCTGTGATGCCGATGCGGCGTGAATTGCCGGAATATGGCAGACATTTTTCTATAACTTCCTGTGCTATAGGTTCATGTTCCGGATTTATGCTTTCCACGAGTGTCACCGCACGCGAGAGCATAGTGACGTCGCCTTTTATAATCCTTTCCACCATTTCACCCGGAGTGGGTATCGGCTTGCGTTTGAGCTTTTTGAGGTAAGGATTCACGGAAGGCGGCTGCACAACGCCGGAATTTACGGTCAATCCTGCATATTTTTCATCGTTTTCGGGGTGTTCCATATCGTAAAGTATTATTATATTCTTAATTAGTTTTATTTCAGACTGTTATTGCGGAAATTCTCCCACAATGCGGTATTCCATAATCGGATTTTCCGGATAGTTCGTAACTATATAAATAAGGGTGTTCAGCACATTGCCTTGGAAACCGAAAGCGTTGAGCGACACTTCAATATCCACGCTTTTTCCGGATTTCACTTTTTTCTTGTCGCACTTCACGCTTATTGCCGGGTCCTGTGCATATACTCGCCTTATTATCAGTTCGTTTTGTCCGGTATTCGTCACTGTCACTTTGCCGCTGTAGCCCATCATACCTGCGGAAGCACTGAGGTTCAGCCTCTCGGGAGAAACTGAAATCACCGGGGCTTTCATTCGCTGCGTTTCCGTCATATTGGAGAAGTCTTCCACCACGGTGGCAAACAGTTCTATCTTCACGGGTTCGCTGCCGTTTTTGCCGTTTGGGTAAAGCGTGACAACGTCTTTCACAAGTCCGTACTCATCACACCGCATAGTGTTGAAATTCAGCACGAAGGAGGAGTAATCACCCGGTGGCACAGCCTTTGAGGCGGCACTCACGGTGACATAGTCCGGCACGTTTTCCCAGGTTGGATAAATGGTATCTTTGGAAACGTTATAAACGTCCAGAAACTCGCTCTTGCTCTTGCCTTTTGTCACAAAGTCGAAAATCACCATGCTGCGTTTCATTCTCAGTTGTCCGGCATCGTAAGGATAATGGGCGGAAACGGTCTTTTCCGAGCCTATCACAAGTCCTTTGATAGTGAGACGATGCTTTTCAAATTTAGCGTCTGTTGTCACCACGGTGATAATTTTTTCAAATCTGCCGGGACGTCCTGCGGGAATGTATGTGATTTTTATTTCCGCAGTGTCGCCGGGCGCAAACGCTTCCTTTGAATATTCCGGCTGAGTACATCCACAACTTGCTCTGGCAGAAATAATTGCCACAGGTTGGTCGCTCGTGTTCACGAAACGCATAGTGCACGTTTGGTTGCCGTCTTCCTCATTGAAAATACCAAAATCGTGCGTATCTTCAAGCCAAGTCACTCCTGCTCCGGTCATTGCCGGAAGCGAAAACAGCATAAATGCTATGCAGAATAATATTTTTAGCCTTGCTTTCATTCTTCTGTGCTTTTAGGTATAACAACTCCGGTGATTTTAAGTTTTATCCTCTGGTTCGGAGTGCGGACAGTGATGGCTTTTATAAATTCACCTGAATAGTTTTTAGGATTGAAAGTCACATTGATAACCGCCGTATCACCGGGATTTACGGGGTGCTTGGGATAGTCCGCTTTTGTGCAACCGCAAGTGGTTGAAGCGGAAAGTATCACCGTAGGCACGCTGCTTGTGTTCACAAATTTGAAGTCGTATTTCACTTTGCCGTCTGCTTCACGGATATTGCCAAAGTCGTGAGATTTTGTTTCAAATTTCACCATCGGCTTGTCACCGTCTGCTGCAAAAACGGCTGCAGGCAGAAGTATAAGTGCCAATATTAAAATTAATTTTTTCATTTTTCTTCACTCCTTTCTTGTTGCTGCTTGCCTGCGAGCATACCGCAAGCTGCATCTATATCTTCACCGCGAGAGGCACGGATTGTGGCTGTGATTCCGGCATCATTAAGGCGGTCACGGAAAGCTGTCATAGTCTCGCTGTTTGCAGGTTTGAGCTGTTCAAGCCCGGGCAGAGCATGGAACCGAATCAGGTTTACACGACAGTCAAGCGGTTTGAGCAGTTTTGCCAGAGCATCGGCATGACGGAAATCATCGTTTATGCCTTTCCACATGATGTACTCAAACGAAAGGCGACGCTGGTGGCTGAAATCGTAGCCTGCCAGCAGTTCTATCACAGACGTGATAGGATATGCCCTCTCCACAGGCATCAGTTTGCCTCTCTCCTGCGGGAATGGCGAATGAATGGAAATTGCAATGTGTACTTTGGTTTCATTCAGCACTTTACGCAATTCGTCAGTCTTACCGATAGAGGACAGCGTGATTCTTTTTGGACTCCAGGCAAACCCCCAGGGGGCAGTGAGAATTTCTATTGCCTTCATCACCTGCGGCAAGTTATCCGTAGGCTCACCCATGCCCATAAACACTATGTTTGTGAGTTTTTCCGAGTCCGGGATGGAGAGCACTTGATTTATTATTTGTGCGGAAGTGAGATTTCCGTGAAAACCTTGTCGCCCGGTCATGCAAAAAGTGCATTTCATCTTGCAGCCTGCCTGAGAGGACACGCAAAGCGTGGCACGTTCCTTGTCCGGAATATAGACTGCCTCCACATCACGTCCTCCGGCACCGCGGAAGAGGTATTTTGCCGTACCGTCGGCAGAAAGAGCCTGAGCCTTAGGCTGTTCGCGACCAATACAATAATTTTCTTTCAGCCATTCGCGGCAAGGCTTGGAAAGGTCCGTCATTTCGTCTATTTCCACAGCTCTTTTTTCATACAGCCAGCGTGCCATCTGCTTTGCTGCAAACGGTTTCAGACCAACTTCCGCTGCCACATTACGCAGTTCTTCAAGAGTCAGTCCTATCAGTGCTCTTACAGACATATCTTATCAGTGTTTGTCTTTCAGTATGGTTACATATTATTTGCAAATTTAGTCATTTATTTGCAAAATAAGAGTATTTTACAAAACTTTAATTGGCTAATTTACTCAAACATTCTTTATAACTCACCTACTGTTATGAAACAGGCTCTTAATTTGTCACCAACTTGGTGGCTTTTTGAAACAACTGTTAAATAATGATAAATTTCAAATAGTAGCAAACTATTTGGAATGAACTTTGTTTTAGTAGTACATAGCAAAAATTACTTTTTCCATTGCAAGAAATGTGATAATGATTGGTTTATTCATCCTAAAGGGCTGTCGTGAGACAGCCCTTTTCGGTTTTATTTGCGATTTGAAACAAAAAAGAGGGACGCTTTGGGCATCCCTCCTTCCTTATATATTTCAAAATTTTATAGTTCCGGATCTCTGTTGGGCATGATAATTTTATGCTTAAAGATTAGTCCACTATATTCGCCATGACAACCGATTTTAGAGTAAAAGAATTTCCATTGTTTTTTATCTGAATAGTCCCATGCTCCTATGTTGTATCTAAGGTAAAGGGTGGTATTATCATATCGTTTGGGGTTTTCCAATTTCCAAACCCAACTTTGACCAACCTTAATAGTGTTGATTGAAAGCCCTGTAGGAGAATTAAAATACGGTTTGCCGGTCCATTTCGTACCAATATTTTTTCGGCGCGTGCGATATTCCCATTTGCAATTATTACCTAACTCAGGATCATCACCACACATGCAAGTAATGCTCAAGTCCGGTATTGAATAGGATTCAGAAACACTGACACTGATACCTCCGGTGATATTTGCTGTAGGTCCGGTTTTTGTAGCCCCGACATTTCCACCGATATTGAAACCTGTAGAGGAACTGTAAGACTTTGAGCCTACAGTTGTTTCAGGAGAGAAGTCTTCAAGTATCAGTCCATCACTTCTTTTTAAATAATTGCTCCAACCGCTTCCTTGTATGATATTGTTTTTAATGTCAATTTCATAGAGATACAATCCCTGGTAGTCGTATGAGCCATTACTCCAACTGCCAAGCCATTTGTGAGAGTTGTTTGCCCATACTACTTGGTCAAACAGGTAATAGTCAATATCATCATGGTAACTGTAGGCTACGTATATTCTTGTTGTGGTGGTAAATACGGTATGTCTGTCTTTAAGCTTTTCCCATATTTTGCCGGAACAATCGTCTTTAAACCCAACACTCACTCCATTTGTCCAAGTGTCGGTTATTGACTGTGCGTGTAATATATCATCAATGTTAGCACGGCTATTTGCAATTATTTGTTTTTTTCGAGATTCACGCCATTCATCCGGAATATTGTTTTCCGTCATCCAGTGTGCTAACGGGTCTGCTATTAATCCTGCTAAGTATGGAGTGAGCGGTTGTTCTTCACGTCCTTCAGAAACGCCTTCTCCGTATTCCTCTACAGGTGTGCTTTCCCCATTTTCATCCACTTGTTCGTCTAAGCTACAAGTCTTGTATTCTGTTCCATCCTCGTCAAAAATATCGTTCAGCTTATAGATATCGAAGTGCTTGTTGAAAGCATAGATGCCGTAAGCTTCATGGTCGTCGTGTTCTTCCATCGGGTCTGTGATTTCATCTAATTCCATACCTGCTTCGAGTTTTTTGAAGTTTCTTGGAGTAGGACGGTCCATGATAATCATACCGCCATCATTGTAGAAGTCTTTAATTTTGGTGAGAGTGGCATCGTCTGCGGCATCAATAAATTTGCTTGTGAGCAGGATAGCGCACGCAGAATAGTCTTCACCGAAAGGGCAGCGACGGATAAGTGCTTGTGCCACTTCGCTCAAGCCATCGGTAGATGGGACATAAAGGTTAATGATAGACGTCACTTCCAACAAGTCTTCCGTGGGAGGTTCCAGAATTTCGTATTCCGGGTCATCGTTTTCATCGTCGATGATTTCGTTGTTGTCATCGTGGCAAGAACTTAGCAAGCCTGTCATTGCAAAGACAAGTGCTACGTAAAAAAAGTTAATAGCAAATTTTTTCATTGTAGTGAAAATATTATTGTGAAAGTATTATTTACGATTTGAAAAAGCGTGAACATCACTATGAAGAAGTGTTTTTCATAAGATGTTCACGCCAAGTGCCAAAATTTAGTTGTTGTGTAAATTACCAATTAATGGTCTTTTTTGCGTATTTGCCGTCTGTGCCGATTTCAAAACCTTCCTGAATGTATTCTTTGTCTGCAAACACTTTTCTGATAGTAGCTTCATCAAGATTTGTGAATCCACCATCGGTAGTAGTTGATGAAACGTTGCTGAGGCTTTCAATTCTCTCACCGTCTTGGTCATACACGGCATACTGAGTGGAGTAAGTCTTTACAATAAGGTCAAAAGAACCTTTGCTGAAATCAGCATTGTCTTTCACGCTCATGTGGACTCTATAGCCGAATGTAGCAGGGAGAACAATTCCGTTTGCAGTTGCAGTCCATTTGGTTGTTTTCATAGTATCCGTTTTGATTTCACCTTTATCCACGTATGAGATAGTGACATCAAGCAGATCTATCATGTCTTGTGATGCTTCAAACTGATAGAGTGCCATTGCAGACTTGGGAGTTTGCACTTTTGCGGGGTCATCACCGCCTTCATCATCGTCTCCGCCACAAGATGTGAATGAGAAAGAAAGAATAGTTGTTGCAGCCATCACTGCAAATTTTCTAAATAATTTTTTGAAGTCCATAAAAATATAATTTTGTAAGTCTATAATTTGATTTTCTTGCAAAGATATGTGTTTTGAGAATGTAAAAGCGAAATTAAGACGGTCAAGAATGTAGCAATAAAGGGCGGATTTTTGTAATGGAATGTAACAAAAAAGGGCAATATTATGTAGCAATTTGGGATTGTACTGTAATTCAATTAGTTAAAAAAGTGATTTTTGCCTCAAGATTATCTATTGTATAAAATAATGATTGCATTTACCATGGTTTTGAGCCTGCAGCAAGATTACAAAATTTGCTTGAATAAGCGATTTTTGCTAATTTCGTAGTAAGAGAAAGCTCAAATTTTTTTTGCAAACATGAACAGAATATTCATCATCATTATTTCTATAGCGGCTGCAATGTGCGTTTTTACGTCTTGCAACGGCAGCAGTGAAAATCCGGAGAGCAGCGATAGCCTTTACACTGCGGAATATATCAGCAATATTTGTCGCACTCATCCGCAACGTGCCCTGGAACTGCTGGACACGGCGGAACATCGAGGACTGATGACACCCACAAACGCAAACGGTATGCGTGCTCTGATTTACAATAACGGGCTGAATATGACCAAAGTGTCTATGTTTTATGCAAATAAGGCATACGAAAATGCCGTGAGCGACAACGACAGTACACTTATCCTCAAATCTCTTAAGTTCCTTATTGCACTGAACTTTGTTCAGAGCTATTACGGAGAGGTGATTGAGTTTGCAACGGAAGGACTGAATATCGCAAAAAACTATGAAAACCCGGAGCTTCAGGCTTATTTCCTGATGTTTATGGGACTTTCCGTGGCACAAACGGAATCTGTAGATGCCGGAATAGAACTGATAGACCGCAGCATTGCCGTTTATGCGGAAATTGCACAGAGAGATGATGCAAACTGGAATAATTTAGACGATTATTACTACAGCCTGGCACAAAAGGCTAACATCCTTATGGCTAAAGGACGATATGAGGAGACTCTGAAAATACTGCCCCTCTGCGAAAATGCTATTTCCCGTATGACAGACGCGGAAGATGTGGCGGATATGCGTACAGCAGAGGTTTACGGAATGTACATGACTTCCTGTTTAGGACTTAATATGCCCGAAAAGGCACATGAATACGCCACCAAATTCAATACTACGAATTGCAGTCACACACCTAAGGCTGCGGACATTCTAATTCCCTATTTATTAGCAATTAAGGACTATGACGAGGCTCTCAAAAGAGTGAAAGAGAAAAGAGCCATCATAGAAGCAACCGGCGACACTCTGACGTATTACTTCGTGAACACTATCCTGGAATGTGAACGCGACTGCTACGAGGGAAAAGGTAATATCCGCAAGGCTTTTGAAATCTCAAAGCAGATGAAGGTGATGACAGACAGCCTTTACCTCCGTGAAAACAATGCCAATATCGCTGAACTTTCCACTATTTACAAAACTAAAGATATGGAAATTCAGCTGCTGATGAAAGAAAAGGAAATGGCACGACACAAAACAATTTTTATCGTCACTGCCATTATCGTAATTATTTTGGGTGCTTTCATTGCCGTGTTGCTTTACTATAACCGCAAAATAAACCGCAAAAACAAGATTGCCGCGGCTATGATTAGCGAACTCACAGAGGCTCACGACGAACTGCGTATGCAAAAAATCGCAGAGCCGCAACCGGTTGAGGCAGAAGGAGAAACAGACAAAGAAAAAATTCTGTTTGACCAGATAGAACGAATAATCGTGAAGCAAAAACTCTATCTGCAACCGGGTTTCAGCCGCGACGAAGCGGCTGCTTTAGCTAAAATCACTCCAAAGCATCTTTCCGCTCTTTTCCAGCAGTTTGCAAACGGTTTTCCGGACTATATCAATACTCTCAGACTGGAATATTCCGTAACTATCCTCAAAACCAAGCCAAACTACACCGTGGAAGGCATCTCACAGGAATCCGGCTTCTCCAGCCGACAAACTTTCCACCGCCTCTTCGTGGAAAAATACGGCATGACCCCTACGGAATTTCGTTCCTAAGAGAGTGTTACACACATTTATTACGAAACAGGCTCTAAAATTTGTAGTCTGAAGGTGCACAGTCGAATGTACGGCGGAAGGTGCGAGAGAAAGAGCTAAGTTCATCAAAGCCACAGAGACGTGCCACTTCAGAGATATTCATCTCGCCATTTTCTTTGAGCAGATTCAGTGCTTTTTTCATCTGCACCGCAGTGATGAAATCCTTTGGATTCTGCCCCGTGACATCAAGAACGCGGCGGCGGAACGTACGCTCACTCATATTGAAACGCAAAGCTATATCCGCAACACTTAAGCTGTGCTTTTCCAGGCACTCATTGATGATTTCCACAAGCGTGCGTTCAAAATCTATATCATCGTCACGGTCTTTCTTTGCATCAGATTTCTTTGCTTGAGATTTCTTTTCCTCCTTTTGTGGTGCGGAAACATCATCAATAACAGCCATAAGTCGCTGTATCTCACCGCGATAACGTTTCATCTTTCTGCGATAAAGCCAAACGCCCGCACATATAAACGCAATCAGTATTCCGCAAGCTATTATCAAGTCACGGCGGTGACTCTGCGATGTCTGCTGAATTTCATCTTTGAGCCTGTCCGTGTCAAATTCCGCCTTGTACTTTGCCAGTGCATTTGCGGAAGCATGGCTGTAAAGTGAATCTTTGAGAACGTTATATTCCTCCAGTGCTATGCGTGCACTGTCCGGATTTGAAGTCCAAAGACTTTCATAAAGTCCTCTCTGTGAGTGAATTTGATTGTAAAGGTCACCCATCTGCTCAAAGAGTTTGCTTGCCAGGCGGAAATAGTCCGCAGCCTCTTCTTTTCTATTCCGCTTGATAAGAAGAAAGCCGAATTGATTATAATTTATGGCAAGGGAGTGAAAATTCTTGTTTTCTTCCAGGAGTGGAAAAGAGCGACGGAAAGTGGCTTCCGCCTGTTCATAGTCCTCCATACCCACGAGTGCATTTGCCTTCTGCGAAAGGCGAATAGCGGCACGATTGCCACGTCCTGCAGCGGAATCAATCTCAAAAGCACGGTCCGCGTATTCCACGGCTTTTTCATATTTTCCGAGTTTATTGTTAGCCTCGGAAAGCATACCCAAGAGAATTGTAGTGCGGAGCGTATTGGTTGATTTCCGTGCGTATTCCAGTCCTTCAAGGGCATATTTTTCCGCAGCCTCGGCATCATTTGCGGCAATATATGTCCCGGCAAGAGAACTGTAGCTCAGGGCAATACGTTCGGGGTCACCGCTAAGGAGGTCAATATCAAGGCATCGCTTTATATAATCCGCACCGGCAGCAAATTCGCCTGTTCGAACATACACCACACCCAGCAGGTTCAGGCAGTCTGCCTTGGCATCGCTCACACCATTATATAGCGGCAGTGCTTTAAGTCCGTATTCCTTTGCACGGGGATAGTCTTGCTGATAATTATACCATTCGCCTGCCCAGTAATACACCTGTTGTCGCACGGAATCCACAGGCACGCCGGCACTGAATTTAATGTCTTTTTCAAGCAATTCTTCCTCTTTCATAGAGCGGAGAAACTCATTTGCCACATCGGTGCTGAAATTATACTTTTCAAAGTCTGCCAGCATATCGTCAGCACTGCGTTCGGCAGAAACCGCCGCCAAGGGAATTATTGCAAGGGATAAAGCAAAATATCTTTTCACAATTATATCAAGTCGCATCACTTTTCAATCAATAATGATTTATTTAATGCAAAGTTACAAAGATTGAATGATAAATGCAAACTTTTGTTAATTTCAAAGATTTTTTCAAAACAAGTTTTATCCGAAAATAGATTCAATTATTTTATCAATCACATCATCAAAATATTTTTCTTTGATAAAACAGTTTCTTTTAGATGTGACTTCATCTATATTATACATACCCATAATATGAGTAATAAAATAAGATTGTGAATCCATAGGCTTACTTAGCCAATCATTATTTATTTTAATAGTATATTTAGGGTGATGATTTTTGGTTGAAATAAGCAATACATATATTAGCCCATCTTCATCTTTTTGCAATTCATCTGAAGACACAACCAAAGCAGGATGGATTAAAACCTTACCATCAGGTAATGTAAATGGCACTTCTACAATTTCTCGCTGCCTTACAATCATAGCCACTTGCTTATATTTTTAGGAATTGGTGAAGAATGAACTAAAGCACTGAATTGTTCATCTGTAAGAGTCTGATAATCGGACATATCCAAGTCCGGAACATTGTTTAATTCCTTTTGAAGTTCTTCATCGGATAATGCTCCCTTACGCCTTGCCGGACTGATAGAAATATCTTCATAAAGATGGTCGGCAAGCCATTTTTTATTGCTTCTACTGAGAGTAGATAGCATCTTGTAAATACCTTCTATTGTTAAAGATGTTTCCATAGACTATTTCTTTTGTTTGCAAATGTAATTACTTTTTTTCTTATTTCCTAATTTCTTGGGTGATGGAGCAAAATTTCTTCACGGAGACGAGTATTGTCAAGGTGGAGATAAATTTCCGTGGTGGCAATGGATTCGTGCCCCAGCATTTGCTGGATAGCACGCAGATTTGCACCACCCTCCAGGAGGTGTGTGGCAAAAGAATGACGCAGAGTGTGCGGTGAAATAGGCTTTTCTATACCTGCAAGGTCCGCAAGTCGCTTGATGATGATAAAAATCATTTGACGCGACAGGCGAGCACCGTTTCTGCCCAGAAAAAGAATGTTTTCCTCACCACGTTTTACGCAGATTTTGGAGCGTTCCTGCAAGTATTTCTCTATCAGGTCTATAGAAAAATCCGACATAGGCACAAGCCGCTCCTTGTTACCCTTTCCCGTCACCGCCAAATACTTGTCTGCAAGGAAAATACGACTTATTTCCAGGTTTACAAGTTCGCTCACTCGCAGTCCGCAGCCATAGAGCGTTTCTATTATGGCATGGTTTCGCAGTGCCTCCGGCTTGGTGTAGTCTATAGCCTCCTCCAGGCGGTCAATTTCCTCAACAGTAAGCACTTCCGGCAAGTGAGAGCCGATATTGGGCATTTCAAGCAACAACGACGGATTTTCCTCCAGATAGCCGGCAATGTTGAGGTACTTGAAAAAGGATTTAAGTCCGGAAATAATCCTTGCTTGTGAACGAGGGGAAATACCCGCATCGTGCATCTCGCCCACAAAGGCTTGGAGGTCTCCAAGTGTCACGCTACGGAGCATAGTGGAAGTATCGGCGAGGTATGATATAAATTTCAGAATATCAAAAGTGTAACTCGTAACGGTGTTTTCCGCCATTCCGCGTTCAAGTTGCATATAAGCCTTGTAATTGTCGATAATCTTGTCTATGTCGCTGATATTTCTGCTCATAGCCACACATTATAGTGCTGTCGCGGCAGATTTTTCTTTGCCACGAGCACACCGAACTTGTCGTTTGTGAATGTCATTCCATAGTCTGCTGCGGATGCGTTCAGAACGTCCCAGAGTTCTTTTATCTGCTCTTTATGGTCTATGCAGGGGAATACAATCACGGATTCAGCCTCCACGGCTCGCTTCAAAAAACATTCCACAGCCTCACTTTTTTCCGTATCCACCACAATCACCATTTCCGGAACCGTATCACTCGGCAATGCATCAATAGCTGCATATTCCGTCACGTTTTGCGACTCAAAAGTGCCGTCGCAACCGCAACGTGCAATTTTCATAGCGGAATTTACGTCAAGCAGTGCTGCCGTCACAAGTCCGTTGTCCGCTCCGAGTTGCAGCACACTGTCCGGACAGAAAAAGTTTGCGGTGCGGAAAAGCAGACGTATTCTTTTAAGCGTCAAAAACGGATGTTTCACGGAGCTTCGCTCTGCATCCCGGTAGCGTATTTTCTGGTTGCTGTAAGCATAGAAAGGGAGCGTCTCCCGCAGCACGCGAGTGATGAACTTGTAGGCAAATGGCGAATGAACACCGAAACCTTTGCCGGTACGGTAGCGAGCAGGAGCCTTAAGCGTCCTTTTCAGCCAGTTCGTTTTCATCTTTACGCAATATGGAAACTATTATCGTGATGAAAAGTGCAAGGTAAATAATTATCACGGCAATTGTGGCGATAGTGCCTGTCACGTGGAGCGATTCGGGGTTGAAAGTCATGGTTATGGTGTGCTTTCCTGCAGGAACGTTCACGGCACGGAGAATATAGTTCACACGACCTATTTCCGCTTTTTCTCCGTCTATTTCCGCTTTCCATCCCCATGGGAAATATATTTCCGAGAACACTGCGATGCCGCCTTTGGCAGTATTCACGCAGTAAGTAAGTCTGTTTGGAGCGTATGTTGTCTCGTAAATAGTGTCGCCGGGAGCAACCTCTGCTTTTGCAGCAAGAATATTTTCAAATTTCTTGTCTGCCACAGCCTGATGACTCACATCTATCTCCTCAAGACCCGTCATTTCCGCATCTGCTCCTGCTACGAATTTCACCTCATCAACGAGCCATGCATTACCCATCGCATCAGGATTTATGGTAACCTGTCCGGCACGGTCTATAATATATTTTGCATTGAGCATATTCACCACGGCATAGTCCGTGCTGTCTGCATCACCGTAAAGGACATAGTTCAAATGACGGTCTATAATATCTTGATAACGAGTGAGTTTTGCTGCATGGTAGCCACCAAGCATCTTGTGGTGATACGACGGTTTTGGCTGCCAGAAATGAGGAATATCCAGCACACGATAGTTTATGGCGGTATCGCCGAGGATAGCCTTATCTACAGCCGTAGGTGCGAACGGATCGGACAGTGAAATCTGCTCCGGTGCAAAACTGTCGTGGTTCAGGTAACGCTTATTCACGGTGTAAAGGTCCACGAGCAAGAGGATTCCTATTGCTGCCACAGCCCACTTGATATTTATCCATCTCTTTGCAAATGAGAGAATTACGATAAATGTTGCTGCAAGGAAGAAAAGACTGCGAAGACTGTCGCTTGAAATCATTCCCTCACGCAAAGAAACAATAGCGGAGTAAATTGCAGGATTGTCCAGACTGAAACTTGACGCCACATTTGCGGGATAGCCCTGCTGCATGAGTGAAGAAATTATCATCTGCGATGTTTCCTCGTCCTGCGGAGTGATTACGTTTCCGTAAATGCTTGGAATTAAGACACCTGCAAGGCAGAAAAGTGCCGTGATGCCGAAGCCGACAAAAATTGCCGTTTTGTTCTTTTTCCACCAGCCGTCACCGCTGAAAATGTTCTGCAATGCCAGGATTGCGAGTAGCGGCATGGTAAATTCCGCTATCACGAGTATGCTCTCCACGGTGCGGAACTTGCTGTACATAGGCACATAGTCTATAAACAAGTCCGTGAGCCACTGACAGTTACGTCCCAGAGCAAGCAGAATAGACAAAATCGTGAGAATGAGCAGTGCCCATTTCAGCGGACCTTTCACCACAAAAAGTCCTATCAAAAACAGTGCACAAATCACGGCTCCAACGTATATCGGACCGTTTGTGCCTTCCGGCTCACCGAAGTACTGCGAAACATAGTCTAAATACTGCATTTCCATATCGCCGATAGCTCCGCTTGCCTTCATCTGCTCCGCTTCCGGCAGATTTGCCAGGCTTAGCGCCACCATACCGCCATACTCGGGCTTAGCGGAAGCACCTCCCTTCACGTTAGGGATAAGGAGCGTGAACGTTTCAGCACCACCGTAGCTGTATTGCGTGATATAGTTGCGATCCAGTCCACCTGTTGACTGAGCATCACCCTCCTGAGTAAGCTCGGAATGTCCGCCACGCATGGTTTCTTTTGAATATTCGTATGTGTTATAGAGACTCGGCAGGTTCGCAGCCACGGCAAGAAGCCCTGCTATAGCGAGCGTTCCCGTAGCCTTAAGCCACGTTTTAGAATCTCCTTTTTTAATGGATTCTATCAGGTATGCCACTGCAATGCCCAGGATTACGAACATAAAATAATACGTCATCTGCACGTGGTTTGACGCCACTTGCATCATGGCAAACAGTGCCGCAAGACTGCCACCAAGCAGATATTTACCTCTGTAGCAGAGTATTATACCTGCTATTGTGGGAGGAATATAGCTGAGTGTGACAAATTTCCAAATGTGTCCTGCACCTATGATAATGATAAAATACGTGGAAAAAGCCCATGCCACAGCACCTATCAGCCCATAGTACCATTTCACGTTCATTGCAAACATCAGTACCACGAAACCTATCATCATCATGAAAATAAGGTTTGACGGTGATGGCAATCCGAGTCCGTAAACCGTTGTTATCCAGTCAAAAAGACCATTTGACGGATAAGATGGTGAAATTTGGAACGTTGGCATACCGCCAAAGAGTGAATTTGTCCACCGAGTGGTTTCACCCGTTGCTTCTTCAAAGGCTTTTGCCTCCTGACCGTTTGCCGCACCTTGCAGCATATCGCTCTGCATCAGCTTGTTGCCTTGCACAGCGTCCGGGTGGAAGAAACATATAGATATTACTGCAGCCACAAAAATGCACAGTGCAAATTGCAGCAATTTCGGGTTTGTAAACAGCGATTTCAGTCGCATTATGATACTTTTGTCTTTCATGTTAGCCTATTTTACGGCAAATGTACGCAAAATCTGTGAGATTTTGCACTGACTGAATAAAGAAATAATCTTTATTTGGAAGAATGGTGCAAAAGTACGGCAACTTTTCAACTGCAACCTATCGTGTTTTTCATAAAAAAAGCTGCCCCGAAAACCGAAGCAGCCACTGTGCTATTACATAATATCTATTTAGAAAAAGCTTATAGCTTGTTTATAATGAAACTTATACTTGTGTTTAACAAGTTGTTAGAGTTTGTTTATTGCACCCATAAAGAGATATGTTTTGGTGCTTTGCTCATAAATAGCAAACATAAATGGATGATCAAGTGTATAATTTACAATTTGCGGCGTAGATGATGGATCACCTGGAGATGTTACAGAAATTTCAATTTCATTTATTGAACTTGACTCTGCCTTTTTTTCATCAATCGTAATTGTGGAAACTTGACGGATTAATGATACGAAAATTTCCTCATCTGAAATGCCTCTCAATTCATTTGAATTTGAGAATATATTCTTAATTCCCAGTTCATACAAAATCGGCATAAGAATATCTTTCGTATCGTATGTTATGGAAAATTTAGGTAATCCAAAATTTACATCGCAAATAATTTCTTGTGAATTTTCAATTTCGCTGAAATTGAAGTCTTTTATAGCTTCTGCAAGTTTATATCCATCGCGAGGACGGAACATTTGAAAAATGTATGCTCCATTGCCAAATTTTTGTTCCATAATATCAAAACACTGTGTACGATGTATTTCTGCTTGTCCTATTAACTTTTGCATCATTGGTACGCTCGCTGTGGTTCCGTCAACGTTGAAGAACAATTTGTTTTGTGTTTTATTTTTATCAAACGCTTTTTCCCATTTTCCTTCAAAATATAAAGCGGATAGTAAATACATACGGGCAGTTTCCGGAATTTCCTTTATAATTTCCGGAATCATTCCTTTTGTCTGTTTCTTGCACCAACTGTTAATTAAATCTATTGATTTTTCATCCATCAAATTTACATTTTTACATTGAGCATCATAATTATCTCTCAATAATGCTGTAAACGTGTTTTTGACCGGAAACGTATTATCAATCCACACAGAATTAGCAAGGCTTAAAGCCGTAGTATGATCTAATTTGGGGAAGCTTTCAAGTAATACTTTGTTTACTCTATTAAGTTCTTCAAGGTTAGCATTTTCTACATTAAACGCACTTAAGATTTGTGCTTTAGCATCTCCTTCAGCACCATTGGCAACCATTGAAAGTCCCATTGACAAACATAGAGGTGAATAAAACTTGTTGCTCTCATCACCATTGTAGTTTATAATTTTGCCAAACACTTCAAAGCCAAATGGAGTTTGTTGATTACTTAGGGCCACTTCAGTACGTGAAAGATTCACTTCCTTTAATTCATTCGTTGACGGTTCTTCATTGTCTGAAGAACAGGATGCCAGAAAATTAACAGTTAAAATTCCGACTAAAAAAAATCTTAAAGTTTTCATCTTGATACAGAAAAATAATATTGTGAATTTGAGAAATTATAATTGTAAGTATTCAAAACATCTTCATTATCATAAGAATATGCATTGTTAGTACTCCAAAGTCCGATGTAGAACCAACCGTTGCAAGAACCTTTCCAACCCCAATTATGGTGAGATAAAGAAAAATAAGAAACGCTTTGACCTTTCAATTCCCATGTTGGATTTAAATCAAAAGGGTCGTGCTCTACGATATAATGAGTTGTGGTTCTTTTAATTCTTTTATAACCATCAATTACCCAAGCATGTCCTGAAGTATTATCCGCACCAACTGCATATATGATTTTACCTGAGTAAAGAATATCTTTTTCATCATCTTCATTATAGGAATACAAAGCGGATAATGTGAATCCAAAATCCGAAATTGCAGAACGAATATTAAACGTTGTGGTTGAAGTACTACTTGGATTATAAGTAGCATTCATTCTATATCCTATTTCTCTGCATAGATGTCCTAATGCTATTTGGTCATTAATAGGAACATCTTCTACACAATATTTAAGTACATCATTATACATTACGTAGGGGGTACGACCATCATGAATCCTTAAATTATCCCAATTTAATGTCAGATTATAATTATTTGGTATTGTATCATTAGGGTATGTTATAATGACACTTTGTGGATATTTATAATATGACATACACAATGCTGCTGCCAAAGGACCACAACCACAAATACCATTTTCGCAAAATTGACCTTCAATTTTACTTTGACACCAAGTATATGGTGCTTTTGGTACTACTGTACTGATAACCTCGTCCTCATCAATATAAACATTTTCCTTGAAATTTTGTTGCAGAGTATCAATAATATGCTCTGGTGCTTCAACTAAAATATTCATTGCATTATCCATATATTCCTGGAAAGGTTCAACTTCCGAGCCTGTTTCAGGGTCATAACTGCCGCTTTCTGTCACGGCAAGAAGTTCCGGCATAGTGCGATTTGCCGAGATAATTGCAAAACCTTGCTCATCTTCAAAGTTTACAACGTACATCAAGGTGTCGCTTGACTCTCCGCTGCGAGATTTGTTATTCATCACCACCTTAATATCTCTTTTTGAAGGCAATAATCTTACGGATGTACGTGATTCTCCATCGCCAATCCACGAAATTGCCTTTGCAGCGATATCGTATGCTTCATCAATAGTTCTAACTTCACTTTGCACTGCTTTTTCCGATTGCAAATCCCCATTCTCAATCAGAACATCGTGTTCGCTACATGCTGACAATAACAGAACCGATGTGAAAATTTTTATTAATTTTTTCATGTTGTAAAAATTGATTTGTTAGTAAATTGATTTGTTATTAATATTTATTCTATTAAAAATGTTCCTAAATATAATCCGCCTTGTGCTGTGCTGATT
>JBJECR010000026.1:0-20303 GCA_051871275.1 Muribaculaceae bacterium | reverse complement strand
CGCCATAGGTATGTTCCTCCTGCATCCATCGCTTCAGGTCGCGCAGGTCATCTGCGGTTATCGTGTCAACGTTGAGCTGGAATCCGCGGCGGTGCATCACTTCCTTTTGGAATCGCTCGTACCTGCCAATCTTGTCTATATTGGCAAGGTGGTGCTTGCGGCTGTCCGATGCCAGTATGGTCTCGTCAACATAGTGCTGTATCTGTGTCACCAAGCGGTACTCGTCACTTTTGCTCCCGGCATGGGAGTTGATGCCGGGGTGGTGGTATTCCTCAATCAAGGCTTGCAGCCACTTGCCGTCCACTCCTCGGTGGTATTCCCTGGCAATGAGGCGTGTGATGTTCTGTATCTCCTCGTCAAACTTCATGCGCTTCTCGTCCGAGACGAGTGCAACGCGGGATTTGTAGCCCTGCTTCTCCGCACTCCAGTGGTTGGGGCTGATGGAGAGCTCGCTTGCCGCCTTGATATCCACGCCTCCCTTGTCGCGCAGGCGGAAATACACCCTTGCGAGGTCGGTGACATTGTTCTTCGATGCGGTCTTCCTTATAAATGCGGTCACTTTCATAGTCTGTATGCTTGCTTAGTTAATCATTTCAACGAGTTTGCGCTTCATGTCATCGTCAATGTTGCGGTAGCGGGCAAAGGCACGGCTCCCCTCCACATGCCCGGACATGGACGCTATCAGGTTAGGGTCGGGAACCTGCTTGTAGAGGTTGCCGACAAAGGTCTTTCGTGCCGTATGGCTGGATGCCACCTCATACAAGGGCTTCTGTACGGTCTTGTAGCCGTGGGTGTCAAGCACCGTCACCATCCTGTCAATCCCGCAATGCTTCAGCAGTTCCCTTATACCATTATTATATATAGAGATAGGTTTGAATGGCAGCAGCCTGTCTGAATCGGAACCTTCATATTTGGAGAGTATTCGGAGGGCTTTCTCGTGCAATGGCACTCTGACCGTCTTTGCCTCGCATTTCTTTGTCTTCTGTGGCATATACTCCACGAAGCCGTCCTTCACGTTCTCCCTTGTCAGGCGGTACAGGTCGCCCACCCGGCAACCGATATAGCAGTGGAAGACAAAGATGTCACGGATAACCTCCAGCTGTGGAACAGAAGACAGGTCTGCCTCATAGAGGATATTGCGTTCCTCAATGGAGAGGTAGAAGGGATCTCCATACACGGGGACTTTGCACCCATACTGCAGGAATGCCTCATTGCTTGTATAGCCCATCTTCTTGCACCAATGGAGAAACACGCAAAGAAGATTCATCGTGTTGATGATGGTAGTGTTTGACTTCTCCTTCGGTTTGTATTGGGCAGGGATATAATCCTTGTAGAAGTCAGGATGTTCAAGATATAGCAGGTGTTCATTGGCTACATAGTCACGGAAGTCATTCATGTCTTCCAACGAGATTGTCTCGACAAAAAGATTAAACTCCTTGTCTCCCATAACCTCACGGTTGTAGGTCACATATCTTGTCAGCTTACGGTACAGGTTCTCTATCTGCCCCTTGGTCTGCTTTGTTCCCTCATGCCGGCTGATATACTCCGAAAGTCTTGTCAGCAGGTTGGGATGCTTACGCTCATACGCGAGGTTCGGATGAAGCACATCCTCGATGACCTGTCTCAGCCAGTCTCCGTCTGCCTTGTTACGGTCAAAGGATGTCTCTATCTGTTCAATGATGGCGGCAATCTGTTCGGGAATGCGCTTCTGCTCATTCTTGTCCACAATGCTGTTCCTGCGATACCTTAGCGCATCGCCGTCCCAATACTTATCGACCACCTGCAACCCGGAAGCGACCTTGATGTCGATTTCCTTGTCGCGCACACGGAAACAGATGCAGGACATGCCTGTCTTTCCGCTCTCTTTTACTTCTTTGAGATATACGCTTGCTTTCATGTTCTTGTCGGTTTTATGTTTTCTGGGTGCAAAGATAATACATTTCCCGTAAATGTTCCCAATAATCCCGAAGAAACTTGCAAGCGATTAAAATGATTTAAGATATTGTTCCCAACGAACAAACTTCAAAAAGTGCTGTATAACAATGGTTTTATTTTCTCTTGTTATGCTTTTGTTTTCATTTCGCGGCAAAAACAAGCTTATAAATTTCATAGATTTAGGTTCCACGCTTTTTTTGTTTTCCTGAATCCGGAGAGTCTATAAGGGTGTAGGAAGAATAAAAGCAATGTTCTCATTTCTTGAGGCAACTGAAAAGAAAGACACATTTGGAACCGTAAATAAAATAATATTTACGGCGAATAATCTTTTTGCGTACGCAGACGCTTTCAGGAGGCTTCAAGAAGATGATACCTCCTTGCATCAAATATCTTCTTTTGCATCAGATTTAGTAACCACTATCCGGAACGGAGGAAAAATATTGCTATGTGGAAATGGAGGTTTTGCAGCTGTGTCTCAGCATATTGCTGCAGAACTAATGGGAAAAATATCAGATAAACGAAATCCCATACCTTGCATTTCACTTTGCACGGACACTTCCGTGCTGACATGTATTGCAAATGATTTTGGCTACGAAAAAATTTTCTCCAGGCAGATTGAGGGAATAGGCAGAAAAGGCGATTTGCTGATAGCACTTTCCTCTTCCGGAAAGTCCAAGAATATTTTGGAAGCACTTTCTGCAGCAAGAATGTGTGGAATAAGCTCATGGCTCATTGCAGGAGAAGGTAAAGGTACTGTAGCAGAAGAACTTGGGGCACAAATAATTGAAATGCCGAGCAGTGAGACAGACGTGGTGCAAGACGTGGCAATGTCTGTTTTGCATCAAGTTTGCAAAATTGCAGAAAACAGTGTAAAAAACATCGGTTCCGGAGTATGGGAAAAAGTGCTGGATTTAGCTGATACAGGACGTTTTGATACATTGATTTTAGATAGAGATGGCACGGTAAATACTTTGCTACCAAATGAATACGTCCTTTGCGAGAAGCAACTTTGCATTAGTGAAGAATTCCTTAAATGCTGCAAGAAACTCTCTGAGAAATTTAGCCATATTTTTATTGTCACAAATCAGGCTTGTATAGGTAAAGGCATAGCATTGCGAGAACAAATAGATTCCGTTCATCGCAAACTTGTGCAAACTCTGGAAAGTCACGGAGGAAGAATAGATAAAATATACGTTTGTGAAGATACTTCATCACAATCATCAGATAGAAAGCCAAATACAGGGATAGCGGATAAAATTCGCAAAGAGTATAAAGATGTGGATTTTGCCCGGGCTATAGTTGTGGGTGATTCATATTCCGATGAATTATTTGCACAAAGGATAGGTTCAACATTTATCAATATCAAAAATGCTTGAGTTATGGAAAAGAAAAAGAGTGTTTTGGTGATAGGAGATGTGATGTTGGACGTATATGTAAAGGGGCAGGCAAAAAGATTGTCTCCGGAAGCACCATGTCCGGTGTTGGAAGAGTGCCAAAAGCCCGTGACAACACTTGGTGGTGCCGCAAATGTGGCATTACAGCTCTCTGCCGCAGATTTTGAAGTGCATATTTGGGGATGTGTAGGCAAGGACAAAGAAGGCAAGGAGATAGAAAGATTATTAAAGAAATTCGGAATCAAGTCTTTGCTCATCAAGAGAGAAACTGCCGACACTACTGTAAAAACACGTTATCTCACAAGTGAAAACCGTCAGCTTCTCCGTGTGGATAGAGACTGCGTTTATGTCACAGAAGAAAAAGACTGTGATTCCCTATTAGAATATCTTCAGAAAGAAAATTATGATGCTATAGTTCTCTCAGACTATGGTAAAGGCGTTCTTTCCGATAACCTTTGCAGAATGGTAATCCATGAAAGCCGGAAGAAAGGGCAGCACGTAGTGGTGGACATTAAAAACGAGTTTTCAAAATTCTGCGGAGCAAGCATAGTGAAAGGAAACCTTAAGGAGTTTGACAGCATGTTTGTGCAGCTTGGCATAAATGATAAAGGCAAGGATACAAGCGAAAAACTGAGACTTGTGTGTGAAAGCCTTCACTGCAAATATGCTATAATGACTGCAGGCTGTGAGGGCATATCGGGCTATTCTCCGGAAGACGGCTTTATGACGTGTCCTGCACAAAATGTTCCTATATTTGATGTGACCGGAGCCGGAGATGTGGTGACAGCATTTCTCACTGCCTCTTTGCTCAAGAATGTCTCCTCTTTTGCACAGATGCTTGGTTTGGCAAATAAGGCGGCACAGAAAAAAGTTTCACAAGTAGGCTCTATGCCGGTGGCTTATACAGAACTTACCTCAAAATCCAAGGTTTCCAACCCGTTGAGCATTGCACAGCGGCATAAAGATAAGCGGATAGTGTTCACAAACGGTTGTTTTGACGTTTTACATGCCGGTCATGTGTCTCTTCTGGAAAAAGCAAAAGGTCTTGGCGATGTGCTTGTGGTGGGAATAAACACAGATGAATCCGTCAAGCGTCTGAAAGGCAAAAATCGCCCTATAAACAGTCTTGAAAACAGAATATCCGTTTTGTCTGCCATAAATTGCGTGGACTATGTGATACCGTTCAGGCAATCCACACCGCTTTCACTCATCAAGAGTGTAAAGCCGGATATCCTTGTTAAAGGCAGTGACTATGCGGAAAGTGAAGTTGTTGGTGCAGACTATGTTAAGTCATACGGAGGCAAAGTGGTGTTGTTGCCCCTGTGTGAAGGACTGTCTTCTACAAATATATTAGCAAAAATTTGACTATGGGAAAGATTGTAGTGACAGGAGCAACAGGTTTTATAGGTTCTAACTTGCTTTACGGTTTAGAACGGGCGGGATACACGGATATTGTGGCTGTGGATACGTTCGGGTGCGGCGAAAAATGGAAAAACGTGGCTAAACGAACTATGCCCGTATATATCAGCCCGGAAGAATTGATGCCGTATCTCTATGATAATAAATATAATAACATTGAGGCTATAGTTCACCTTGGTGCTATTTCTTCCACCACGGAAAAAGACGTAGATGCAATTATGGCGGCGAATTACAGCCTGACAACGGAATTGTTCAGATTCTGCAAAGAACATTATATATCACTCATATATGCTTCATCTGCCGCTACATACGGCAATGGAGAGAACGGATTCTCTGATAAAGAAGATTTGAGCTATTTGAGCGGCCTTCGTCCGCAGAATGCATACGGCTGGAGCAAGAATCTTGTGGATATGTATGTTGCACAAAATGGAGGATTTAATAAAAATAATTCTTCATCAATCGTGGCACTGAAATTCTTTAACGTATATGGACCTAACGAGTACCATAAAGGAAGTCAGAAAAGTGTGATAAACACATTTTACAATCAGCTTATCACCACAGGCAGCATGAAACTTTTCCGCTCAAAGAATCCGGAAATAGCAGACGGAGAGCAGAAGAGAGACTTTGTGAGCGTGGACGACTGCGTAAACGTGATTTTATGGTTTCTCTCATATTACAAGCAAACAAGAAAAGGCATATCCGGAATTTATAACGTAGGCACAGGTGTTCCCGCAACGTTTAATCAAGTAGCAAATTGTGTTGCAAAGGCGGCAGGAAAAGAATGTAAGATAGAATATGTGGATATGCCGGAAAACGTGTCGGCACACTATCAGAATTATACCTGTGCGGATATTGCCAAATTGCGTAATTCCGGATATACGTTTGAAATGACCGGTATAGAACAAGGAATTAAAAACTATATAGAAAATTATTTAACAAAACAAGATAACTTCAAATAATAAGATGAGCCGAGTTACATTTAATATTGCAGCAAAGTGCGATAAGGCAGGTAGGGCACAAAACCAAGACAATTTTTGGATTTGCCCGAATCTTGAAAAGCCCGGAGACAATTCCGCAGTTGGCACAGATACCTTTATAGACCTTTCAGACAAAGGGTCACTGCTCGTAGTGGCAGACGGCATGGGTGGAATGAAGTCCGGCGAAAAGGCTTCCGAGTTTGTGATAGAAGTGATAAAGCACGAATTTTCCGGAATGCCGGAGAGTGTACTTGCAAGTGACGATAGTATAGTATCATTCATTAAAGATTCTATCATCAAAGCAGATATGACAATAAAAGCCTACGCTAAGGAGCACAGAGAATCCGAAGGTATGGGAAGCACAATAGTGCTATTGTGGCTTTATGGCAGCAAGGCATACTGCGGGTGGTGCGGTGACAGCCGTATTTATTGCTTTAATCCGCAGAACTCCCTGGTTCGTCTTTCACACGACCATTCATACGTGCAGTCGCTCGTTGATGAAGGCAAAATTTCCGAGGAAGATGCTTTTGACCATCCTGACGGAAACATTATCAACCGTTCACTTGGTGATAGCGGTTCAATAGCGAATCCGGAAACAAAAATCTATCCTATACACCGTCGTGACGTGTTCTTGCTTTGTAGCGACGGACTATGCGGCTTGGTGGAAGATTCAAAAATAGAGTCAATTCTGTCTGAAAACTGCACTTCTTCTGCAGATGCACTGAACGCTCTGTGGAAAGCCGGTGAAGCAAAAGGGTGGACTGATAACTGCACTATAGAAGTGGCTTGCATTATGGATGGTGGTGCAACTCCTACGAGAAAAGCCGCCGGATATGATGCGGATAAGCCAAAACCTGCAGCTATTGTGAAAAAAAGCACTAATGCCGTGCCTAAGCCGGGAAGTAAAGAAGAAGCCAAAAGCACTTCCATAACAATTCAGAAAAACACTCTGATTTATATCTGCATTTTGGCAGTGGTGATTTTAATCTCCTTAGGTTTGATATTCTATGCTTCAAGAGACAATGCTTCTAATGAAGATATAGAAAATCCGGAGGAAGTAGATGAAGTGGAAAACGGCTCAAATACGGGTGGAAACTTAAACGGTTTGCATTTTGGTGGCAGTGATAATAATAGCGGCGGTGCCACAAACCAAAATACGCAAAATCAGAATCCTAATTCCAATAAACCGCAGCAGTCGCAACATCAACAGCATCAACAGCAGCAAGGTCAAGGCGGTCAACCAAGTAATACCGACTCTAATGCTTCAACTCCGGAAAGTGTGACCGGACAATATACGCAAGAGATAATTGGTCAAATGCAAAGTCAAAATCAAAATTCTAATCAGGCTCCAACTCCCGGGTTTAGGTATTTAATAATCAATACATATAATGATATTGAAAAGATAAATAATATTATACAAGATATTGAAAATAATGGATATAGAACGCCGGAACAAGAAAAAAGCTTATTGGAATTTTGTAAAAATGCATCAAATATAATTAATGACAAAAATAATGTAAAAGGTCTTGAAAACCCAAAGTGGAAAGACTATAAGGACAAATATAACAAAATAAAGACTACTGATAGCATTGTTGGAAAAACAAGAAGCGAATATAGGACGCAAGTGCCACCAAAAATAGATAATCTTCCATCCGGAGATGGACATCCGGAAACAACTTCATCCGGCATACAAATCTAAATAAATACCCAATCATTAACAAAAATATAAAATACGAGAAACAATGTCAGAAAATAAAACAATACATAAATATAAATCCGGTGACGTTTTTCATGACAGATATGTTCTGGAAAAACTAATCGGCGTAGGCGGTTTTGCAGACGTATGGAAAGCCACTGACAAAGAAACAAAAACGGTGGTTGCTCTGAAAATTTACACAAACCTTGATGAAGATGGCATTAGTGACCTCTCCAAAGAGTACACCCAGATGCATGGTTTGAATCATACTAATATTCTCCGTGCAGAACATTTTGACAGCTGGGGCAATGTTCCATACCTGGAGATGAAATTCTGCAATGGTGGCAGCCTTGACAAAAAAATCGGCAAACTAACATCGGAAGAGCTTCTGGAGGCAATGCGTCAAATACTTGAAGGGTTAAAGTATCTCCACGAAAACAAAATAGTGCACCAAGATATCAAGCCTGCAAATATTTTGATAGATAACAGCAATGATAAAACAACTTATTTGCTTAGCGACTTCGGTATCAGCAGTAAAAGCAAAACAAAACTCAGCCATAGTGTAAACAGTGCAAACCTGGGCTTGAGTATGACAGAGCAATATGCTCCACCGGAAAAATTCAGCGCTAAAAAGGAAGAACGTCGCCCAAGTCGTAAAAGCGACATATTCTCTTTTGGTATTTCCATTTTTGAACTTGTCACAGGAAGCCTGCCTTTTGACGATTTATCCACAGGTCGTCAAATGTATTATAATGATATAGAACTGGACTTTTCTGAAATTGAAGACGAAAGAATCCGCAAAGTTGTGGAACTTTGTATGCTTAAAGATAAAGAAAGTCGTCCTTCTGCGGAAGAATTGCTGAAGATTTTGGAATCCGGAGAATTCCCTGATGTAACTTCTCATCCGGGCAAAAAAACAGTGAGAGTTGGAGAAGCTTACGGTGAAAGGCAGAGCACAAGCGGTTTCAGCATGTCTAAATTGCTTATTTTCTTGATTGTGATGTTTGCAATGGGTGGACTGGCGTATTTTGTAGTTAAGAATATTATTGGTTCTACGGAATCGGAGCCGGAAAAATGGCAGCAGAAAGCAGATACTATTTATGTGAATGGCATACAGCTGATAATGAGGCAAATACCTGCAGGAACGTTTAACCTTGGGTGTGACGACCCGAACGATAAGAATGCAGACGAAACAGAACGTCCGGCAAAACAACGCAAGATGGGAGAGTTCTATATGAGCCAGTATGAAGTGACGCAGGAATTATGGGACGCAGTTATGTCTTCAAATCCTTCCACTTATAACAATGTCAAGTACCCTGTGAATAACGTTAGCTGGGAAGATTGTCAGCTCTTTATAGAAAAATTAAACCGCAAAACAGGACTTAATTTCCGTTTGCCAACAGAAGCTGAATGGGAATATGCAGCCAAGACAAGTCCAAATGCTGATGGAACCATTTCCTCTACGGTAACACGGTATTCCGGTGGAAATACTCCTGCCCTGTATGCTTGGTATAAAGACAATAGTGAAGGAAGACCTCACAAAGTAGGCGAAAAAAAACCTAACGCTTATGGGCTTTACGATATGAGTGGAAATGTGATAGAATGGTGCCAGGATATTTACACCAATTATAGCACCGGTGACCCGGAATTAGACCGATCTCAGCGTGTGCTCCGCGGTGGATACTATTCAGCTACAAAATCATCTATCAGAACCACTACACGAGGGAGTTTCAATGGAACTGAAGCTAAGGAGTGCTTCGGATTCAGATTGTGTCTGTAAATAACAAATAGATATGATATCAGCAGTTTACACTCCGGCAGGAATAGTGATTTCCACTCTTGGTGTGGACACGTTCTTTCAATCTTCCGATAATAAGGACTATGAAGGAATAGAACGCATAGACATCACGGGGCATAGACATATTTTGACCTTTGGAAATCGCTATGCACTTGTATATCACGGAATGAACCAATACATTTACAATCCGGAAATAGAAGAATTGATTCAGAGCGTGGTGGAGAGCCGCGGAGATAATCTGCCGGAAATCTACGAGATTATGCCATACGTCAAAAAGCAAATTATGGAAGCAAACTTGAATCTCGTGGGTGTTATGGCAGGATATTCCGTTTCCAAGAATGGAAAAACGGAGCCATACGTCTATCAGATTCTGGGAAGTGAGATAAGGCGGATAAATGTGGATGCAAACGGTGACATAAACTATAATTTTGTATTTGTGGAAGCACAAACCGTGATGGGACGCCTTCTCAGAGCCGCAAAAGTGTCAAACGGTGATGAATGGGAAGAGTTACCGCCTGTAAAACTCCGCTGTGACTTATACTCAATCCCCAAAGCACAAGAAATAGCGGAATTTATGCTCCGCACATCTCACTATCTTAAAAACGTCAATTCTTCCGGAAATGGAAATGTTGACGTACAGTCTGCTATTATTACACCTAAAGAACTAATCATTAAATAAAAATGCCAAATATACTTTTAACACAGAAATGTATCAGGTCCTGCCCTTATTGCTTTGCAAGAAAGCACATGCACGACGCACCACCGGAGGATATCCTCACATGGGAAGACTTGATTTACATAGTGGACTTTTTCCAGTCCGGAGGTGATAGAAACATATCTTTGCTTGGTGGAGAACCGTTTTTGCATCCGGACATTGTGGACTATATTCTTTACATCATCAGTCGCGGAATGCATGTGACGGTGTTCACGTCAGGTGTGGTAAGTGAACGTGCTCTTGTGACAGCAATGGAAAAACTGGAACACGTGGATCCGGCTATGCTTGCCTTTGTTGTGAACTTGAACAATCCAAAGGAAACGCCATTCTCGGAAAATGAGGCTATCGGAAGGTTTCTTAGTGCATTTGCACGCTTCACAACACTGAGCATCAACGTTTATAAACTCGGCTTTGACTATTCTTATGCACTAAGCACTATAAACAAATACGGACTGCAACGTCATATCCGCTTGGGACTTGCTCACCCTATCCCGGGAAAGAAAAATATGTGTATTCCGCCGGAAAAAATGAGGCAAATGGCGGAAGAAATGATGGCATATCTGCCTACGCTTGAAGCATTTGACATTCATCTGGGATTTGACTGCGGAATGCCGCTTTGCATATTCACGGATGAAGAACTCGGCAAACTGTTTAAGCACACTTTCGGACATGTCTCTTTCCGCTGCGGCTCTGCCATTGATATAGGTCCGGACATGAACGTTTGGTCCTGCTTCCCTCTTTCCGGCTACAACAAACGTTCCCTTCTTGAATTTCAAGACCATAGAGAACTCTGCCAATACTTTGACGATTTTCATAAAGCAGTACGCACGGAAATAGGCGGATTGTATGAAAAATGTGACTATTGCGAGTACAGAAATAAAGATATATGTTCCGGCGGATGTCTCGCTCACTGCTTGAACAAATTTGTAAACGAAGAAAAAATCCGAAATGCACAAGTTTATCCGCTCAAATAAGAATCCGAACACACACATTTTTGTTACGGAATATAATTGGCCTATTGAGGAAAAACTCAAAGGTAGAGCCATTGTTGTTAAGATTAGCAATCTTGACAATATCCTAAGCATTAAGCGTAATATCGATGAAGCCACAAAAATTGAGGCTTTTGTATATAGAAACGACTTTGCGTCACTGGAAACAATAGATTTGAATCCGGCATGGGGCGACACGCCTATAATACTGTATATCAATCGTCTTGGTCAGTTTCGCGATGTGTGCCACAAAATAGAACTGCTCCGCCGCCTCAATGTGATTGTAATTTTCACAGCACAGCAAAATATCGCTTGCAAAGATGCTCAGATTCTTTCTTCACTCGGAATTCACTCCGGCATACAACTTTGTCCCGATTCTGAATTAAGCGACAGCTTATTGGACCTTATGACATATCATTTTTATGGAACTATGCCACATGCTCCGATAGAACCGTTTGCTTCACTGGAAAGATACTACGACGGAGAAAACTACGTAAGCCCTACTATGACAAATTTTGTAAACCCGGAAAGATATATTCATATAGACAAAGACATGAATATGGCTTTCTCTGAAAAACAACTTGCACAAGGTGATACGCTTCCGCTCTCGTTCCCTCATCTGAAGTCGGAAATGTTCGCTCAGGAGGCACAAAAGCAGTCGCTCAAGTGGCAAGAAATGTTTGTGGATTCTCACCCGTGCACTTTCTGCCCCGCATTTCGTGTTTGTATGGGATTTTTCGCTAATCCAGATGGAACACATGCGGAAAAATGCAAGGAAGTGATGAGTGAGATGCTGGAATCCATAGAAGATTATAAATCAAGGTTACAACAAAACAAGAAATCACAATGCCAACTATAATTTTCAAAGCAACGGAAGCGTGTAATGCAAATTGCATTTACTGCGACGTGGTTCACCGTAAAAAACCGCGTACCATACCCTTGGACTTACTCAAAACAGTCTATGAACGTTTTAATGAGTACCTTCTGGAGTGTCCAAATGAAGAAATCCGTGTAATATGGCATGGTGGTGAGCCATGCATGGCAGGTCTTGAACTGTACAAAACAGCACTAAAATACACAAATGAAATTTGTGCTGAAACAAAGAGCCGTATAAAATATGCCGTACAGTCCAACCTCACTATGATAAACCAAGACTTTATTGACGTATTCCTGGAAATGGGAATTCACGTGATAGGCACAAGCTATGAGCCAATCCCGGGTGTGAGAGGACTTGGTAAGGTGCGTGACAGCAGGCTCTACAATAAAAAATTCTTTGAAGGAATAAACCTTCTGGAAAAAAACGGCATTACGTGGGGGTTTATCTATGTGGTCACAAAGCAAGTTCTTGACAAACCGCTTGAAGTGTTTTATCACCTGTCTAACTTAAAACTCAAAGGAGGATTTGATATTCACCCGGTTCTTGTTTACGAAGGTGCTGCACAAGAATCTATGGACACCGCTATCACGCAAGAAGAATTTGCGGATTTCCTCGGTGTCATTTTCAAAGAATGGTGGGAACACAGAAACAGATACAGCCACATTGACCCATTTGACACTTACCTCAAACATTACACTTCAGACTATTCAAGCCTGGGATGTTGCGACTCTCCCACTTGCGGTCTTCACCTTTACCTTGGTCCTGACGGTGAAACGGCACAGTGTGGTCGTGCTGCAGACTGGGATGTGCTCCTTTATGGGAACTTGAAAGACAAATCACTCAAGGAAATCTTTGCAGACGAACAGAGAAAACTGATAGACAACAGAGTAAATATTCTCAACAATACGGACTGCAAAGGTTGCGAATACTGGAGAATCTGCCATGGCGGATGTCCACTTGACGCTTACAACGGCCACCGCGATTTTAACCGCAAAACAGACCAATGCCTTTCAAGAAAACTCTTTTTGAAAAAATATTTTGAACCAATCACAGGACTTAAACTACCCCAACGAAACATCAAATGAGCAATAGAATAGAATACATAACACCGGAACGAATGGAGTCTGAAGAACCTATATGGATTGACCCTGTAGGTGGACTCGGTGACATTATTATGCTTTCCACGGCACTAAAACGTTCGTTTGAAAAATACGGCAAGAAATTTTATCTAAGCCGTAGAACACAGTACACTCCTTTCTTTGTATCTCACCCGGCTATTGCTGAAATCGGAAACCCTCCGGAAGGTGCAGACATCGTTTGCAATGACTATTGGAGCAGACCGGACTTTAACGACTTGAGCAACAAAGCACTCCGGATAGTGTTTCGCATTTTTGGTGTAGATGACGTTAAAGACGAAAGCCTTTATGTGGTGGAAAAAGAAATAGACCAACCCACAAAACTGCTACTTGATAATATACCTTGGGGACAGAAAAATGTGGTGATCTCATTTTCCTCTGAAAGCCCAAGAAAAATTATGCACCCCGTAAAGTGGCACATAATTGTGGAAAAACTCCTGGCACACCGCATTTTTGTGATACAAGTGGGTGGAAAAAAAGATATTCCCATTCATGGTGCTTACTCCCTCCTTGGCGTGACTACACCGCTCCAAGTGTGTGAACTCCTAAAAAAAGTGGATTTGGTTATTACACCGGATAACTTTGTGATGCATGCGGCAAAACTTGCAAATAAACCCGCTATTGCACTGTTTGGACCAACAGAACCGGAACGCTACGGATATAGCAGCCATATCTGTCTCCAAGCAGACAAAAAAGGATGCCCATTTGTGGACAAATGTCTCGGACCACACGTCTCGGAAAACTATGCCACTCCTTGCCCGCTAAACGAAAATCACTGTATGAACAGTTTTGATGAAAATAAAATAGTAGATATTTCACTGACACTTTTAAGCAAATAATTTTTATTTATGGAAGACAAGAAAAAAATCAATCGTCGCGATGCCCTTAAGCGAATAGGTAAAATGGCGGTGGCTGCTTCCATCGCATCTGTTGCTCCTGTGGAAGCTCTCGGCTCTGAACGCAAGCCTGATGGCAATATGCCACTTATCGCTTACAACAGCTTTTACACATCTTACAATAGTTACCGCAGCTACCGCAGCTACAACAGCTATTATAGCTATTATAGCTACTATAGCTACTATAGCTATTATAGCTATTATAGCTATTACAGTTACAGCAGCTACAGCAGTTACAGCAGCTACTATAGCTACTACAGCTATCGCAGTTACAGCAGTTATGGAGACTACTATAACTATCGAGACTATTACAACTACGTTAACTACTGGAATTACTTTAACTATTTCAACTATTACAACTATGTTGCTTGGTAATATATTTTGCCTTGTTCCCTGCATGATAGGAACAACTGAACTTCTGCTTATAGGTGCTATTATTTTGCTCCTTTTCGGTGGCAAAAAGCTTCCGGAACTTATGAAAGGTATAGGACAAGGCGTGCGCTCCTTTAAGCAAGGAATGAATGAACCTACAAAAGAAGAAAAAGCAGCCGCAAGCGACAATGAAGTCAAATTGCCGGAAGAAGAAAGCAAGCAGTAAGCTCCACTTGTAGTCAAAATAGATATAGTTGCAAAAGTGAGTGGCGAAAATTTGACTTTTGGCGAACACTTAGACGAACTCCGCAAGATGCTCGTAAGGGTATTTTGTGTGGTGGCGTTGCTTATGCTGATAGCGTTTTTCTTTAAGGAAAACGTGTTCGGTTTTCTGCTCGCTCCTTGCAGTCATGATTTTGTTTCATACACTGTTTTGAGAAATCTCTTGGCAAGCATTGGAATCAATACTTTGCTTTTTACGGAGGATATAGAACTGATTACAACAGACATTTCAAGCCAGTTTATGGCACATTTGTCCGTGTCTTTCTATTCCGGGCTTCTGCTCTCCTCGCCATACATACTTTATGAACTGATGAAGTACATAAGTCCGGCGCTGTACGACAATGAAAAGAAATATGCAAATAGAATACTCATAGCAGTGTATATGCTTTTCTTCTTGGGAATGGTGGTGTCTTACCTCATCTTGTTTCCGGTGTCAAGCAGATTCCTTTCCGGCTACAATGTCTCACCGGACGTACAGTCACTTATCACTTTGGATTCATACTTGTCACTGTTTATATCACTTACACTGATGATGGGCGTGGTTTTTGAACTTCCGGTGCTTGCAGTATTGCTTGCAAAAATAGGAATTGTGGATGATGAACTGATGGCAAAATATCGACGCCATGCATTTGTGCTGATTTTAGTGCTGGCAGCGATTATCACTCCTCCGGACATTTTGACACTCGTAATAGTTTCGCTCCCATTGTACTTGCTCTATGAAGTGAGTATTATAGGTGTGAGGATTATTTGCGGCAAAAAACAAAATAAGGAATAATAATGGAAACAAAAATAATTATAACAGTAGAGTGCCCTTATTGCAAAAGCGCATACGGGATTCAAAAGCGTAAAGGACAGAAACAGTGTAAATTCGCATGTCCTAAATGCAAGAAACCTTTGCACATGGTTTTTGATATTCAATCCGATCCCCAAACGTACGTTTTTGCCCCTGAAAATGAAGGTGAACAGCAAAACACAGTGACTTCTAAAAATAATGGCTCTAATATAACTGAAGACGTAAACGAGAATAATAACGCCTCTGAACCCAAAGAGCGGAAACAAGAAAAGCCTAAAGATCCTAAGGAAACAGTGCATTACAATGCTGTAAATAATAAAAAACTTTTTAGAGGAGACTACATCCCGGGTGAGGAAGAAGAACAAGAAGTGCAAACCCCTAAAAAGAAGTATGCCGTCTTGAGAGATAACCTTTATCTGGTGAGAAAAAAGTTCCTTGGATTCGTTACGGAAAAATATCGTCTCAAGCAAGGAAAAAATATTGTAGGTCGCTACGATACGGAAACACCGAGTGATATTTCTATTCAAGGAGATGAAACCATCAGTCGCCGCTCTATTGAAATAGAAATTGTGGCTGATGGGTATGGATTTGACTATATTCTAAAAGTTCTCAATGCAACCAATCCGGTCAAATTAAACGGCAAATGCCTGAAAACAGGAGAAAAAGTGAGTTTGTCTTTTGGAGATGTAATAGTTTTGGGAAACACGTCATTAACATTTGAGAAACAATAGCAAAAGATGGAAAAACAGAGTTTTTTGTATTTTAATTCCAGAGATGAATTGCTCAGAATTGATGTACGCAATATTGTGTACTTTGAAGCAGACGGCAATTACACAAACATTGTGTCTGTAAATAAGCTTAAAGGTGTGGTTTGTGTAAATCTGGCTCAAATGCAAAAATACCTCAACGATTCTGATGTCGTCAAAAATTATGTGTTTGCCCGTATTGGCAAAAAGTATATAGTAAATATGGATTACGTGTATTCCATAAACACTTTGCACCAAAGTTTGATTCTAAGCGACGGCTCCTCATTTGCGTTCAAACTCACTATAGGAAAAGATGCGTTAAAACAGCTCAAACATATTTTTATTGAGAAATCAATCAGATAAGTAAGCACTATGGAATTGCTAATAGGTAGAAGTCCTCAAGATAATCAGCTTATTGTGGTTGTAGATGGGAAACCATATAAACACGATGTGGGAAATAACGTTCCAAACACCGTTACTCGCTATGACCCTGAAACAAAAACGGCACATTGCCGTATTGTACTCGGAACTAACGGCTTCAGAATTGAAAATCTAAAAAAAGAAAACGTTACTTATGTGAACGCTGTGCCCGTTGAATTCTGCAAAATAAGCCTCTCAAGTGTGATTGAACTTGGTGAGGACCAATACCGCATCAATTTGCCCCAAATCCTTAAACTTGTCAATTATCAACCCACGTTTTCTATAAAACATCTCCGCAGAGAGTGGGAACAATACGACAAAACATTGCTCCGGCTGCAACTTGATGACAAGAAAAAGCAAAATCAGCAGAAATTGCAGGGTATTATTTCGCAGCTATCCATGCTTTGCGTGATTATCCCCTCCGTAATGCCGTCAATCCCGATACCGGACTGGCTCAGGGTGGTATTGGTGCTAATAGCACTATCATTAGGCATATTCTTCTATATCAAAGGAAATCGCACAGACGATTCCTTTATAATAAAAAAACGTGAACTTGATGAGCAATTTAAAGATGTTTACGTTTGTCCTAACCCTAAGTGCAGGGAATTTTTCGGATTTACACCTTTCAACACCATAAAATCAAGAAAAAAGTGTAGCCACTGTAATTGTAATTATCAAAATTAAAAATTTAAAAACAGCAGATTCGTGTATTAACCCCCCGGTTTTATACAAAACAAATAAAAACATTTGCAATCCCGCATTTCAATTTGATACCTTTGTGCTATAAAAATTAAATAAAACAAAAACAAAACTAATAAAAAATTAAAAATTATGGCAACAAAAGAAACAAAAACAGTAGAAGCATCAGAACAGCGTCAATCTTCTAAAACAGGCTCTGCAGTAAACTGGAAAGAAGTAACTATTGGTGGAGTATCAGGTATTCTCCTTGGTTCTGCAGGTACATTCGCAGCTTCTGCCGCAACACCAGCCTCTTTGGAAGAACAGGAAGTAGAAGCAGAAGACGTGGCAGATGAAGCTGCCGCTGAAGAACAAGAATATGCAAACTTGCAAGTTCACGGCAATGTTGCTTCCGGAGTAAACGACAGTATGTCTTTCGGAGAAGCATTTGCTGCAGCACGTGCGGAAGTAGGCGCCGGTGGTTGCTTCGTATGGCATGGTAACGTTTATGGCACATACTATGCAAACGAATGGAATGCAATGTCTGAAGACCAGCACGGACAATTTGCAAACAACACCGTCAGCGTACATAATTCCGGGACAGGAAGCTCCGTAAACAATGAGGAAACCATAGATGTTTCAGACGATGATGATACGAGTGTAGAGATTCTCGGCGTTGACCAAATTCAGCAAGAAGATGGCTCCGTAGTAAATGTTGGAGTTGCAAGTGTTGAAGGACAAGCCGTTTACTTTTTAGACCTTGACGGGCAAGACGACCAATTTGAATACCTTGCTACAGACGCTAACGGAAATGGCACCCTTGATGATGATGAATTTCAAGACATTTCAGAGCATCATGTTTCCGTATCCCAATTCCAAGAACTCGCACAAGCAGATCCTCTGGAAGGTTACTATGCACAAAACGAAAACCTGCCGGACTATGTGAACAATGCAGATCCTGCTGATTTGACATAATTATGAGAAAGACAATTTATTTCTGCTTAATAGCACTATTTTTATTCCTTCCGCAAGTAGCACTTTCAAAAGTGCTGCTTGTGGCTGTTGGTGTTGGAGACTATCCTCCACCTACAAATAAACTCAGACTCCCGCCGGAAGATGCAAAAACCATGAAAGCGCTGATAGACAAAAACGGAAAGGCTGAAACGTCTATCTTGCTGGATTCTCGAGCAACCAAATCTGCTATTATCGCAGAATTACATGCCAGATTTGACCACGCCAGCACAGACGATATCATCATCTTCTATTTTAGCGGACACGGATACCAAGGAGGATTTGTGGCATACGACAATTTGCTCCCATACAGCGAAATTCGTGCTGCTATGGCTGCAAGCAAATGCAAAAACAAGATGATTTTTGCAGACGCTTGTTTTGCCGGTAAAATGAGACAAGGAAAAAGACCCGTAAAAGATGAAAATGCAACGTCAAACGTGATGCTTTTTCTCTCTTCAAGAGACAATGAAACTTCATTGGAAAGGGCTGATATGAAAAACGGATTCTTTACCACATGCCTCAAAGACGGTATGTCCGGTAAAGCTGATGCTAATAAAGACAGAACTATCACTGCTAAAGAACTCTTCAATTACGTCAGCAAAAACGTAAAACTCCTCAGCAAAGACAAGCAACACCCCGTAATGTGGGGCAAATTTTCAAATAATATGCCAATAATAGTATGGTAAAAATGAAAAATTTAATACTTTCTCTAATTTTTTTCCTGACGATAACATTTCCCATTTCGTCACAAGTAACGGCTGTAGTGATGTCGCAGGATTCCGGTCTCAGTTCAACGTATTGGTTTACAACAGGTTCAAACGGCCAAGTTTTACGCGAAAACGATATTAAGAATCAGTGGAACTACGATAAGTACATCACTTCCGCTTCATACAACTCAAACGGTTGGTTTATGGTGATGTCACTCGGCACAAAATGGACAAACCAGTCATACAAAACATCATCGTCATGGCCGGATGAATATGTCCATAATCAAAAGGAAAAAGGATATATGATTACGTCACTCACTGCAAGTAGCAACAAGTGGCTTGTTGTAACTACGGAAGGGACAGGATATACGGATCAGCAGATATGTTCCGCTCCATGGTCATCGCTTGAAAGTTGGATTAAGAAATGGTGGGATAAAGACTATTATATCACCAGCATTGCTTGCAAAGGTTCGCTCTGGACTGTAGTGATGAGTTACGGCTATGGTGTTAAGTACACCGGGCAATCGTACTTTGGTGCATCATCCACGTCAAAGCTTGAAGAAAAAGTTAAAGCAAAGTGGAATGAAGGATATAGAATAACTGCACTGGAATACGATGGTGGTGAATACTTATGCGTTATGAGCAAGTATTACGGAAGCTCCACTCAAATGCAGACATATAGCATTAATGATTCATTCAAAGATTGGGTAGAAAGTAAAGAAAAAGAAGGATATAGAATAACATACGTAGGAGGATAAAAAATCATGAAAAAGTTACTAAACATATTAGCGGTTCTCACACTGGTTTCAGTATTTGCCGTTCCATGCCATGCAGAAATAAAAAACAGACTTCCAAAGAAAAAAATAGTATCTGCCATTCAAGCCATAAAGCAGGATTCTACTGCAACATTGAATAAGCCGTTTGAGTGTCTGCCAGGCACTACGTCTATAACAGTTGAATCAGCTTGTCCAAGTGTATTGGAGGATAGACCATACACTATTACAGTGGATTCTCTTGGCATAACATTGGAAATTTTTAATAGTGCCGGACAAGTTTATAATAAATTTTTCCGCTATAAAGGCTGCAACTTTGAAAAAATTATGGCAAAAGTAGATTCTGCAAAGCTCAAAAAAGTAAAGAAACACGGTGAATTACTTACCGGAGGAACAAATGTGTATTTAAGTTTTTACAATAAAAAAGAAAAATACTTTGCAGTTTCAAACGAAAACGGTGAAATGAATTATGAAGGGGACTTTGATGGCATTATTGAAGAAATCAAAGGACAAATACCGGACTTTGACAGTATTATTGAGCAGTTCCGTTCAGACTCTCTTATAGAGCAAGTTGATGATGAACCATCAGACAGCTTGGCTGTATAAGCAGAAATAGACACATAAAAGGACATTAAATGAGGGTGTATCAAAATTCGATATGCCCTCTTATGTTAATATATTGTAAAATA
>JBJECR010000025.1:0-20604 GCA_051871275.1 Muribaculaceae bacterium | reverse complement strand
ACGGAATTAGGGATAGTAATGGAAGTCAATCCGTAGCAACGGCAAAATACTTCACTACCAATAGAAGTGACGGAATTTGGAATAATAACTGAATTCAATCCGGAGCAACGTGAAAATGCTGCATAACCAATAGTAGTGACGGAATTGCCAATAGTAACTGATGTTAATCCATTGCAACCTGAAAATGCCCAATCACCAATAGAAGTGACGGAATTAGGAATAGTAACAGAAGTCAATCCGGAGCATTCCTCAAATGCCCATTTACCAATAGAAGTGACGGAATTAGGAATAGTAATGGAAGTTAATCCGCTGCAACCGCAAAATGCATAACTACCAATAGAACTGACGGAATTAGGAATAACGAGATTTCTGACTTCATTACCATTTAAATATAGATGTTTTGCATAAATAAGAGGATTAGAACTACCATCACCGAAGCTAATAATACACCAAGCAGCAATATCTGATATTTCAACTTCAGTCAATCCGGAGCAACTTTCAAATGCCATATAACCAATAGAAGTGACGGAATTAGGAATTGTAATGGAAGTCAATCCGCTGCAACCGGAAAATACGCCACCACCAATAGAAGTGACGGAATTAGGAATTGTAACGGAAGTCAATCCGGAGCAACCGGAAAATGCACTACCCTCAATAGAAGTGACGGAATTAGGAATTGTAATGGAAGTCAATCCGCTGCAATTGGAAAATGCACTATCACCAATAGAAGTGACGGAATTTGGGATTATAGTATTTTTGCATCCCGCAATAAGAACGTTGGTTGATGTATTAATAATCGCATTGCAATCACGTCTAGAATCAAATGTAGGATTTTCGTTAGATACTACTATTATACTCAATCCACTGCAACCGGAAAATACGCCACCACCAATAGAAGTGACGGAATTAGGAATTGTAATTGAAATCAATCCGGAGCAACCGGAAAATGCATAATGACCAATAGTAGTGACGGAATTAGGAATTGTAACGGAAGTCAATCCGGAGCAACCGGAAAATGCACTACCCTCAATAGTATTGACGGAATTAGGTATTGTAATGGAAGTCAATCCGGAGCAACCGGAAAATGCACTAGGACTTATTGTAATAATTCCTTCTTTAATATCTATTTTGCAATTATCAGGCATAGTCCCCCTGTATCTATACAATACGGAACCTAAATAAATTACTCCATCCGGCATATTATTGTAAAATGGTGTGTCGTAAAATGCACCTCCTCCAATATAGGTTACGGAATTTGGAATAGTAACAGAAGTCAATCCGTAGCAATCTTTAAATGCATGATAATCAATAAAAGTTACAGAATTGGGAATAGTAACAGAAATCAATCTAGAGCAACCCTCAAATGCAGAATCACCAATAGAAGTGACGGAATAAATTTTGCCGCTGTATGTTACATTACTTGGAATAACTACGTCACCTGAATATTCATTTGTATAATTATTGTATGAATAGCCCCTATACGACACACTTACACTGACTCCGTCATCGTTATACCTGTAATAAATACCATCAACTCAAAATCATGTGCGGAAGTAGAAATAATGGCAATAATTGCCAAAATTGAGAATAGTAATTTTTTCATAATTTATTATTATTGATAATTGGTTTATATATTCATCAAATATTATAATACTACTTTTGTGGCTTTATTTCCTGACTTTACGATATACATTCCGGAAGCAAGATTGACAACCGAATCATTGCCACTATAAACTTTTGCTCCTAAAATGGAGTAAACTTCAATAGTTGAATTGTTGATGTTCATAATTTTTCCATTTTGAATTAAAATTTCTTCAGCATCAACAGCAATACTCTCAGTACCTGAAATATTCAAGAAATCGCTCCATTCTTCAGCTGCCCTATAAGCATCAACAGAGCCATCAGGAACAATAAGGACACATTCATCTTTATTAACTCCATCAAAAATTCGACCATAGAATATTGTAGGTGGTGTTGCAGCGTTGCTTATTATCGTTGATAAATTTATACAATTTTCAAAACACCCCTCATATATTTCAGACACAGAACTTCCCAATGTAAGATTAGTAAGATTACTACAATCCATAAATGCAAAATTTCCAATAAGTGTTACATTATCAGGTATTACTACGGATGTTAAACCTTTACAACCATAAAAAGCTTGCCAACCGATTCCTGTAACTGAATTTGGAATATCAATAGATTTTAGATTGTCACAATCATAAAATGCATTATACATTATTACAACAACCGTATTTGGTATAATCGTATTGACACAACCGGACAATAAATAATTATTAGTTGAGTTTATAATAGCATTGCAATTGTCTCGAGAATCATAATAAGCATTGTTTTCATCAACAGTAATTGATTCCAATCCATTGCATCCTGCAAAAGCATTATCACCAATTGAGGTTACAGATGCAGGTATGTACAAAGACTTAAGTTCAGAGCAACCCCAAAACGCAGAATTTCCAATCTTATCTACACCTTCAGGTATTCGAAGCGAAGTAAAGCTTGCTCCTGCAAACGATGCATTTCCTATGGCGGTAATTTGATTTGGTAGTTGAGGAATCTTAATTTCTTCTCCATTTAAATAAATATGATGTGCATAATATAGAGGATTGGAATAAATATCGCTAAATTCTATTTTGCACCATATATCAAAGTCTTTAATATTTACTTTCTCTAAAGATGTACAAGCAATGAAAGCCCAGGATCCAACACTTATGGCATTTGAATTCATATTAACCTCTTTCAAATTTTGACAACAGTAAAAAGCATTTGCACCTATAGAAGTTACCTGCTCTGGTATTGTAAATGAAGTAAATCCGGATTCCGAAAAAAGTCCATCACTTATCTTTGTAATAGATTCAGGTAATATTACTTCCTTTAATTGAGAACAACCGGAAAATACATTATTTTCTAATGATGTAACAGAATTAGGTAAAGAAACAGACCTAAGACTGCTACAGCCGGAAAATGCAGAATTTCCAATAGCGGTTATTGTATTAGGGATTGTAATAGACTCTAAATCCTTAAGATTTAAAAAAGCATATTTTTTAATTTCCGTAAATGTATTAGGAATTACGTAGCTTGTAAGAGTTTCACCATTTACATAGAAATTCTTAGCATAAGACATTGGATTTTCAGTAAATTCAATGTTTAGCCATGCTTCAAAGTCTTGGACATAAACACTTTCAAATTTTTCTGAATTTTTGAAGATCCCATCACCTACTGCACGAGTAATAGATGGTGGAAATGTAATAGAAAGGAGTTCCGGACAGTTATAAAACGCCCAATCACTAATGGATGAAACATTGTAAGTGGTAGAATTGTATGTAACAGTACTTGGAATTACCACATCACCACTGTAAGAATCTCTGTAATTGCTACATGGTGCAACAGCTACACTTTTACCATCTTCATTGAACTTGTAATACATGCCATCTATCTCAAAATCAAACGCTTGAGCAGATACAAAAGATGGAAGGCAAAAGGCGAACGCCAGGAAAGCCGATTTAAGAGTAAAATGTATCATACCTTTATTCTGGTGCCTCAGCTCCCCGGATGGCGATTTTTAAGGGTTTTGGAATAAAAAAGCGTGGGAGCCTGTACTGTTGCTCATTCCGCTTGTTGAGGCCCTGGATTGCCCTTAGGAGTTGAACGAGCAACGCAGAAGCCTCACGCGTATGTATATAATTTCCCTCAAAGCTCACGCATTGAAGCAAAGTTTATACATATCCATAAGACATCTACCGTTTGCTTCATTCTTGACTCCTAATGAAGTTTTCCAGGTTTCAACAAGCCAAGAAAGAGCGTCAAGTAAACGCTTTTTTCAATAATTTTCACTCCCGCCCACAGAACCCAACTTGGCTTCTGCTTGCGGTTTTCATTGCAAAAGTACATATATTCAAATAGATAAGCAAATTTTTTGTTAGTAATTTTTATATTATAATCAAGAAATTTAAAATTAATTTAGTTGGTTCAAAAAGTAATTATACATACGTTCATTAAAATAATTTCTATATTACTAAAAAATTTGTTAAATTCGCAAGTTGAAACTAAGAGAAACGAAATGGAATACAAACTACAATCGGAATATGCTCCTACCGGCGACCAGCCTCAGGCAATAAAAGGACTTGTGCAAGGCGTAAATGAAGGACTAAAGGCACAAACTTTGCTGGGTGTAACCGGTAGCGGAAAAACTTTCACAATGGCAAATGTGATTGCTCAAACAAATAAACCTACCTTGGTTTTAAGTCACAACAAAACACTTGCCGCTCAGCTTTATAGCGAATTGAAATCCTTTTTCCCTGAAAATTCCGTCCAATATTTCATTTCATACTACGACTATTATCAGCCGGAAGCATATATTCCGTCGCAAGACAAATATATTGAAAAAGACCTGATGATAAATCAGGAGATAGACCGTCTGCGACTCGCTACTATTTCCGCTCTTCTTTCCGGCAGACGTGACGTAATTGTGGTTTCATCTGTTTCTTGCCTTTACGGTATCGGAAATCCTGCGGACTTTGACAGCAATGTGATTGAAATTAAAGTTGGTCAAAAAATCACAAGAAATTCTTTTATGCGTCGCCTTACGGAAGCTCTCTATAGCCGTAATGAAAATGACCTGAGCCGCGGCACATTTCGCGTCAAAGGTGACACTGTCGATATCTCGCTCGCATACGAGGAAATACTTATTCGTGTCACGTTCTGGGGCGATGAAATAGAATCTATTTCCACACTTCACCCAACAGATTTCGTTTCTCTCGGCACTCACGACAGTTTCAAAATTTATCCCGCAAATCTTTTTGTCACCTCTCAGGAAAGATTAGGTGCAGCCATTGGAGAAATAGAAATAGACCTTGGCAGACAGGTTCAGTGCTTTTACGATGAGGGCAAGGACACTGAAGCAAAACGTCTATACGAACGCGTGACGTATGACGTGGAAATGATTCGTGAAACGGGACACTGCTCCGGTATTGAAAACTATAGCCGCTATTTTGATGGCAGAAAACCCGGAACAAGACCATTCTGTCTCCTGGAGTATTTTCCAAAAGACTATTTAACGATAATAGACGAAAGCCACGTAACAGTACCCCAAATTCGTGCCATGTATGGCGGTGACCTTGCAAGAAAAACAAACCTGGTGGAATACGGATTCCGCCTCACTGCAGCGTTAGACAATCGTCCTCTCAAATTTGAGGAATGGAAAAGTATGACAAATCAAGTAATATACGTCAGTGCTACTCCTGCGGATTTTGAAATTGAAGAAAGTGAAGGTGTTGTTATAGAGCAAATTATACGACCTACAGGATTACTTGACCCACAAATATTGGTTAAACCGTCAGCAGGACAAATTGATGATTTGCTTGAACAAATACGCCTTAGAAAAGAAAAGCAAGAACGTGTACTTGTGGTTACTCTTACAAAACGTATGGCGGAAGAACTAAACGACTATCTCCTTCGCCTTGATATAAAATCCGCTTATATTCACTCCGATGTCAAATCATTGGATCGTGTGGCAATCCTTGATGCGTTGCGAGCAGGTGAATTTGACGTACTTGTTGGCGTAAACCTACTTCGCGAGGGACTTGATTTGCCGGAAGTATCACTGGTAGCAATTCTTGATGCCGACAAGGAAGGATTCTTGCGTTCTCACCGTTCGCTCACACAGACGGCAGGACGTGCAGCAAGAAACCTGAACGGACTCGTGATAATGTATGCGGACCACATCACGGACAGTATGCAACGCACAATTGATGACACGGCACGACGTAGAGAGGCTCAGCTCCGTTACAACGAAGAGCATGGCATAACACCGCAAGCAATCATAAAAGCTCGCAACGCCATTCTTGCTAATGAAAAAACTGCTTCTACACTTAAAAAGCCTGAAACAAAACGCAATACATACGATGCTGAATTTACCCCTGAAATAAATATTGCAGCAGACCCGATTGTGCCATACATGAGTGCAAAGCAGCTTGATTCATATATAGAAAATCTGCGTACTCAAATGATGAACGCGGCAAAAGAAATGGAATTTATGGAAGCTGCAAGGCTTCGTGACGAAATTCTTAAATTGGAAGAATATGCAAAGACAATATAGCACAACGGACTTTCTGCCTACTTCCATTAAGGAAATGAAAGCCTTAGGGTGGGATAGTGTTGACGTAGTTCTTTTTACAGGTGATGCATACGTGGATCACCCGTCATTTGCAGCCGCAGTTATAGGAAGAACTCTCCAAAAGTATGGATATAAAGTGGCTATAGTACCACAACCTAACTGGCAAGACGACCTTAGAGATTTCCGCAAGTTCGGACAGCCTCGTTTGTTTTTCGGGGTCACTGCCGGTGCTATGGATTCAATGGTAAACCATTACACTGCAAACCGCCGACGTCGCAGTGATGACGCTTACACACCAGATGGTCGCCACAGTATGCGTCCGGATTACCCGACAATCGTTTATACTGAAATACTCCGCAAATTATACCAGGAATCCGTAATTGTGATTGGAGGAATTGAAGCGTCATTGCGTCGCCTTTCTCATTATGACTATTGGAAAGACACATTACGTCCTTCTATTCTTATAGACTCCCCTGCAGATTTGCTTATATATGGTATGGGAGAAAAGCCTATTGTTGAACTTGCAAAACGGCTTGATGCCGGTGAAAACATTAAAGATATATGTGATATTCGCCAAACAGCACTATTGCTGAAATGCGATACAGAAATTATTTCAGACGAAGATATTTTGCTGAATTCTTACGATGACTGCATAAAAGACAAAAAGAAACAAGCAGAAAACTTCAAACATATAGAGCAGGAATCAAACCGTATGGAAGGCGGCAAGATAATATGGCAACAACATGGCAAAAAGATTGTAAAAGTAAACCCAATGTATCCGGCAATGACAACCGGAGAAATTGATGCTTCTTTTGACCTCCCATATACCCGTATGCCCCATCCTCGCTACAAAGGCAAGCATATTCCGGCATACGAAATGATAAAATTCTCCGTAAATATGCACCGCGGATGCTTTGGTGGTTGTGCTTTCTGCACCATTTCAGCACATCAGGGCAAGTTTATTGCATCACGAAGTAAAGAGTCAATTTTGCGAGAAGTGAAACAAGTGACAGAAATGCCGGATTTCAAAGGTTATATCACAGACCTTGGCGGACCATCTGCAAATATGTACCGTATGGGAGGCAAAAATACGGAAATATGCAAAAAGTGCCTGAGACCGTCTTGTCTGAATCCCGGCGTTTGCCCGAATTTAAACACAAATCATTCTCCTCTGCTTGATATTTATAATGCTGTTGATTCTCTCCCCGGAGTTAAAAAATCTACTATCGGTAGCGGTGTACGTTACGACTTGGCAATGCACAAGACAGGTGATAAAACTATTGATAACATCAACAAAAAATATATTGAAAACTTAATTGCCAAGCACGTTTCCGGCAGACTGAAAGTAGCACCGGAACATACGGAAGACCATGTGCTTGGCATCATGAGAAAACCTTCATTCTCACTATTCCGTGAGTTTACGGGTATTTTCCATAATATCAACAAAAAATGTAAACTTAATCAGCAACTAATTCCCTACTTCATTTCGTCACACCCCGGTTGTACGGAAACGGACATGGCACTCCTGGCTTGCGAAACACGCGACCTGAATTTTCACTTGGAGCAAGTGCAGGATTTCACACCTACTCCGATGACAGTTTCAACTGAAATTTATTACACCGGATATCACCCATACACTCTTGAAAAGATTTTCACTCCACGAAGTAAGGAAGAAAAACTTGCACAGAGAAAATACTTTTTTTGGTACGATAAAACGTATCGTCTTGATATCGTCCGTTCTCTCAAGCGACTTCATCGCCCGGATTTGATTGACAGACTTTTCAAAAAGACGAAACCTAATTTTTAAGTTTCGGAAACCCGAAAATTATAGAAAGAATCACCACCAAGCCAAGTGCAAAAGGATAATACAAATGTGGTATTATCAAAAGAGGAGAAACGCCCGCAAGTGATGCTGCCATAAGCACTTGTGCTCCGTATGGTAAAACACTCTGAACTACGCAAGAACAAGTATCAAGCAAACTTGCCGTCTTGCGATTATCAAGTCCATACTTGTCTGAAATTTCCTTAGAAATCTGACCCACAGTGATAATTGCAATAGTATTGTTTGCAGTACAAACATTCACTATTCCAACTAAAGTACTGATAACAGCCTGTGCACCACGTTTACCGGATATTTTAGATGATAATGCTTGTAAAATGTACTTGATTCCGCCATTGTGCCTTATAAGTCCCAAAAGTCCTGATGCAAGGAGCGTTACAACAATCAAATTTCCAACAGACTCTACGCCCGTACCCATAAAGCCAAACATAGAGATGACATCGAAATCCGTGAAAAGCAATCCAAAAATTATTGATGACAATATGCCCAAGAAAAGCACAAGAAGTACATTCAACCCAAGAATTGCCGTAATTATTACAATCAAATACGGAACTACCAAAATATAATTTGCTTCTTGTTCAGCAATTGGCAAGATGGTTTCATTACCAATAACAAAATAAATACAAAAAATCACAATCGCGGCAGGAATTGTAAGCCATATATTTACCTTGAATTTATCACTCATTTCGCAGCCTTGTGAGCGGGTTGCCGTGATTGTTGTATCTGATATAAAAGAAAGATTATCTCCAAAAAATGCACCTCCAACAACTATAGCTGCAAACATTGGCACTGAACCTCCTAACTCTTCCGCTATTCCAACCGCTACGGGTGTTAAGGCTACGACAGTTCCTACAGATGTACCTACAGCCATAGAAACAAAGCAAGCGGCAAGGAAAAGTCCCGGAATAAGAAAATTCGCAGGTAAAACATTTAGCGTAAGGTTCACGGTTGCTTCCGTTGCACCAATTTTTTGGGCTAAAACAGCAAAAGAACCTGCCATAATAAAAATCCAAACCATGTAGATAATGTCCGGATTGGCCGCTCCTTTGGAAAAAATATCTATTCTCTTTTTTAAGTTAATTTTCGGAGTGAATACTATACCCCAAATAACTGAAATTATAAAAGCGACAGAAAGAGGCATCTTGTAAAAGTCACCGAGGAAAAGAGACAAAACAAGATATACCGCTAAAAATATAAAAAGCGGACTGAGTGACAACAGTCCCTTTAATGTTGATATTTTTTCTTCCTGCAACATTTCTTTGTATCAAATCCTATTTACAGCACCGACAAGTTCGGAAATATTTTGAACTCCATGACGCAAACAATAGTCACTCATATAATCAATAATCTCCATAGTCACATGTGGATTAACAAAATTATATGTGCCAACCTGAATTGCAGTAGCACCTGCAAGTATAAATTCCATAGCATCACGCCCATTTGCAATACCACCAAGACCGATTACAGGAATATTGACTGCTTTTGCAACTTGCCAAACCATTCTGACTGCCACAGGTCTTACTGCCGGTCCGGAAAGCCCACCTGTAATTGTTGATAATATAGGCTTTTGACGTTCAACATCTATAGCCATACCAAGCAAAGTGTTTATGAGAGAAACGGAATCAGCACCCTCTGCTTCAACAGCTTTAGCGATAGAAACTATATCAGTCACGTTAGGGGAAAGTTTGACAATCAGTGTTTTGCCATAAACTCTCCTTATTTCACGAGTAACTTCAGAAGCGCCTTCGCAAGTTGTTCCAAAAGCCATACCACCTTGTTTGACATTCGGACATGAAATGTTTAGTTCTATGGCATTTATTTTTTCTAGTGAAGACAATTTCTCCGCAACTGACACATAGTCACTGACGCTTGCACCGGAAACATTAACAATAATCTGTGTATTATAGTCCTTAATAGTAGGATAAATATGTTCAATAAAATAGTCAACACCTTTATTTTGTAGTCCCACAGCATTTAACATTCCTGATGGTGTCTCAGCCATACGTGGATAATCGTTGCCTTCACGAGCATACAAGGTAGTACCTTTAACGATAATGCCACCAAGTCTGTTCAGGTCAACCATATCAGCGTATTCAGTACCATAACCAAAGGTACCTGAAGCAGTTAAAACAGGATTTTGAAGTGATAATTCACCGATTTTGCAATTTAGCTCTACCATGTCAATTCATTTATATTAAATACAGGACCTTCAGTACATACACAAACGTTTCCCTTCACTGTTTTTTCCACACAGCAAAGACAAGCACCCAATCCACATGCCATCATATTCTCAAGTGATACTTCACACTCAACATGTTTTTCTTTACAAATCTTTGCCACTCCTTTCATCATTGGTGCCGGACCGCAACAATATACTTTGCCGCAATCTCTCGCCCAACATGAATGTTGTGTAACAAGCCCTTTTTCTCCACAAGAACCATTATCCGTGGTGATATTTACGGGTGAAATCTCTTTCAGCAACTCAACCTGGAGCAAATCTGATTCACTCTTCGCACCTACAAGGTATTCAAAAGATATACCTTTCTGCTTAAGTATAAAACCGAGATACAAAAGAGGAGCTATTCCAACGCCACCGCCTACGAGAAGACATGGCTTTTCAGCCACTATGTTTATGTTAAAACCGTTACCCAAAGGTAAAAGCAAATTTACTTGACTACCGATAGCTGCATCTGCAAGTACATTTGTCGCTTTTCCTGCTCGACGAACAAGCAACCACAATTGATTACAATCAACATCAACATAATTTATTGAAATCGGTCGGCGTAAAAGTGTATCGGTAGCACCGGGGATGTGGACTTGCACAAACTGTCCTGGTTTCATATCTGGCAATATTTCACCGGAGGTAGGTGTTACTTTAAGCAAAGAATAAGCATCTGTCAGATGAATATTATCTGCGATTATAAAATCAAGTAATTGCTTCATAGGGCATTTTATATCAGAATATTGTCGGTAGAAAAAAGAATCCTTGAAATAGAATCGTTATGTTCCTTAATGTACTCTTCAAACTTTATAGAATATCTATTTGCAATATCAGAGCCGGACTTTTGTTTTATCATTTCCAATCTGCTTTTTACGCTCAATACTGAATCTTGGAGTTGCATTTCACTCAATTTCTGCGAGCAAACTGCACGAAGAAAACGTTTTGCATCAACAGCAGCAATAGAGTCTGTTTCTGAATAATCCACACTTTCTTTTTGAGTTTGCTTTTCCTCACATGAAAAAGAGAGAATACACATCAAAAACACAATTATGATAGAAAAATATTTCATGATTCATCTGAATAAAATGTCAAACATTTCTTTTTAACTTCTTCCATAAGCCAACCGGGAGTGGATGTTGCACCACAAATACCTATATTCTTTTTCCCTTTTAGACATTCCGGATTCAGTTCATCAGGATTTGAAAGTAATATAGTATTCGGATTGACTGAAAGGCACTGATTATAAAGTACCTTACCATTACTGCTCTTTGCTCCGGAAACAAAAAGAATTAAGTCGTGATGCAAAGCAAATTCTTTGAGGTGATTTACTCTGTTTGCCACTTGTCGGCAAATAGTGTCATAACTGTGGAAAACGGTATCGGGCGATTTTTTTGCTTTTATATGCTCAATTACTTCCGAATACCCCTCAAGTGATTTTGTGGTTTGTGAATAGAGTTCAATATCTTTATCAAAATCAATTTTGTCTATTTCCGAAAGGTCTTGAACCACTATAGCATTTCCCGCGGTTTGTCCTACAAGTCCATTAACTTCAGCATGTCCATGTTTCCCGTATATAACAATTTGTGGCGAGCCGGATTTATTTTCTTTTGCGGCATTAGCACTCTCCTTAATTCTCTTTTGCAAACGGAGAACAACAGGACAAGTGGCATCAATAATCTCAATATTGTTTTGTGCTGCAATAGCGTATGTGGAAGGAGGTTCACCATGGGCACGGAAAAGCACTTTAACGTTTTTGAGTTCTTTAAGTTGCTCATGAGTAATAGTTACAAGTCCTTTTTTCCTAAGTCTTTCCACTTCATCACTATTATGCACAATGTCACCGAGACAATATAAATGACCGGAGCGGTCAAGTTCTTCTTCAGCCTTGCCAATCGCGGTAACAACACCATGGCAAAAGCCGGAAAGACTATCTATCTCGATATTTTGTTTCATCATGAATTATTGTTTTGCCAAAGCCTCATTAAAACTCTGCAACATCCATTCATTTTGTTCCTCAATAGTCATAAATGAATTATCAAGGAGAATTGCATCATTCGCTTGTCTCAACGGACTTTCTTTTCGAGTTTCGTCAAGATGGTCACGATGAACAACATTTGCAAGGACTTCTTCGTAAGACGGATTACTGCCTTTTTCTATAAGTTCCTTAAAACGTCTTTGTGCACGAGTTTCTGCAGAAGCTTTAACGAATACTTTTAATTCTGCATTTGGAAAAACTGTTGTGCCAATATCTCTTCCGTCCATCACAATGCCCTTTTCGTTACCAAAAGCCTGCTGCTTGGCAACAAGGTCATGTCTCACCTCCGGAATAGCCGCAACCGGAGAAACGTTATTTGAAACAGCCATTTGACGTATTTCTTTCTCAACGTTTTCTCCATTCAAAATGGTGTTTTGAACACCATCTTTTACCTCAAAATCTATATTAATTTCAGGCAAAGCATTAATTATGGCATTTACATTCGGATTGCCTTCAGCGTCAATCATACCATTTCGCATTGCGTATAAAGTAACAGCACGATACATTGCACCTGAATCTATGTATCTGTAACCGATTTCAGCCGCAAGGCGTTTTGCCATACTGCTTTTGCCTGAGGAAGAGTAGCCGTCAATAGCAATTATTATTTTTTGTGAATTCATTTTTAGAATTACTTAATCAAATCATTTAAATTGAGTCCTAAATTGACCATTAAAGTGGTTGCTCCTGAATGTGGCTGTGCAAAAGCCAAACCAAGACGGAACTTTGTTGTATTAAGCCCTGCTCCAAGACTCCACCCGGAAAGAAATGAACGTGAATAAGTGCTCATGTCGGAACGAGTCTTGTAGTTGTATGCCAATGACAGATAAAATTTATCGGAAGCCACAATGTCTGCACCAAAAATAAGGTGACGGAAAAGGTTGCTTCCAAAGGAGTCTTTCAATTCCGGAGCATTTGCTGATGTGCCATCGCCATTATCGTAATATGGGAGATGCCACTTGGTGAGATTCCAAGCAGTAACGGAAAAGCGTACAGGAAAAGTACCAAATATTTGCGACCACCCCAAACGTACATCAACAGGCAATCTGTCGTAACTTTCATCAAAACGCTTTACCTGTCCGCCAAGATTTGCGACAACAGCAGAGAGAGACAATTCGTGCTCATCATCATAATAATTTAAACCAAGGTCTGTGGCAAGTGCAAAAGCAGAATAGTCACCGTAAGCACTATATATCGCTTTTACCTTAAATCCGCCACGAACTTTGCTATTCAAATCTCGACTATATGCACCATAAAAATTTATATCTTGGGGTGATAAACTGCCCAAAACTGCACCTGTAACATCAGTTTCCGTAATAGAGCCATAGCCAAAATACTGTAAACCGGCAGCCCAGGCAGCGTTTTCACCTGATGAATGAGTATAAACAAGACCTGCAAAATTGCTGTCACCAAGGTATCTCATATAGTTGAGAGCAATTTGCCCGCTCATTTCACTTCCTAAAAGAGCCGGGTTTTGGTCTGTGGTCGTCACATCTTCTTCAACAGTGGTGATATTCACACCACCAAGACCATAAATCTTAGCGGATTGAGTTATATTTAGAAAATTATATGCAGTACTGCCATCTTGTGCATTAAGTGAAAAGGCACAAGATATGAGAGAGATTAAAAGTATCTTTTTTACTTTAGCCATTATCGGAATTTTACGTTTATAGTGTAATTAACGAAAAAGATAGTGGTTTTATTATATATATTAACCTCTCAAACATCGTCTTTTAACCAATCTTATAGTATGTAAAACCGTTCTCTGCAAGATATTCAGCATCGTAAATATTGCGTCCGTCTATTATCACCATTTCCCTCATAGCTTTCTTAAGGACAGGTAAAGACGGAACACGGAATTGATTCCATTCCGTTACAAGCATAAGAGCATCTGCATCAACAGTAGCTTCATACATATCTTTGCAATAGGTAACTTTTTCCCCTATTCTGCGTTTACATTCAGTCATAGCAATAGGGTCAAAAACTTTGACTTCACAACCTGCTGCAACAAGTTTGTCTATCAAAACAAGTGCAGGAGCTTCTCGCATATCATCAGTATCCGGTTTGAAACTCAATCCCCACATTGCTACTGTTTTTCTTGCTATATTTCCTGAGAAATGACGTTCAAGTTTATCAAACAAAATAGATTTCTGACGTTCGTTTACATCTTCAACAGCACGAAGCACTTTCATTTCATAGCCAACTTTTTGTGCTGTTTTAATGAGAGCCTTGACGTCTTTAGGGAAGCATGAACCACCATAGCCACAACCCGGATACAAGAATTTCTTTCCGATACGTGTGTCAGCACCTATTCCTTTTCTCACCATATTGACATCGGCTCCTACAAGTTCGCAAAGATTTGCAATATCATTCATAAAAGAAATACGTGTTGCAAGCATGGAATTTGCAGCGTATTTAATCATTTCCGCACTTGGAATATCGGTAAAAATCATTCTGTCACCGCTGAGCATAAACGGTTTGTAAAGTCGTGCCATGACTTTTTTTGCTCTTTCCGAGTCCGTACCTACAACAACTCTGTCCGGTGTCATAAAGTCCTTGATTGCAGCACCTTCCTTAAGGAATTCAGGGTTAGATGCAACATCAAAATCAATATTTACGCCCCTGGCTACAAGTTCAGCATTTATAGCATCCTTAACTTTATTAGCAGTACCTACAGGAACAGTGGATTTCGTCACAATAATAGTGTATTTATTGATATTCTGTCCGAAAGTTTTTGCTACTGCAAGTACATATTTCAAGTCAGCAGAGCCGTCTTCGTCCGGTGGAGTACCAACAGCAGAGAAAACAACTTCAACATCGTCAAGTACAGTACGTAAATCAGTTGTAAAATTCAATCGTCCTGCAGCGACATTTCGCAGAACCATCTCTTCCAAACCTGGTTCATAAATTGGAATTTCTCCATTTTTCAGTTTTTCTATTTTGTTACTGTCAATGTCAACACATGTAACATTAACACCCATTTCAGCAAAACATGTTCCTGAAACAAGTCCGACATATCCGGTACCTACTATTGCTATATTCATATATTCTTAATTTAATAATTTCAAAGTTTGTAATACTGTCTAAACCACTCAACAGTTAATTTAATTCCTTCACTCAGAGGGGTATTTGGCTTAAATCCGGTTGCTTTTTCAAGTGCGGAACAATCTGCGTATGTTTGATAAACATCACCAGGTTGCATAGGGAGAAACTCTTTTTTGGCTTCTTTCCCTGCTGCTTGTTCAATCGTTGTGATGTAGTCCATAAGTTTAACCGGCTGAGAATTACCAATATTGTATATCCTATATGGTGCATCAGAAGTTGCAGGGTCTGCAGAAATATTATCCCATTTGGTATTTTTCTCCGGAATAACTTCAACTATGCGGACTATCCCCTCCACAATATCTTCAATGAAGGTGAAATCACGAAGCATATCGCCGTTATTAAACACCTTTATCGGCTTGTCACGGAGGATTGCATCAGCAAAAAGAAATGGCGACATATCCGGGCGTCCTGCAGGGCCATAGACTGTGAAAAATCTCAGTCCCGTAGTAGGAATACCAAAAAGCCGTGAATATGTATGTGCCATCATCTCATTACTGATTTTTGTAGCAGCATATAAAGAAGCCGGGTGACAAACCGCATCATGTTCGCTGAAAGGCACTTTGCCATTCAAACCATATACACTTGAAGATGAAGCATAAACAAGATGTTTTACATTTGTATTTCTGCACCCCTCAAGAATATTCATAAAGCCATCTACATTGGACTTAATGTACGCCTTGGGATTCTGAATGGAATATCTTACTCCTGCTTGTGCTGCAAGATTGATTACATAGTCAAATTTTTCAGATTTAAAGAGCTCATCAATGGAATTATCATCACTTATATCCATTCGAACAAAAGTAAAATCCTTAAAATCAGAGGATTTTACTCTATTATTCCACTTTTCGCACTCAGATGCTAAAAAACTTGCACTTTCAAGTCTATGAAACTTTAAGGCCGGGTCATAATAGTCGTTTATATTATCAATTCCTACGACAACATTTTTTGCAGCAAGTCTTTTGGAAACATAACTGCCAATAAAACCGGCTGCACCGGTAACGAGGATTTTCATTTATTTTACTTATTTTGTTAATGTTATGCAAAGTTAGAAATAATTTTTGTGGTATGAAAATTTTTTGTATTTTTGCACTAAACAATCTCAAATAAACAATTTAAATCTAATAAAACAATGAAAAAATATTGGATACTACTTTTTGCCTTTTTTGGCGGAATATTTTCATTTAATTCAAAAGCAGAATCTCCGGACCAAAGAAACCTTGCAATTTATCAAATAATGGTTGCAAGTTTTCAACATGGAGAAGACGGAGCACCAGGTTACACTGCAATGTGGGGACCTGACGGACACACAAAAAACGGAAATTTGCGTGGAATAATAAATGCTCTTCCTCACATCAAAAGCTTGAACGTTAATGCTATATGGCTAACACCTATATTTGACAGCAGTACAGCAAGTGGTGGTGAGAAACTCCAAGCAACCGGCTATTTTACTAACAATTACTTCAAGATTGACCCTCATTTCGGAACTGAAGCGGATTTCCGCGAACTTGTGGATAAAGCACACGAATTAGGACTTTACGTTATTCTGGATGGCGTTTTCGGACATCATGGCGGCGTCACGCTTCCTTCACCTAAAGGCAACAAGTTGGACTGCACTATAACGGAATGTGACCGCGAAAATGCAGGTACAGGTAACGTTAAATTTCCCGGCAGTTTGGAATACATCAAGGAAGTTGCTACATACTGGATTGAAAATTTCAATATAGACGGTTGGCGACTTGACCAGGCTTATCAAATGCTACAAGGTGGACACGATTACTGGATTGAAATTCGCCAAGCAGTTGAACAATGCTGCGAAAAACGTCGCAATGCCGGTGAAAAATGGGGTATTCTCGGCTATATGGTCGGCGAAGATTGGGGTGATGCCGCTCAAATAAATAAAGGTGTTTTCCGTGACTGCGGACTCATAAGTGCATTTGATTTTCAGGGTAAAGAACTTATAAGCGGTCCTATGCAAGAAATAGAAGGGGAAGGACTTGAAAACGGCTGGAAGGATATCATCACAGTGTATTCAAATCCTGTTTCTCGCGGTTATTGTAGCGATGACGTGATGCCTAACCTATTCCTCACAAACCATGACGGATACCGTGTTGCTGACCATATTACCGGAGATTATTTCTACGAGAAACTTATGCTTCGCAATGCGATACTTGCAGGTTACAGCGGTCCTGTAACTCTCTATTATGGTGATGAATACGCAGACTTGAGCAAAAACACTACCGGTGGGCAGAAAGACAATATAGCTCGTACTACAGGACACATCAAAGCGAATAATGCAGATGAACAGCGTCTGAAAGACTATATCTCACATGCTTTTGCAATGAGAAAAGAAAATCCTGCAATGTGGCGAGGAACTTGCCAATTTTATTCACCAAAAATTGCGGGAGCGGAAGTGCTTGTTGTCAAGAAAACAGATACTTTAAGCGAAAACCAAGTGGCTATGATTTTCAGCGACAAAGATATTGAACTCTCTCTTTCTGAAAATAGTATGCCGGTTAAGGTTAAAGCTTATATACCTGAAATCATCAGAATAAAATAGCAATAAAGGCAGCATAATATCTCTATCACACTGCCTAATAAAAGTGAATTAAACTAATATAAATTACTAACTTAATTGAAAGAATCATTCCCTCACGGGGGTGATTTTTTCTTGTATTAATTCAAAAAATATGAATAGCGTTGGTACGAAAAAAATCAAAGCCACTGTGCCGATAAGCATTCCACCTATTGTGCCTACGCCCACGGAAATATTACCATTTGCCCCTGCACCTGATGCAAACATGAGAGGCAACATACCGAAAATCATTGTCAGTGATGTCATTAAGATAGGACGTAAACGTACTTTTGCTGAACTAAGAGCAGCAGACACTATAGAGTAACCCTCTTTGCGACGGGTTGATGCATAATCCGTGAGTAATATCGCAGTTTTAGAAAGCAAGCCTATTAGCATTATAAGTCCGGTCTGCATATAAATATTATTTTCAAGCCCCCAAAAGTTTGCAAAAATAAAACTTCCGCAAAGTCCGAATGGTACGGAAAGTATTACTGCAAAAGGTATCATAAGGCTCTCATATAAAGCACATAAAATGAGATATATAAATACAATGCATATCACAAAAACAATAGTCGTGGTATCGCCGGTTGATGCTTCCTCTCGCGACATACCTCCATACTCAAAACCGAAACCCTCAGGCAAAACTTCCGATGCCACTTCATTTATAGCATTTATGGCTTGACCGGAACTAAAACCGTCGGTAGGAGTGCCATACACAGCAATTGCGGAAAACAAATTAAATCTTGAAAGGCTTTCACTACCATAAACAGGAGTCAATTTAATATATTGTGATATCGGGGACATCTTTCCTGCTGATGTACGTACAAACATATTGTCAAGCGATTCAGTATCAAGTCTGAATTCCGGAGCAGCTTGAACCATCACTCTATATAATTTTGTGAATCTATTTAGATTTGACGAATAATTACCTCCAACATACCCCGCCAAAGTGCTTAACACATCCCCCGGTGAGACACCGTTTCTTTTACATAGTGCAGCATCCACTTCAACTGAATATTGAGGATATTTAGTATCAAAAGTAGTATATGCTCTTGAAATTTCCGGACGTTTGTTTAGGGCTGAAATAAACTTATTTGTTTGATTTAGAAGTTCTTCTGTGGTAACACCCTTTTTGTCCTGAATATATAATTCAAAGCCATTTGTTGTGCCATATCCGGAAATCATAGGTTGAGTGGAAACACGAATCTGTCCTGCAGTAATATTATCTGTCCTTTTATAAATTTCCGATATGACTGAATAAATATCATCTCCCTTACCGTTTCTCTCACTCCAATTCGTAAGACGTATAGTAAAAGAACCTGCAGAAGCAGACTGATTATGTCTTGCATCTTTTCCCGTGATTCGAGAATAGATATTTATTTGCGGTAAATCTTTAATTGCATCTTCCACAAGATTCATCACCCGTTCAGTTTCGGCAAGATTGCTACCGGGAGCAGTCTGAACGTTTATAGTAATAGTGCCCATATCTTCTTGCGGCACAAGTCCTGTTTTGGTAATATTCATCAGCCAATAAAGAACAGCAAAACAGGCAATTATTCCTAAAATGGTGATATAATTGTGATGCATAAAGAAATTTACACTTTTTTTGTAACGTTTCTGAATAATTCCAAAAGACTTATTAAAAGCAAGGTGAAAACGATCCGAGAAATTCAAATATCCGTGTATCTTTCTCGGCTTTAATAATAGGGCACACAAGGCAGGACTTAACGTAAGAGCATTTAGCAACGAAATTGCCACCGCTACAGCCATAGTAAGTCCAAATTGAGTATAAAAGACACCTGTGGTTCCACCCATAAAACAAACAGGAATAAAAACTGCCATAAAGACTATAGTCGTGGTAAATAGTGCAGACGTAAGTCCACCCATTGCGTAAATTGTAGCACGATAAGCAGACTCATATCCTTCATCAAATTTTGCCTGTACAGCTTCTACTACTACAATTGCATCATCAACCACTGTCCCAATCACGAGCACAAGAGCAAATAACGTCAGAAGATTCAAACTGAAATTCACAACATAGAGAAAAGCAAAAGTACCGAGTAGTGATACTATTATTGAAGGGGATAATCAAAAAACTTATATCTGATTGAATATCAGAATAGAATGAAGGAGTTGCGGATTTATGGTAACGATTTAGCGAAAGTGCAAGTGCACTGATATTCTGTGATTTACTTCGCCTCACAACTCTGTTTGCAAAGGTACACTTTTTATTCGGGTACTCCAAGGATTTGCTCATTTTTCTGTGTTTTTGAGCGTGATTTCTTGACCTGTTCGTTACTGTTCTTCCGTAAAAGTGAGTTTTCATGTAGGAAAGGCGTTGGCTGAAACGAGTTCAGACAACCTCTTTCCTACTATGGCATATCCGAAAGGAATGTCCGCTTTTGAAGCCTAAACTCTCGTTTAGACAATCGGCAAGCGGACAACCCTTTCATGGCTATGCGAGAGAGGTACTTTTACGGGGGCTTGCTGTTTTCTTCTTTTTGTTGTTCCTCTTGGCGCAAGTGAAACCGTGCGGATGATTCACCCTTACGTGGTAAGGGTCGGTCATCGGCACTGGCGGCATGGCTGAAAGAAAGTCCGCATATCCGCATCAAACCGAGGGTTTGACGATGGATGTGCGGATTCTCTTTCTTACGGCACAACCGCCTTTACCACTTGCACCTTTTGTTCCTTGTTGAAA
>JBJECR010000024.1:0-20622 GCA_051871275.1 Muribaculaceae bacterium | reverse complement strand
AATCTGCTCAATGACTGCCCGCCTCTGCTTTAACATTTATTATGAAACAGGCTCTTAAAGACTCACGACCAGAATTGCAATAGCAAAGAGTAGCATTGTGAGTGAGGTTGCCACAAGGATGGCGTTCAGGGCTTTTCCCTCTTTGCGGCAAAGTCCGGCAAAAAATACTGTGGCGGATGCGGCTACATAACAGGCTGAAAGCCAATACGGTATCGCCGGCAAAAGGAGGAGTGCAGCCACAAGGGAATTTGCAAGATAAAAATATTTATATGCCTTGCGACCAAACACCACGGCGAGCGTTCGTTTTCCGGATGCGAGGTCCTCGGCATAGTCACGGTAATTGTTCACTATCAGCACATTAGCGGAAATAAGTCCGAGTGCCACGGATGCGAGCAGCACTTCAAGCGTGACGGTGAAAAAAGAGAGATAAAAAGTCATGCAAACGGGCACTATGCCAAAAAATACTATCACTGCCGCCTCGCCCAGTCCGTGATGCGACAGAGGATATGGTCCGGCACTGTAAGCAAAGGCTGCAAGGGCTATCACCAGTCCCAGCGGTATGAGCAACGGTCCACCAACAGGCACAAGGCAAAGTCCTACGGCACAGGCTATTGCGATACTGACGAAAGTGGCGATTTTCATTGCCTTAGGACTGATATCGCCTTCCGCCACACCACGGCGAAACCCTTCACGCCCCGCCTTGTCGCCACCTCGAACAAAATCGTAGTATTCGTTTGCGAAGTTAGACGTTATTTGTGCAAGTATCGCAAAAATAAAGCATAGCACAGTGGCTGTAGTGTTTATGCCAAGATTCTGACTGTCAGCATAATTCCTCATCAGTGCGACGGCAACAATCAGGCTGGAAGTAGCCACGGGCAGCGTCTGTAGTCTCATGGCACGCAGCCATACGGTGATATTCATTTTTTATTCTTCTTAAAGTATGTATTGCACTTCCTTGAATGCAAAAATTCTGTCTTTTCCGTCGGTGTCACGGAGTGTGATATGTCCGGAAGAGGCAATATCCACAATTTCCGCTCTGAAAGTTTCTCCGCCCGGAATACGGTATTTATGTTCTCCTTCGCGACGCCAAATTCGAGATTTATACATTGCCACGATGTCTTTTTTACCCTTTTCCGTCTTTGTGGCATCCATGCAACGACTTATAGCCGCACATATTTCGTCAAGGAGAGCTGTGCGGTCCGTTTCTTCGCCCGTAATGTGGATTAGTGAAACGGGATTTGGAGCGTCAGACTTGAAATTTTTCTGGTTCACGTTCAGTCCCACACCCACTATTGAATAGCGTATCTTGCTGCCTAAGAGAGAGTTCTCTATGAGTATTCCGCAAATTTTCTGGTTGTCAACATAGATGTCGTTTGGCCATTTCACAGCAACTTCACCTGCACTTTTCACCTTTTTTGCGAGCACACCTGCGATAGCCACAGACACAGCCTGAGAGATGATAAACTGGTCTGCTGCAAGGATATGTTCCGGCTTCAGAAGGATTGAAAACGTGAGGTTTTTGCCCGGCTCGGCTTCCCAGGAATTACCTCTCTGACCTCTGCCTGCGGTCTGAGCATCAGCATTGACAACGGTGTATTCCTCCGCCTCAGCGGCTATTGAAGAAAGGTGAGTATTGGTTGATTCGGTAATTGGCAGACAGATTATTTTCATTCTTCCGGGAAATTAAGAGTGAGAGTTCTGGTTTCGTCAGGGTTTACGGTGATATTTACTTTCACGGTGTCTTCCGGGAGGAGGTCTTCAATTCTTTCCGGCCATTCCAGTAGGCATAGAGCACCGGAATCAAAATAGTCTTCCACACCTATATCAAACGCCTCATCGATAGACTCAAGTCTATATAAATCAAAGTGATAAATCAGTTCTGCAGTAGTGTCTGAGCGATACTCGTTGATAATGGAAAAAGAGGGAGAGTTTGTCACATCGTCTTCCACACCGAGAACGTGAGAGAGAGCATTGATGAAAGTGGTTTTGCCGGCACCCATTTCGCCGTAAAAAGCAAAGATTGTGTAGTCGCCCATTTCTGCAGCCATTTCTCGTGCCGCATTTTCAATTTCCGCAAGCGACTTGATTGTGATTGTTTTAGTCATGATGTTATTTTGCTGTGAGGGTAATAATCGGGATTATCATTTCTTCAAGGGAAATACCGCCGTGCTGGAAAGTATCCGTATAATATTGCACATAATAGTTATAATTATTCGGATACGCAAAGAAATCCTGGTTTCCTGCAAAAATATACGCAGAAGAAACATTAGGAGAGGGAAGTCCGTAGTGTTCCGGTTTTTTTATTTCATAAACCTCCTTATTGTTGTAACTCAGGCTTTTACCAACTTTGTAGCGGAGATTTGTGTTAGTGTTTTTATCTCCAATCACCTTTATCGGGTTTGTGACACGGACAGTGCCGTGGTCCGTGGTAAGCACTATTTTGTAGCCCTTGGAAGCTATTTTGCGGAACAGTTCAAGAGCGGAAGAGTGCTTAAACCAGGATTCCGTGAGTGAGCGGTAAGCGGCATTACTGGAGGCAAGTTCACGTATCATTTTGCTTTCCGTGCGAGCGTGTGAGAGCATATCGATAAAGTTCAGCACAATCACGTTCAGGTCGTTGCCCTCCAGGTTAGCAAATTCCTTGAGCAGCTTTTCACCTGCAGCAGAGTCGTTTATCTTGTTGTAAGAGAAACGGCACTGACGGCGGTAGCGTTCAAACTGAGTGGCAATAAGCGGCGACTCGTTTATGTTTTTGCCCTCCTCGGAGTCCTCGTCAACCCATAAGTCCGGAAACATTTTTTCAATATTCACGGGGAGTAAACCGGAGAAAATGGCATTGCGGGCGTATTGAGTGGCAGTTGGGAGAATGGAGCAGTAAGTTTCCTCGTTAAAAGTGAAAAACTCGTTGAGCATCGGTTTTACGGTCATCCACTGGTCCAGACGGAAATTGTCTATCACAATCAGGAACACCTTTTCACCGGCGTCAAGCAGAGGGAACACCTTCTTTTTCATCACCTCGTGGCTCATCATAGGACGGTTTTCAGCCTCCGGATTCGTAATCCACTCCTCATAGTTACGCTTCACAAACTTATAAAAGGCGTTATTAGCCTCATTTTTCTGCATTTGCAGCATTTCGTCCATATTTGTGTCAGCGGCTGCGAGTTCCATTTCCCAGAAAGCGATTTTGCGATAAAGTTCAGCCCAGTCCGCCACGGTGTAGCAGTCGCTGATAGCAGAGGAGATGCGAGCAAACTCTTGGCGATAGTCTGCAGAGGCTTTTTCAGAAACAAGCCTGTCGGAGTGGACATTACGCTTTATGGAAATGAGGATTTGGTTTGGATTTACGGGTTTTATGAGGTAATCCGAGATTTTATTACCCACCGCCTGGTCCATGATGTTTTCCTCCTCGCTTTTAGTAATCATAATCACGGGAGTGGCAGGGGCAATTTGTTTAATTTGTCCCAATGTTTCCAGTCCGGTAAGTCCGGGCATATTTTCGTCAAGGATAATCAAGTCAAACGGCGACTGCTCCACCGCCTCAATGGCATCACGACCATTATTGGCAGTTACCACCTCGTAGCCTTTCTGTTTTAGAAACAAAATGTGAGGCTTGAGGAGGTCTATTTCATCGTCAGCCCAAAGGATTTTTGTGTTATTGCTCATACATGTTCCGTTTATTCTGCAAATTTACGAAAAATAGTTTAATATCAGTGGTAGTATTAGTAATTAACTTTTATTAACAATATTGTAAATTGCTGATGTTTAGGAATTTATAAGCATAAATTTAATTGTGCGGAACAAAGGTATTGATTTGGGGTGATTCGGGAAAGTAATTTTGCAGTGTCGAAGTTGAATGTTTAGCGTTTATCGTTTAGCGGGGAGCGGATATCGTTTAGCGTTTATCGTTCAGCGACACACATAAATCTCTAACCTCTAACCTCTAACCTCTAACCTCTAACCTCTAACCTTTAACCTTTAACCACCGCCACAGGCGGAAAAATTAATCTTATTATGAATGAAAATTTAGAAACACAGGAATTCCAGGAAATGCAAAGTGAAGAATTGCCAACCGTGTCAGACGTAATGACCGGTGAGCAGGATGAAAATCCGGAAAATCTTACTCCGGAAGTGCAAACAGCAAATGTGAAAGATGTCGGCAATGCTCCCGGAGAGGAAAAAGCGGAGGAGAACTCGGCTATGACTGCAGCGGAAATGGAAGCAAAAATTGCGGAAGCGGAGCACAGAGGGTACCTCCGCGGACTGAACGAGCGTGCGGAAAGACTGATGCAGCGTCCTGCTCCGGGTGAGGCAAACATCAGACAAAAGGCGGAGTATCACACAGATGATGAAGTGATGATTCTGAACAATATCCGCAAAAGTATCTGGGATATATAATTCCCTTATTATTAACTATTTACCTTTATTTTTTAATCTCTAAAAACTTTTATTACTATGGCTGAAACAATGACAGTGAAAACAGAAAATGGTGTAGCAGTGCTCAATGGACCACTCACAACGGCAGTGACGAATCAGAATGTTCCGGACTTGCTGAAAAACGAGTTGGACAATCGTGTGGTGAAAATTCGCCCTATGTCCACGCCTATCGACCAAATTTCACGCTGGGGCGGCACCAGAAAAGCAGGTAGCATGATAGTGGATTTCTATTCCGTGGATACCAAACCGATAGAGGCAAAAGTGACCAATTATGTGCAAGGCTTTGGAGGAGAAAATCCCGTTTCCACGATAACGGTGGATAGCAATATCTTCCAAGCATCGGAAACACTGCTTATCCCGGGAGTAGAAGCCACCACTCGCGATGGCAAAAAGGAATCACTCATCCTCTATGTGACAGCAGCGGAAAACAAAACATTGAGCGTGATTTCCGTGAACAATTACAATTCTTCCGCGGGTACGAATATCGTTCCGGAAATCAATGAAGGAGAAAAAATTATCCGTATGGGTAAGGCTGCTACGGAGCTTGACGTGCAGACACCGCAGTTTGAAGCACTCCCGGTGAAATCTCAAAACTATTGCCAGATTTTCAAGGCACAAGTGGAGCAATCCGTGTTCCAGAAACTCGCAGACAAGGAAGTGGGCTGGACATTTACGGACCAGGAAGAAGTGGCTATAATAGATATGCGACTCGGCATGGAGAAAAACTTCCTTTTCGGTTCCAAAATGCGTTTCCGCGAACCGGGCAAGCAGGAAGACGTACTCCTCACGGGAGGAATCTGGAATCAGACAAACCACGAGTGGAAATACACCTCCGGCAATTTTGACAATAACTCTCTTGTGGAAATGTCACGCAATGCTTTTACGGGTAATGCAGGCAGCTCGCGAAAGGTGCTCATTGGCGGTTCAAAGTTTATCGAAGCTCTCCACAAACTGGAAATAATGCGTACTATCAATTCCGGTGAAGTAAAAACAAAGTGGGGCATAGACTTCACGGAAATCTGCACCAAATTCGGTACTTTCTACGTGGTGCTCAGCGAAATCTTCGACCAATGCGGACACTCTGAAGATGCCTTTGTCCTGGACCCCGAGTACCTCACAAAATACTCTCACGTTCCTTTCCGCACAGAGCGTCTTGACCTCCGCAGCTCCGGTCTCCGCAACACGGAAGCCGTGATTATCACGGAAGCAAGTTGCCTCGTGCTCCGCTATCCTAATTCACACATGAGAATCGTGGCTCAATAATAAGGATTATTAGGATTATTAATGATATGATTACCTTGTCACAAGACCAAATGCTCGCACAGTGGAAAGCACGCCACTTCCTGGAACCAATCCGCACGGATTGCAGCGAGGTACGCACCTCCGGTATAGACATAGACTATGTGCTGAAACTGGAGATTCGCGACTGGTACCTCAACCTCCTGGACACCGGTGATGCCAAAATGCTTCCTATCACGGATTTGGCACTTGAGACAGCCGCCATGAACCGCCCCGACTCCGGGGCGGTGGTGGTTAAGCTGCCTGAACGATGCCGCAGAGTGCTCGCCGTGAGGATTAAAGGTTGCGAGCAGGACATTATCCCATACACAGACGTGAACTGCTATGAAGTTACTCTCCAGAGAAGCGAATACTCTCGCGGAGGTGCATACGAACCGGTGGCGGTGATGGGCATGGGAAACAACCTCACCATTTATGCTCACGATGCCGCAGGAAACCCTCCGGAGATAGAGCATATTTATGCCGTGGTGCTGCCGGAAGACGGCACTTACACTCTTGATGAATCCGCTCTCTCAACAATTCCGACAGTTAAAATTTAATTTGCTTTATCACTATGATTTTCAAGACAGCACTTAGTGCCTGGCAGGCTTGCAGCGAACTACGCAGGCGTAGAACAAGATACAAAGATTACACCTACGGTCGCCAGTGGGACGACATCATCACAGACAGCGAAACAGGGCTGCCCGTGAAAGAAGGTACTGTGGCGGAACGCTCCGGCAGAATACCTATCACAAACAATCTTATCCGCCAACTCGTAAAAACTGTTGTGGGTAGATACCGAACCGTTCGCCGTGAAAATCAGGGCAAAATGAAACCCGAAATCCAGCACCTCTACGACGTGAACCGCCTTGACGAACTGGACTGCCGACTACTGGAAGAGTTTCTCATCTCCGGCTGTGCAATCCAAAGAATAACACGAGAATGTCGCCGTGAAGGAACGGTGGAAACATTCGTGGATAACGTCTGCCCCGCAGATTTCTTCATCAATTCCGTGCGAGATCCTCGTGGCTGGGACATTCAGCTAATAGGCATGCTCCACGACATGAGTATGCCGGAAGTGATTATGAAATATGCCCACGGCGACCGAAATCGTGCCGCAGAGCTGCGTAAAATCTTCACGGAAGCGGCTCTTTACAGCAGCGAAAACGGCAATATAGGCGGAGATTCAGGCAAGGCGGACAGTCCGTTTTTCTACTCTCCCACAGGGCGTTGCCGTGTGATAGAAGTATGGACGCTGGAAAGCTGCGAGACACTCCGATGCCACGACAAAGAACGTGGCACATACTACGAATGTCACGTTTCAAACCTGGAAGACCTGGAAAAGGAAAATACACTCCGAGCAGAAAAAAACCGCTCCGGAATAAACGTAAAATGGAGCGTAAAAACTCTCTGGAGATGCCGCATTTTCTCGCCTGACGGCAAAGAAATAGACAATTTCGTGTCGCCGTATCCACATGGCGAACACCCCTTTGTGGTGAAACTATACCCGATGATAGACGGTGAAATTCACTCTTTTGTGGAAGACATCATTCCCCAGCAGAGGCACATAAATCGCCTTATCACACTCATAGACCACATTATGAGCAGCTCTGCAAAGGGTGCTTTGCTCCTGCCGATAGAGAGCATGGACGAAACACTCGGAATTGAAACCTACATTCAAAACTGGGCAAAATGTGGCGGAGTAATCCCGTATCACTCACTTCCGCAGACCGATGCACCACACCAGGTGGCATCCTCCGGACTTGATGCAGGAGCCTCAAAACTCCTGGAAGTGCAGCTGAAAATGCTCCAAGACGTCTCCGGAGTAAACTCCACCCTCTATGGCGGCGACATCTCCGGCAGCGTAGGAGTGGAACGATACGAAAAACAAATCCAAAATGCCACCGTAGCCCTCGCCGACATCTACGACACTTTCACAGACCTTATAAACATGAGAAATGCAAAAGCAATGAGTGTGGCAGGCTAAATTGTTCTTTTTATGCAAAAATAGATACTATCGTATTGATTTTTTGGCTAATTTTGCACTCGTAAAATAAAAACATTATGAATTTACTTGAGCAAATTAAGGCTCGGGTCCTGGAAGGGGAGCCTTGCAGCATAAAAGATGCTTTAGAAATTAGCAAACAGTTTGACATAAATGATATTTGCGACGCCGCAGACGAGATTAGGCAAAAATGGAGTGGTGACACTATGGACACTTGCTCTATCGTGAATGCTCGTTCCGGTCGTTGCTCGGAAGACTGCAAGTGGTGTGCGCAGTCTCGTTTCCACAAAACAGGGTGCAAGGAATACGATATTATTCCTCACGATGAGGTGATGAAAGCTGTGGAACTGAACACAAGCAAGGGTGTACGCCGTTTTTCTCTCGTCACAAGCGGTAGAAAAGTGGCTCCGGCAGACATCAAACGTTTCTGCAGCATTTTCCGTGATGCTGCAAAGGTGTCTTCCATCTCGCTTTGTGCTTCTATGGGTCTGCTCACTAAGGAAGAACTTCAGCAACTCAAGGATGCAGGCGTAAATCGCTATCACTGCAATCTGGAAACAGCCGCTTCTTTCTTTCCCAAGCTCTGCACTACACACAGCCACGAAGATAAACTCCGCACTATCCGTGCCGCTCGTGAAGTGGGTATGGAAGTATGCTGCGGCGGTATTATAGGAATGGGCGAAACTATGGAACAGCGTCTTGAACTTGCGGAAGAAGCTCGTGAAGCAGGTGCTTGCTCCATTCCAATCAATATCCTCAACCCTATCAAAGGTACTCCGCTGGAAAACGAGGCTCCTATCAGCGAGGAAGAAATTATTCTCACAGTGGCGCTTTTCCGACTTGTGGCACCAAAGTGTAATCTCCGCTTTGCAGGTGGCAGACTCCGCCTGAGCGACAAAGCTACACGCAGAATACTCCGCGGAGGTATGAGCGGAGCACTCGTGGGAGATATGCTCACAACTGTTGGTAACAACATCGATCAAGACCGCGACCTCTTCACGGAACTGGGCTTCAAATGGTAATAAAACGAATTTACAAACTTACAAACTAAACATACTACTCAAAACAATATGGCACTGCAATGCGGCATAGTAGGACTTCCAAACGTTGGAAAATCCACTCTTTTTAACTGTCTTTCAAACGCTAAGGCACAATCTGCGAATTTCCCTTTTTGCACTATAGAACCAAACGTGGGCGTTATCACCGTCCCGGATGAGCGACTTAACAAACTCGTGGATATGTGCCACCCTCGCAGCGTGGTGCCTGCCACTGTGGAAATTGTGGATATCGCAGGACTTGTGAAGGGTGCAAGCAAAGGTGAAGGACTGGGAAACAAGTTCCTGGCAAATATCCGTGAAACTGACGCTATTCTCCACGTTCTCCGCTGCTTTGACGACGATAATATCACTCACGTTGACGGCTCCGTGGATCCTGTTCGCGACAAGGAAATTATTGACTACGAACTTCAACTGAAAGACCTTGAAACTATTGAAAGTCGCATTGCTCGCACACAAAAACAGGCTCAAACCGGAGGTGACAAAGTGGCAAAAATGCAGTATGAAGTCCTCAAGCAGTTTAAAGACGCTCTGGACCAAGGCAAGCCCGCACGTTCCGTGAAATTTGAAACCGTTGACGAGCAGAAATTTGCAAAAGACCTCTTCCTGCTCACAAACAAGCCGGTGCTTTACGTTTGCAACGTTGACGATGCCTCTGCCGTGAACGGAAACAAATACGTTGATGCCGTGCGTGAAGCCGTAAAAGATGAAGATGCACAAATTCTGATTGTGGCAGCACAGACGGAAAGCGACATCGCAGAACTTGACACCTGGGAAGAACGTCAGGAATTTCTTGCAGAAATAGGCCTTAAAGAATCCGGTGTAAGTCGCCTTATCAGAGCAGCTTACGCACTTCTGGACCTCCAGACGTATTTCACAGCCGGAGAAGACGAAGTACGTGCCTGGACATTTATGCGAGGCTCAAAAGCACCGCAATGTGCCGGAATAATCCACACCGACTTTGAAAAAGGCTTTATCCGAGCAGAAGTCATCAAATACGACGACTACGTAAACCTTGGAGGCGAAGCAGGAGTAAAAGAAGCCGGCAAACTCTCCGTAGAAGGCAAAGAATACGTTGTCCAAGACGGTGACATTATGCATTTCCGCTTCAATGTGTGATTTTCCATAATTCCCATTTGAAAAATTTGTGCACTATTCCGGCACATAAATTATCTCACCGTTTTCCAGCTGATAAGCAATTCCCACTTTTTTGCCGAGTTTGGAATTTTTTGCGTCTTGATTTTCAGATGGAGTGTAGCGGCTGATTTTTTCGCCCTCTTTAGTGATGATTTCCATATTTTCCTTACCCGGATTTTTCACCATGGTGAAGTCTTCTTTGCTGAGCATTTCCGTCATATTGTAGCGAGTGACAAGTGCCACCATAAGTGCCACTGCAAACACCATGGCAACGTCAAAAAGATTGCTCACCACGCTCATCGGGTCGCTGTCATCGTCAAGTAGTAATCTTCTGCGTCTCATTTTTCCGGGAAATTTTCGTCCATAAACTGTGAAACGTACTCCAGTGAGGTGAGATTGCGGAGGTACCAACGCTGCTTTACGGTCTGCGTCACAAAGCCGATAGCGGCGGCAAACAGTCCCACAACCGTAGTGGCAAAAGCCACTTGCATATTGTATGCCATGGAAGCAATGTCGCCCGTGGCAAGTCCCACGAGTGCCGGTCCCATAGGGATGAGCGTACCCATAAGTCCGAGCATCGGACCCATTTTGGAGAGTGTTTTGGAAGTGGCAATGTCTGCTGCAACTGCAACTTCAAATTCGCCCAGGATTTTGGCTCTCATAGCCTTGCTACCTTTTGCGGCAAGGAGTTTTTTAAGGAAAACCACTGCCGGGGCTTTGCTTTTAGCAGGTAACTTATCTGCCATAGAATCAAAGTTTTGCACGGTGAGGTCGTCAAGAGTGGCGCTGAGCAGAACAGACGTTTTAGCCGCAGTGCGGTACTGTGCAAAAAAGTTTATTATAAGGATAAGTGCTCGCAGAAAAAAGAAAATAAGAAGCACTACCACGGGTACAAGCAGCCCGGTGGAAATCATATACAGAATGTCTGAAATATAGTTCATTTTTGTTATATTTTTTAGTGATTAAAAATGCAGATTTCTTTGATGATTAAAAATGGAGATATGGAAACAGACAAAGACTTGGAGATTCCCATATCTCCATCAACTTACAAACTACTGCTTAAATTTACTATTTGCTATTTCCTATTTCCTATTTACTATTTACTAATTACTATTTCCTAATTCCTAATTCCCGTTTTCCATTTCCCGTTTCCTAAGCCTTAATTACTTCATACTTAAGAGAATAGACACCATTGCAAGGAGCGTACTCGTGATGAAAAGCAATTCCGTGCGGATGTCTTTTTCCGGCAGTATTTTTGCCGCAGAGTAAGACATTGCAGGCAAAACGAGCATTATTGCACCACCTATGGCGTAACGTATAGCGTCAAAATCTGTTCCCGGCATGGAAAATATCACTGCCGTGAGCAGAAAAAATGCAGCCGGAAAAATTGTGACTCCGGGAAACCATTTCAGCACCGTGAACACGAATTTGAATATTTTGCCGTGACTTTTTTCCGCTTCCGCTCTCACTGCCATGATGCAAAAAGCAATGTGCAGACCTGTTTCCAGGCATATAATCACGGCAAGGTCCTTCATGAGAGAAGTGTTGCTTATCAGTGCCAAAATCTCCGCTTTGGAAAGGCTGATTGCAAGGTTTCCGAAGCAGATTGTTGCTATTCCGCAAACCACTGCCCACACGGCTGTTTGCACTTTTCCGCCAAACGTCTGCTTGAGGGAGAAAACGGCGAATGAAAGGAAGACAATTATGGATAACAGTATTTTCATTTAGCCTTTTGTTTAGTCTTCCATATCTTTACGTCTGCGGCGAACCACATAAATAAGTCCTGCGACCACCGCAATGAAAAGGACACCTATAATAGTGCCGTTTATAATCATATCTTTGCGGCGTTCCGCTTCCGTGACGTTTTTTTTCATCACCACGCTTTTCTCACCGCTTGCCGCAGCCTGACGGATTTCGCGGATTCTTTGCTCGTATTGTTCCGCAGACTGTTTGTCAAGCTGTGAGGCAATGAATTGTCGCAGTCGCGGGTTGTTGCATACGGCTTCCGTGCAAGCGGGAGAATATTTTTGGATAAGTTCCGTGTGCAGTTTGGCAAGATTTGCGAGTTGAGCGTCACTTGCGTGCCACATATCTCTGCGAGCGGCTTCCATCATCACGGCAGTCATATCTTGCAGTGCGGCAGGACTTTTGCTTTCAAAGAAAGAGCGAGTGTCAAGATTGAATTTGTCCTCCACATATACGTTATAAACCTCGTTCCAGGTTTCTTGGTCTATAGCCTCGTCACGCATCACGTCCCAGCCGTAAATGTTTTGCACAATTTCCGAAAATCCGGCAGCAGAGGAGGCTTCACCTTTCATTTTTTCCTTGATGTATTCTGGGTTGAAAATGGTGGTGCGGCTTTCAATGCCGATAGCCTCTTTAAGTTCCTGCATACGCATGCGGTTATGATTGCGATAGTCACTGAAATAGGCATCCGGTTCTTTGCCTGTGACAGTACGCACGGCAAGGTTCAGTCCGCCCATAAATTCATATACGTGGTCCAAGCTCAGTGCACCCCAGGTGTTGCTCTGGCGAGGCTGGATTACGGCGTCCGTATTTGTGAGAGCCGCTTGGAAAGCGAGTTTCTGAACGTTTTCCCATTCTTCCTCGCTACCATAATAAGCACCCATATTGTTCATATAAACCTCAGCAATTTCCGTTTTATTTTCCCATCCGTCACCACTCTGCACCATTGCGGTGATGCCTGTGCCGTAGCCGCCGTTAAGTCCGCCGAAAATGCGGTAAGTGGAGGCGTGGCGAGCATCTTTAGGCGAAAGCCCTTTGTCTAAAAGGCTTTTTTCCGCCTCCAAAACGCCCTGTGCAACGTAGTTTTCGTATTTATCTTTTGATTTTGCAGCCATTTCCACAGCACGGGAAATCAGGAAAAGGCGTGAGGCGGCAAGGTCACGCAATTGTCCGCTTGTCTGCACCACAACGTCTATTCTCGGTCGTCCCAGCACTTCTGATGGTATCAGGCGGATATCCGTAACTCTGCCAAAGTAGTCGCGGATAGGCTCCACACCGAGCATATAGAGAATTTGTGCTATTGTTGCACCCTGTGTTTCCACAAATTCGCCGCTCCAGAGAGTGTAACTCACTTTGCGAGGAACGGAATCATTATGGTTTGCACGGTACATTTCTATAGTATTGTCTGCCAATTTCTTACCTTGAATCCAAGCATCTTCGCTCGGTGTGGCTTCCGGATTCACGGAATACATATTTCTGCCGGAAGGCACGGAGTTCGGGTTTGCAAGAGCGTCACCTCCCGGTGAGGGAGCGGTGTATCCGCCGCAGAGAGCATTAAGAATGGCATTCATCTCCGCTTTAGGGCTGATACGCAGATTTTCTTCGTATTCCTTTTTGGCATCACCTGTGAGCGAGCGAGACATTGTGGCGATTTCCTTTGCGGAATACTGTTCGCCAAGGGTGTAAAGTTTACCTGTAACTCTCTCTGAAGCAAGTTCTTCCGCAAAGGCATCAATGCGGTTTATGTCTTTTTCCGTGTAAGGCACGGTGAGGTTGCTGTCCAGGCGAAGTTCGCGGTGAATACCGAGTTTCACAGTCAGTTTCTTCACTTTCAGTGAGTTTGCCTCACCGGGATTTTCGTTATAGTTTCTGATTGCTTCCGTGAGGCTCTTGTAAGTATTGCTCACGTTGCTCTCGATAAAAGGCGGAGTGAGGTGAGAAACGAGTGTGGCGTATGAGCGGCGTTTGGCAATTATGCCTTCTCCCACGTCACCGATAGAGTAAATATAAATGTGCGGCATATCACACACCAGGCGGTCCGCCCAGTCGTATCCGCTGAGAGCCACCTGTTTGCGAGGTGTAAATTCCAGGCTGCCGTGAGTTCCGAAATGGATAATGGCATCTGCACGGAAGGCATATTTTGCCCAGAGATATTGTGCTGCGTAAGCGTGAGGGGGAGCGGCATCCGTGCCGTGCACAATAGCAAAATCGTCATCACCGGCACCGGCTGCAAGTTGAGGCATCAGCACAATGTTTCCCAGTTCTATTCTCGGCAGAGCGAGTTGCCCGTCGCCCGTTGAGATATAACTACCGGGAAATTCTCCGTCAAGTGCATTAATATCTTGAATCATTGATGGTTTGAGTAGGTGTGAAGTCCAAGTATTGTAGTCTTCAGCATTTATGAGCAGAGGATTTCCGGTGCGGAGGAAGTCCGCTTTGGCACCGGAAGCGTAAGCATTAAAAACAGCCCCCTGTTTTTGCAGCAGTTCTGCAAATTCCGCAGATGTTGCAGGAATATTTTTCACAGTGTAACCGTTGTCTTTCAGCACGTTAAGGAGATTAAGGAGCGATGGCACCACTTCCAGTCCCGCAGCGGCGAGTGCGGATTGTCCCGGTCCTTTGTAATAATAAATCACAATTTTTTTCTCGCTGTCAGGCTTGTTTTTGAGAGCGATGTGCCTGTTCACGGTACTAACAAATTCCGATAGTCTGCCCGGAATTGCAGCGAGTTTTTCCAGTCCGTCGTCATCCGTATAGTGTCCGAAAAGGGCAAAAGGGCGGATAGCACCGTCAATTTCCGGCATCACCACGCTTTGCGACATAAAACCGCCGTTCATGCCCATTTTGTCGTTTTCCCATTCTTCCACAAGGGTATTCACGTTCAGCGGAGCGAATAGCGGAATGTTTGCCTCTTTGAGGTAATCCACAATATAGTCGCCCAAACGTCCGTGTGCCATATTTATTATAGCGGCGGGGTGAATGGAGTCTATTTGGCGAGTATTTACGAGGGTTTTCATGTCACGCACGGGATAAACCGTATTGCCGGTTTTTTCCAGGCTGTCTATAAGTGACGTAGGGTCGCCCATGACACCCGTAACGATTATTTTAGGTGATTTTTCCGAATAAAGCCCTTTTTCCGCAAGAAATTTTTCATAGTCGGCAAGAGTGTCAAATTCTTTTTCCTCATCGTCGGGATTAGCAGGGTCGATGTGGTAAAACTGACCTAATTGCCGCAGTTGCGGTTCTTCCGGATTGTCTGTTCCGAACGTTTTGCCGTCAATATTGCGGCGTATAAAAGCCAGCATATTGCGGTAGTTGGTTCTGCCGCCTGCGGAGAGGTACTTTTTGAGCGTAACGGCGGTGAGAGAATCCACGGTTACAATCTCATTGTCCGGATTCGTAGCCATAGTGGTAAGCACCGGCAGTCCGTTTTCCGCAGCGGATTTCAGGATTTCGCGTTGCTCCTCCGTGATTCTTAGTCCCATGCCGTTTACGAGTACGGCATCGTAATTCCCGGCATTTTCAAAATCTTCCGGCTCCAGCACGGAGAGTTTCACATTCACATTGCCGCCCGCTTTTGCTATCTGCCCCAGGGTGATGCTCTGATAGTTCACAAAAGCAATTTTTGTGGAGGAAAAGCAGTTGCTCCACACAAAGTAAGCAACTGCGGCAAGCAGCAAAATGATGACAGCAAGAATAATTCTGCGTAGTTTCATTTGTAAGTTGTTGTTTTATAGTGTATTAAAATAATTTGTCAATGTCCAGCGACAGCCCTACGGAGAAAGTGGCACCTGTGGTGTAAGGCGAATTATAGTAGTAATAACTCGGCTTGTAAGCAAAGAGGTTTTCCACGGAGGCTGTCACCTTCACTCCTTTCCAAACTCTCTGGCTGAGGTTCAAGTTCCAGAGTGTATATCCGGGGTATGTTTGAGTCACGGTTTCTTCGTAAGACGTAATGTCTGTGTATTCGTCGGCGGTGAGTTCGGAGAGGTATCTACCTGTAAGAGTGACGCTTAGCCCATAGTTTTTCCAGTCTTTATCGTAGCCGATGCGGAGAGTGGCAGTGTGGGGACGAGTGGAGGAGAGTTCCGGTTCTCCTTTGCGGATATGCTCGTGAGTGTAAGCGTATGATGCTTTCCAGGAGATACCGCAGCGGTACCTTGCAGAGAGATTTGCGTCAAGCGAGAAAATGTTCAGGCGAGACATATTTGTATAAACCTGACCTGCGAGTGATTTGTCCCAAGCCGTTGTTATTCTGTCTTTTACGATATTGTAAAAACCGGTAAGAGTGAAATTGTACAGTCCTTTTCTGTATTCGCCGGAGAGCGAGAAATTGTGGCTTTTCTCTGCTTTCAAGTCGGGGTTTCCATAAATCATGAAAATGTTTCCCATATAGAAGTTCATGTACATTTCCTTCAGAGTGGGAGAGCGGAATCCGGCAGCGTATGAGCAGCGAAGCGTAAATCTGCCGGGTTTGTACATTAGCGAGAGTTTCGGAGAGAGTTGAGAATAGTCTGATTTGGAATAATAGTCATAGCGAAGTCCGCCCACGATGTTGACTTTCTGCGATACATTCCAGTCGTACTGTGCAAAAACGTCGGAAGATGTCTGCGTATAGTCGCCGTTGTCTGCAAACTGGTAAGACATCAGATAGTCGTTGAGGCAGTCCGTACCCAGAGTAAGCACGTCTTTTTCGCGGAAAGTGTGATTGTAGAGAATACGGAAAATGTTTTGCGTATTGCAATAGTCGCGAATGTTGTGCTTGTTGTAAGTGTAATAGTCGCTTTTGTCGTACTGGTCAAAACTGTAAGATAGTTCTAAGTCGTTACGTTCGTCAAACTTGTAGTTTCCTTTCAGTCCGCCGTTAAAACTGTAGTATCTGTCTTTCTGTGAGGCGGAAGAGTCTCGTTCTCGGAAGAAAAATCCTGCACGAGCGGTGAGGTTGAGTTTGTCTGAGAACGTGAAGATAAGTCGTTCCTTAAAGTTTTTTGTGTTATTGCCATATACAGAGGAATAGTCACCGTCGTTGTCAAGGTTTATGGCATCTATGGAGGTGAATTGAACGGTAGTCACGGAGTTTACTATGCCCTGATTGAAGCCTGCGGTTCCACCTAAACGGGTCTGTGAATGTGAGCCGTAGCGAGCGTGAACGTTTACGTACCATGGCTCAAGTGACTTTTTACTGATGATATTCACCACACCACCCACGGCATTTGAACCGTAAAGCGAAGATGCGGCACCTTTCACAATCTCTATTCGCTCCACATTGTCCATATTCAGGCGGTCGTAATCCACATTGTTCAGCGTTTCACCTGCAAGTCGTTCCCCGTCAACGAGGAATAGCACTGAATTTCCACCGAAACCGGACATGTTGAGGGATTTCTGCTGGTTCATAGAGTAAGAAAACTCTATACCGGGGATTTCCGCTTCCAAAACGCTACCGATATTGTCTGCATCAAGTCTTTTAATATCGTTTTCCGGAATTACGCGTGTCACCACAGGTACGTCTTTGAGCAGTTTTGGTGTGCGTGTGGCTGTAACCACTACCTGATTCAGCATTATGGCATCTTCCTCAAAATTGAAGTACGGCACTGTGTCATAAACAATCTCATTGCTGTCTGCGGCACTTGCACTAAGGCTGAAAAGTATGCTTAAAAGTAGTATTTTCTTTGTCATTGTGCAATCGGGTATATATAATTTACTGTCATATAGCCTTTTACGGCAGAATCATTCATAAAGTTTTCCAAGCGGAGAGCAGCGTGAGTGCCATCACTGAATTTAAGCACATACACTTTGCCGGAAAGGGTGTAAGACGGAGGCATGGAAGATGTGTCCACATTCAGCCAGCGAGAAAGACAGGAATTGTAATAGTCTTCCGCATAGAGGATAGTGCCTTGCATCATTTGCGACATGTCTATCGTGATTTTGTTTGTGGTCCAAGTGTCGCTCACCCAGTTGTCTTTCGGAAGTTGTGACAGTGCGGGAAGCAGGCTCAAGTCCTCATAAACCGTTTCGCATACTTTGCCGCCGTTTGTCTTTGTGTCGTAGCGGTGGATGGCAAAATCCCAGTTTTCCGGTGCAGGTTCATCATACTGCTTGGTGGTAACGGTTTTGGCTTTGAGGTCAACGTAGTGCCACTCCGTGTATTCGGAAGCATTCACGTAGATAGTACCCGTTCTGTTTACCTCATTTATTTTTATAAAGCCATAGCCTGTGTTGTTTTCAATAATCGGCTCATCGTAGATGCCCTCAAATATTCCATGACAAGATGAGAGTGGCAAGGCTAAAGCCACTCCCATCGCCGAATAAAATAAACTTTTAACAATCATCAAAACAATCTTTTTTATGTCCGGTAATAATTTTTTCACGGTGCAAAATTAGATACTAAAAAACGAGGCTGCAATACTATATTTTTGGTATTTTTGCAGTGCAATAAAGCGTGTTTTTCATCATTATTAGGTATTGCGGGAATATTTTTTCTTCGCTAATTTTGCAAGCAAAATTACAAATTGTTATAACATTCTTTCATCCGTCACAAAGGCACAAATTTTATGGTTTCAGTTAAAAAATACACTTCCGGCGACAAAATGCGTGATTTGCTCCGCGATAACAGTAACCTCATCACAGTTCTCGGACGTTTCGGAATCCCTCTGGGTTTTGGAAATGACACAGTGCGTGAGGCTTGCACGCTACATAATGTTGATGAACGCACATTCCTGGAGGTGGTGAACTTTGTTTCCAAACGTGATTTTGACAGTGCAAACATTTCGCCCGTTTCACTTATGGGATACCTCAAAGAGGCTCACGAATATTTTCTGAATTTCAAATTGCCTAATATTCGCCGCAAACTCATTGAAGCTATAGACTGCTCCGGTGAAAATGAAATTGCCGTGCTGATTCTTAAATTTTATGACGACTATGTGACGGAAGTCCGTAAACACATGGAATATGAAAACAATGTGGTCTTCGTTTATGTGGAAAACCTGCAAAACGGCGTGCTGAACCGTGACTACACCATTTCCACTTTTGCCGGAAAACATGCTCCTATCAGCTATAAACTAAAGGAACTCAAAGATGTCATTATCCAATACTATCCGGAGAAAAACAATTATCTGCTGAACGATGTACTGCTGGATATTATTGAATGTGAACAGGACCTCAACTCGCACTGCAACATTGAGGACAGGCTTTTTGTGCCCTCCGTAGTGCTATGCGAGGCTAAAGTGAAAAGGCAGAAAGATACCGTCTTTATTGATAATGATACTGCCACCACTGATGAACGACAAAAAACAGACGTTTTGAGCGATAGAGAAAAAGATGTGCTCATCGGCATCACGGAAGGGCTGAGCAACAAGGAGATAGCAGACAAACTTTGCCTCTCCGTACACACTGTCACTACACACCGTAGAAATATCTCCGCAAAACTACAAATCCACACCACCGCAGGACTTATAATTTACGCCATTGCCAATAAATTAGTGACACTGAAGAAATAAGGGTTTTATTAACGCCCCAATTTTGCAATCTCTGCTTTTGACTTTTGTTATGAAACAGGCTCTAAATCAGACTATTATTTGTCGGTGCGAATCCAGTCGGGGCAGACGGTTTCAATAATGCTGTATGCTTTATTGACCACCTCCATACGTGGAAAGACGTGTGTGCTGAACACGAGCAGAATCATATCTGTGGCAGGTATTTTGCCTGCGTAGATGGTGAACCCGCCATTGTCGCCCGTATGGTAGATGATATCGTGCCTTCCGGGATTCTTTTGAACAAAAAAGCCGTAGCCATAGCCCGTATTGGGCTGGTAACCATATTCGGCATCGGCAGGAATTTGCACTTTGGACGTATATGCGTTCGTTAGGCTCTGCGGTTTAAGTACCACATTGTGGCGGAGTGCTTGTTCCCATTTGATAAATTCATTGATAGAAGTGTAGATTCCGCCGTCAGCCTTAGTGGCAAAAAAAGATTCCTCCCCAAAGTCATATTCACTCCACGAACCGTCTGCCTCATTGAAAGCATAGCCGTGTGCGGCATTTTCCATCACTCTTCCGTCTTCAAAATACTGTGTATGCGTCATTCCCGCAGGGTCAAATATGTATTTCTTCATATAGGTTTCAAAGGGCATGCCGGAAGCCTTTTCCACTATCTGATAGCATAGTTGGTAGGTAGGATTGATGTATTCGTAGTGCCCGTCGCCCGGTTTGAAATTGAGATAAGAAAGAGTGTCCATATAAGCCACGGAATTGATGTCTGTGGCATTGAGCACAAATTCCCTATCTGTGCGAGGACGTGCATCAGGAATACCGGAAGTGTGACTGAGAATATGGTGAAGTGTAATTTCTTTGAAAAATGGAGCCTTAAATTGCGGAAAATACTTGCTCAGAGGGTCATTAAGCGAGAGTTTCCCTTGCTCTGCAAGTTGCAGAATAGCCACTGCAGCAAACTGCTTGGACACAGACGCAATGCAAAAATTAGTGTTAAATAATACCGGGGTTTGGGTATTGGAATCTGCCCAACCAAAACACTGTTCATACACCTTTTTGCCACCTTTCACGAGCACTACAGCTGCACCCGGCTCATCGAACCGGAATACGGTAGAGAAATGTGCTTCCAACTGTTCATTCAGTTCTGTTTCCATATTCTTGGCTTGAACCGCCCCTGTGCCGATAATAGTCATGAGCATTATTATAAGAGCCTGTTTCATATTTTTATAAATAAAAAATTTGAAATCAAAATTACAAAAAATTTCCAAGTCCGTGAATGATTTTGCAGGTTTTCTTTTGTAACTGAAAGAAATTGCTTATTTTTGTAGTCTTAAACGCATTGAACTATGGAAACTAAGGAACTAAAAAGATTACCCGTAGGTATTCAGACCTATTCAGAAATTGTAAATCTAAACTGTGTTTATATTGATAAAACAGAGTATATTTACAAGATGATAAACCTGAGTAAATACATCTTTCT
>JBJECR010000023.1:0-20703 GCA_051871275.1 Muribaculaceae bacterium | reverse complement strand
ACACGAAGTGTTGGAAATCAGCACTTCACAATTTAAATATTTTCGAATGAAAAAGGATTATTAAGATTTGGAATTTCTGCACTGATTGTAGTCAGTTTGGTATTTTCTATAGATATTGCAATTGGCAAATTAATGGATAATATACTTTCAAAGATAAGCGGCCAAGGACAAGTAGGTATGACATATTATTCTATAAATGATGTAAATACGCCTATAGTTATCGTAGGTTCTTCGCGTGCATCTCATCATTATGTAACAAAAATTATTGAAGACTCACTTCAGACCTCTTTATACAATGTAGCCAGAGACGGCTGTTTTTTCAGTTATAATTGCTGCATAATTAATAGTATATTAGATAGGTATTCCCCACAAATGATTATTTGGGAAAACGGGACGGAATATTTAGCCGGAGACTTTGAAGACTCTTTAGTACCTCTTTATCCTTATTTTAACAAAAATAAATGGGTGACTAATACGATTAAAGAAGAATTGCCATGGACAGAATATGCGAGATTATGGAGCAATATTTATAAATATAATTCTATTTTTCATCGTATTCTATTACGTTATAAAAATAGAAATTCATTTGCAGATAAAAATAAAGGTTATATTCCTTTGACGCCCAACCACAAAGTATATAAAATTGTAACGGTTACAAAATCTTATGATAAGTTGAATAATATAAAAATAGAGCGTTTCAGAACCGTTTTATCAAGAGCACGCGATAAAGGAGTAAAGATGGTAATAATTGATTCACCAAAATATGTAAAAATAGATGGTTCAAACTTATCTGCGGCAAAAATGAAAGAATTATGTAAGCAATATGGAGCATTATATATTGATAATTCTGAATTATCTTTCTTTTTAGAACGTCCTGAATTATTCAATGACCGTACACACATGAATGATGTTGGAGCAAAGATTTACACTCAGTTCTTTATCCAGCAAATAAAAGATTTTTGATTTTCAGTAAGTGCATTTCTAAAAAACTTATAATACAAAAAAATGCCCCGGACTATTACGTCTGAGGCATTTTCTTAAAAACCTTATTTCACATTATCACTTTGCTTCAACCGCTGCAGGAGCTTTCTTTGCATAGCCGAATTTGAAAGCCATACCCATAACAAGGTTTATCTTTGATGAAGACATAGGTACACCTTGTTTTGCGTATTTTGTCGGGATATAGTCTGAACCGATGTAGAAGTTAAAGCCTTTCGGGCAGAAGTTAATCATTGCACCAAGTGAATTTCCGAGGTTAGACATTGAACCGTTTAACGTAGCCTGGAACCATTTTGCAGGGCGGAAATTAGCAGAAAGCATAACTTCGTTCCAAGACTGCAAACCTCCGAATCTGTTTGAGGAAAGAAGTCCGAAAGAGATTTTGTCACGGAGAATACTGTATTCCACGCCAATATTGAGTGTCGTGGCAAGTGATTCGGATTTGCTGCCGGATTCAGAGTGCTCGAAACGCACGAGTTCGCGTAAATCGTCTTCAATTTGGTCACCTTCACGGTCCAGTGCGGATTCACCGGTTTCAGGGTCGTCTTCAGCAACGAGGTGGTGGAAACCGTCAAAATCAAATGCCTTATCAACGAGTGCTGCTTTGCTTCCGCTCCATGAAATAAAACCTATATCGGTAATAGCGGCAGAAAGCGTCAAGTCCTTGATTGGATTATAAACAACACCCAAATCAATGCCAAAACCGTTTCCGGCAACGTTTATCTTGCCAAAGTCCAAATCGTCTATTTCACCGTTGTCTTTATACATCACGTCAAGTGCTTCCGTATAAAACATTTCACCGGCTTCACGGATAGACCATTTTTCTTGGCCCATAGCCACATCAAGACGGCTCACTTTCATGTCTGCGTAGCCAAGACCTGCTATATACTTAATTTTAGCACCTACAGTCACTTTGCTGTTTAAGGCATGAGAGTGACCGATAGCAAGTTCAGCATAGTTGTTTGTACGGACTTTGATGTCGCTGATATCGTATTGTGTGTATTCGCCTCCTACTTGTCCGCGTTTTGCAAAGTCAAAAAGTCCGTAAGGCAATCCAATACCCGTGCTTGACTTGAAGTTAAGACCTATAGTGTTGTAACCGCCCCATTTCTTAAATCCGAGTGTAAAAATTTCGTAGGTAACGTTAGCTTCAATAAAGTTATTATCTTTAAGTCCGCCAAGGAATTCTTCCGTAGAGACAGCACTGTTAAGACCTGTAACAAGTTCGCCGTTGCGTTTGAAAAGGAATTTGTCCAAACCGATATTACCGTTCATACCAACTGCGATACCGCTAAGTGCAGGAATAACAGGCATATTGATATAGTTATACTCATTTGCAAATGCAGGGTTCAACTGGTGTCTGCCCGGCATATCCATGAAATAACCGGAGTGTGGAGTTTGTGCAGAGAGTGTAATAGCAGAAACTGCCACCAATGCTGCTATAATATATTTTAATGTTTTCATAATGAATTCAGTTTAGAAGTTTACAAAAAAGATTGGTTTATTAGTCTGTGATAGTAATACCGTCAGGAATATGTGCAGTCATTTTGAGTTTGATGTACTGCGTAGGCTTGAGGACAGAAACGGCAGCCTTAGTGTCACCTTCCACAATAAACTCAATTCTGTCTAAGTCTTCCAAAGAACCTTTTACTTTTTCACTGAATTTCATTTCAACATCTTGTGTAGGAGCGGATTCATTTCCCGGAGCGATGACCACGTACGGAGTGTAGCTGATGCGGTCGCTCATATCGGTGCCATTATAGTCGTAAGGCACAACAGATATTTTAGCTTGGAATGGCAGTGTGCTTTCAACAGTTGCGTAAAGCTCCATGCTTGTCACTTTGTCTGCAACGTCTTCCAAATCATCGTGAAGATTATCCACGGATTCTCTATAAACGATGTGAGAACCTTCACCGAACTCAAACGGCATCTGCATATCGTAGTTTACGATAGTAGCGTAGTTTTGACCGAGGCGAACAGTGTGAGTTTGTGACTTATCTACAGTTATAACCGGGTCTATTTCCACGTATTCCGGCACTTGAGAAACGAGTTTGTTAAGGTTTTCCACAAGCACTTTCTTGTAGCCTGCAGGAGCAGCGAGAGTAGCGGAATTTGTGAGGAAAAGATTTGTGGTTTTAGACTGTCCGAATCCTTCAGCCTTGTCAATATTCACGTCAACGGTAACCTGTTCGTTTATAGCTTTCTTTGCAGCGTCAAGTGCAGTGAGTTTGAGGGACGCATTGAAAGGCACACCCACAGGGTTGTCAAGTGAAAGGCAGAGAGACATGGTGTTGATATTGATTTTTGTTTCCGGGTCTGTAACAACGTCCGGTAAATCACCGAAATCAACTATTTCCGAATCCATATCAATGTTTGTGTTCACTATACCTGTAACGTCTGTAACATCAAACACAGGGACGTCGAACTGCACAGTCATTTTGAAACCTTCAAAGTCCAGATTGCTGACGTTTTCAGCGACAGCAGAAAGGTGTCCTTTGCAGTCCAGGTCTTCAATGATATTCATTTTGCCGTTGATAATTTCCGGCAATTTGTGCAAGCCAACAATTGGGAACGGAACGCGGAGTTCACCGTTTTTATCAAAAGTGTAATCTTTCTTTGTTCTGAAAATATTGGTTTCGTAGTCCAGTTCATCAAGACCTTCACCAAAAATCACTTCCGGCGGGAAATAAAGAGTAAAATCTTTCATACTTGCACTGGTAAACTTATCCAAAACGCTCATATCATTAGCAATAAGTTTCACTACAACGTATGCTGTAATCGGGTCTGAATCAATACGGAACACGCTTTCCACCTCTTCCGGAATATCTTGCTCGGCATCCATGTGGAGAACCGTTTCAATATCAGTTTCTATTTTCAGTTCCGGCAAAATTACAGTGCGAGCACCGAAATTTACTTCTATAGGCACATCATTAGGCTCCGTTGCAAAGTCTTTAATAGTGATGGTTGGCACTTTGGCAATATCAAAATTGATGTTACCGTTCGTTGTCAGTGCATACGCACCGTTCTTGTCAACATAAAGTTGGTCTGTTAGGTCAATAATTCGTGACAATGTCAGTTCTTCCGTCTCTCCAATGGGGATTTTAATGTCTCCACCCACTGTGATATCAGAATTGATATCAGACAAATCATACTCATCGTCACAAGACGTAATCATAGGGAATAAAGCAATAGAACCTAGCAATATTGCTTTCTCACAATTTTGAAAAATAGATTTAATAAGCATAATGCGATAATTTATTTTGCGGTTTTATATGCAATTTAGTAACACAAGCACAATGTGATAATTTTGTGTGATTTCTTATGCAAATTTAATAACTATGCCTTTTAATATTAAAATTTTTAAGTAATTGTAACAGAAATGTAACGTGTTGTAGAGCATTTTTTGAAACCTGTGTCAATTTGCTACACCTTTATAGTTATTATCTCATTAAACCGGGTGGAATACAGCGGACTGCGAGCAAGTTGCTTCACTATATCGGACATTGGGACGTGAGATGCCACATGGACTTTATCGTGCATAGTGTGAGATGTGTTTATCTCGTCTAAAACTTTCATTACACGCAGGCGTTTTTGGCGAGTTTCGTCATGTACGAAAAGACTGTGCACCACGTTTTCCTCACGGATAATTTCAGGAAAGAGGATGCCGGCACGTTTATATTTATATCCTTTTCTGAATATTTTATGCAGTCCGCCAATAGCGGCACGGCACAGTGTCATAGTATCGTTAAGAGGTTCTTCAAGCGTAACAATAGTGCTGCCGAAATACTGCGGCAAATCGTCACGGAAACGGTTTGTTTGCAGAAAAACGGTGACTGCAGAAGTAAATCCGTTTTGCTCACGGAGTTTGCGTGCCGCAATAGTGACAAAGGCGGAAACAGCCTCCTCCAGTTTTTCCACATCTTCTATCATTTGTGAAAAACTCCTTGAAGTGCAAATCTGCTTGCGGTCCGGCTCCTGCTGCTCGTCCATAACGCAAGGAGTGCCGTTTAGTTCACGCCAAGTACGCTCTCCGGGGAGGTTAAACATTTCCTGAACCTGCAGCAGTGGCATTTGTGCAAAAGAGAGGGCATTATGAATATTCAGAGCATCAAAACGCCTTGCAAGTCTTCGTCCTATGCCCCATACATCACCTATTTCCGTAAGTTTCAGTGCCTTAAGCCGTTTTTCTTCGCTATCAATAGCACAAACACACTTATATCCCGGAAATTTTTTTGCAAATTTCACAGCCACTTTTGCGAGAGTTTTTGTGGGAGCAATGCCAAAGCAAGTTGGGATACCGGTGTAGCGACGTACAAGTTTAACTGCCTGATGTGCAATTTCTTCCAGTTTATCTTGTGGAAAGCCGTCAAGATTTATAAAGCACTCATCAATGGAATAAATTTCTATTTCCGGAAAAATCGAGGAGAGCGTCATCATTACTCGTGACGACATATCGCCATAAAGTTTATGATTTCCGGAAAGAGTGATAACTCCGTGTGCATCAACAATATCCTGAATTTTGAAGAGAGGGTCTCCACGACGAATACCCAGAGCTTTAGCCTCATTGGAAATAGCAACGGCACAGCCATCGTTGTTGCTCAACACCACCACGGGTTTATCCCACAATTTAGGGTCAAAAACCCTCTCGCAGGATACAAAAAAATTATTGCAATCCACAATCCCGTACATGGCAGGCAATAGGAATTTATCTGCGGTGCGACCTCTTTATAGTATATGTCACCACGCCCCAAATGGAAAATTTGCTTTCACCGTCAACGAGTATAGGGTCAAAACTTTCGTTTGCCGGAATGAGCCAAGCGTGGTCTTCCTCAATCTTGATGTGCTTGAGAGTAAATTCGCCATCTACGCAGCACACTGCAAGGTCACCGTCGTGCGGCTCAATAGCGCGGTCTATAACTATAATGTCACCCTCCTCTATTCCTTCCTCTATCATGGAGTCACCGGAAACACGACCGTAAAAAGTGGCAGACGGGTGACGGATTAGTTCGCGGTTCAGGTCTATGCTTTCAGAGATATAGTCCTGTGCAGGCGAAGGGAATCCCGCCTGAATACCCTGCTCTGCGTAAGGCATCGGCATAAAGGTTGACGTATCCGCATTAAATATGTCAATAGACACATCTTTCATCAGTCCAGGAGATAATCTTTTATTGCGTAGCGAGGACGATTCTTAACTTCAATAAATATCTTGCCGATGTATTCACCCACAATACCTATACTCATAAGGATAAGCGAACCCAAGAACCATACGGAAAGCATGATTGACGTCCAACCGGAAATGGCACTGTGATGGAAATATGAGATAAGGACGTAAATAGCGATGAAAATATCAAGTAAGAGCAGCACAAGTCCCGTCATAAAAATCCAGCGCATAGGACGTGCGGAGAAAGAAGTGATGCCGTCGATAGAAAAACTGAGCATCTTGCTGAGCGGATACTTTGATTCTCCTGCCACACGTTCGTTTCTCTCGTAGGTCACAACGTCTGTTTCAAGTCCTATCTGCGGCACGATACCACGGATGAAGAGATTTTTTTCGCCGTATTCACTGAGGAGGTCAAGTGCACGCTTGCTCATAAGGCGATAATCGGCATGGTCATACACCGTTTCAAGTCCCATTGTTTTCTGGAATGAATAAAATGCATGAGCGGTGTTACGCTTAAACCATGTGTCTGTTTTGCGTGAAGAACGCACACCATACACAATTTCTTTACCTTCACGGAATTTTCTCACCATTTCCACAATTGCATTCGGATCGTCCTGCAAATCGGCATCAATGGAGATAGCGGCATCGCAGTTTTCTTTAGCAGTCATAAGTCCTGCAAGCAGTGCGTATTGGTGTCCTCTATTGTGAGCAAGAGAGATGCCTTTCACTCTCTTATCTTTCTCATGAAGTTCATTGATAACCTGCCACGTTTTGTCACGGCTACCATCGTTGCTGCAAAGGATATAACTATCTTCGGAAATAAGTTTTTCCTCTGCCATTTTGTCTAAAAGAGCAAGAATTACCTTAGAAGAGACCGGCAGAGCTTCTTCTTCGTTGTAGCAAGGCATCACTATGGCTATTCGCGGGAGGTTCATGGTAAAAAACAGTATTAAAAGATAATGTGTCAGGCTAAATGAAAAATATAAAGATTTGAGAGATTTATGAAAAATCTCCCAAATCCGTTTTATTAGTAGTTTCTTGCAAAGATAACTCTCTGAGCGGAAGGACGACCGGTAACCATACATTTGCCCGGAGTTTTGTCACCGTCAAGAGGAATACAACGCAGAGTAGCCTTTGTTTCTTCCTTTATTTTTTCTTCCGTTTCCGTAGTTCCGTCCCAGTGAGCGAGGATAAATCCTCCTTTTTCTATTTCTACCTTAAATTCCTCGTAAGTATCCACAGTGCGAGTCATTTCCTGACGGCGGTTAAGAGCTTTTTGGTAGATATTATTTTGAATTTCTTCAAGGAGTTTGGAGATGTATTCTTCAATTCCTTCAAGTGGCTCTACTTGTTTTTCAAGTGTATCGCGTCGCATGAGTTCGACAGTACCGTTTTCAAGGTCACGAGCACCGATAGCAAGACGAACAGGAATACCTTTCAGTTCATAGTCCGCAAACTTAAATCCCGGACGCTTATTGTCTGCGTCATCATATTTCACGCTGATGCCCATCTGAGTGAGTTTATCCACGATAGGCTGCACTTTTTCAGAGATTTTGGCGAGTTGTTCATTATTCTTGAAGATAGGAACAATCACTACTTGGATAGGAGCCAAATGCGGAGGAAGAACGAGTCCGTTGTCGTCTGAGTGACACATAATCAGAGCACCCATAAGTCGGGTAGAAACGCCCCAAGAGTTAGCCCAAACGTATTCCGGCTTGTTTTCCTTATTGATGAATGTAACATCAAATGCTTTTGCAAAGTTTTGACCGAGGTTGTGAGAAGTACCGCTCTGGAGAGCTTTTCCGTCTTGCATCATAGCCTCGATAGTGTATGTGTTCAAAGCACCTGCAAAACGCTCGTTTGCAGATTTAACGCCCTTGATTACAGGCACAGCCATGTATTTTTCCGCAAAGTCCGCATAGAGGTTTATCATCTGCACTGTGCGTGCTTCAGATTCCTCAGCAGTGGCATGAGCACAGTGTCCTTCTTGCCAGAGAAATTCCGCAGTACGAAGGAACATACGCGTACGCATTTCCCATCTCATAACGTTTGCCCACTGGTTGCAAAGCACGGGGAGGTCACGGTATGACTGAATCCAGTTTTTATATGTACCCCAAATGATAGTTTCAGATGTAGGGCGGATGATAAGTTCTTCTTCAAGTTTGGCATCAGGGTCAACCACAACGCCTTTGCCGTTCGGGTCGTTTTTAAGACGATAATGTGTCACAACGGCACATTCCTTAGCAAAACCTTCCACGTGTTCTGCTTCGCGACAAAGATAGGATTTAGGGATAAGTAACGGGAAATAAGCATTTTGCACGCCTGTAGCCTTAAACATTTTGTCCAACTGCTGCTGCATTTTTTCCCAAATTGCATATCCGTATGGTTTGATAACCATACAACCTCTGACTGCAGACTGCTCAGCGAGGTCTGCTTTCACTACTAACTCGTTGTACCACTGAGAATAATTATCCTTACGTTTTGTAAGGTCCTTAAGTTCGGTTGCCATTTATATTTAATGTTTATTCTATTGTATTTTTTAATTATTCTGCAAAATTAGCAATTTTACTGCATACTATTGCTACAAGCAATAAAAATAATTTAGAGTATGTTTCAAAAAGTTTTATTTTTTCATAGATTCCATTGTTTTCACTTCCGGCACAATGTAGATTTCCAGGCGACGGTTTGCAGCCCTGTTTTCACGAGTGTCTTGCTTTTTTACAGGCTGAGTGTCACCCATAGGATAACCGAAAACGTATTTTGCACCCTCGCCGTTCACAGCATCAAACCAGGAGTAAAGTGATTCTATTCTTCTTGTAGTCAAGTCAATAAGATAGTCTTTACTTCCGGTGTTATCGCTGTGCACAGCAAGGAGAAGTTTGAATTTACCCTTGTTTGTGATGAATTTGAGGAAAGGAGTGAGAAGTCTGTCTGCCTCGGATTGAATCATAAGAGTGTCGTTAGGCAAAAACAGGTCATCTGTTTGGATAGTAGCAACGACAACCTCTCCTTTACGCATAGTTTCCACTTTGTATCCCAGGCGAGCAAGTTTCACGGCTTCTTCGTGCATCATACCCTTCACTCTCTCGTGCATTTTGTCCGGCACGGAAGGAGACAAAACGTTTTCTTCCAGCGACATAGCCTGCAAAGTTTCCAAATATGCCGTTTCCTGTGTCACTAACTGTGCATGAACATTTCCGGCAGCAAACAGTGCAAACGAAAATGCCACCGCTTTAATAAGAGCCTGTTTCATATTTCTTCTCCTTCCTCAAGACTGAGTTCGTAATCTATTTCCGCTTTCACAATCAGGGGAACATCTTCCGGACGGACTTTTGCTTCCTTGTCTTTTTTCAACATTCTTTTGACGTAGTCGCAAAGTTCTTCAAAAATAGCCTCGCTATCGTCTTCACCGTCTTCCACGTCTATTTCCAGCATACCGTTTTCCTCATAGAAATCCCATATCATGTCTATCACATTGAGGATTTCATCTTCGTTGTAAAGAGCATTTGATTCAGCACTTAACACTTTGCGTATCTGCTTGATAGCTATATTTTCGTCGTATTCCATAATAGTCTTTTTTATAATTATGGCACTAAATTAGCAAATATTATTGAATTTGCGGTGCAAATTTTACAAAAAAATCTTAACAAGTTAACATCAAAAATTTGTAACTTTGCATCACAAACGTGAAATAACAATTAACCTTATATATTTCGATTATGAAACTATTCGAACAGCTTACTGCTAAAGCAAAAAGCAACAGACAAAGAATTGTGTTACCTGAAGGCACAGAACCACGCACTCTCACCGCTGCAAACCGCATTATCGGCGACGGAATAGCAGACATCACACTTATCGGTGACCCTGCAGATATCAAACGTATGGCAGCAGAGATGAAACTGGAAAACATTTGCAATGCCCATATCGTTGACCCAGCCGACGAAAAGGTTATAGACAAATATGCTCCTCTTTTCTTTGAACTCCGCAAGAAAAAAGGCATCACTATGGAAGAAGCAAGACTCACCACTGCAAATCCTCTCTATCTGGGTTGCCTTATGGTGAAAGCAGGTGATGCAGACGGTCAAGTGGCAGGTGCAATGAACACAACGGGAAACGTACTCCGTGCCGCATTCCAGGTTATCAAGACACAGCCGGGAATTGACGTTGTTTCCGGAGCGTTTCTGATGCTTTTGCCGGAAGACAAGCACTTTGGCACAGACGGAATCCTCGTTTTTGCAGACTGTGCCGTTGTTCCGGATCCAACAGCTGCAGAACTTGCACAAATAGCAGTATCCGCAAGCCGCACAGCCCGCGACATTGCAGGAATAGAACCGCGTGTTGCTATTCTCAGCTTCTCAACAAAGGGAAGTGCAAAACATGAACGAGTAAACAAGGTGATTGAAGCCACAAAGATTGCTCACGAAATGGCTCCGGAACTCATTCTTGACGGCGAATTGCAGGCAGATGCCGCTATCGTGCCTATTGTATGCAACACAAAAGCACCAAATTCTCCTCTCAGCGGACGTGCAAACGTTCTCGTCTTCCCGTCACTGGAAGTGGGAAATATTGCATACAAACTTGTTCAGCGTCTTGGCGGAGTGGAAGCCGTAGGTCCTGTTCTCCAGGGTCTTGCAGCTCCTGTGAATGACCTTTCTCGCGGTTGCTTCCCGGAAGACATTTACAAAACTATCATTATGACTTGCAACCAAGCAATCGGACTTAAAAACAAATAACAATAATTATCACCATAAAAACACAAAGAATAGAAATGAAAATCCTCGTTCTTAACTGCGGCAGCAGTTCCGTGAAATATAAGCTCATCGACACCACTGCAGACAAAACACTTGCTGAAGGCGGTGTGGAAAAAATAGGTCTTGACGACGGTTTCCTCAAATTCAAAGCCAACGACGGCACTAAAAAAATAATAGAACTCGGAAATACGGACCACAAAGGCTCCGTGATGGCTATCCTCAAAAACCTCACAGACCCTAAAGAAGGCTGCATCAGCAGTTTTGATGAAATAGACGCAGTAGGTCACAGACTTGTGCATGGAGGCGAAAAATTCAGCAAGAGTGTAAAAATAGACGACCAAGTGATTGCTATGGTAAAAGAATGTTACCCTCTCGCACCGCTCCATAACCCGGCAAACATCACAGGTGTGGAAGCAATTCTTTCCATTCTCCCGAATGTGCCGCAAGTAGGCATATTTGACACAGCGTTCCACCAGACTATGCCTGCAAAGAGTTTTATGTATGCTCTGCCATACAAATTCTACAAGGAAGACGGCGTACGCCGCTACGGTTTCCACGGAACAAGCCACAGATACGTTTCCGCACGCGTTTGTGAAATTCTCGGTGTTGACCCCAAAGACCAAAAAATCATTACTTGCCACGTAGGTAACGGCGGTTCTATCACCGCTATCGTTGGAGGTAAGAGCGTTGACACCTCTATGGGTCTCACTCCTACGGAAGGACTTATGATGGGAACACGCGTAGGCGATATTGACCCGGGTGCAATCACATTCCTTATGAAAAAGCACAATTTCACAGCAGATGATATCCAGAGAATCATCAATAAGGAAAGTGGTGTAGCAGGAGTTTCCGAAATATCTTCAGATATGCGTGAAATTGAAGCCGCAGACAAGGAAGGCAACCCTCGTGCACAACTCGCACTTGCAATGTACGAACAACGCATCACAAAATACATCGGTGCATACGCAGCAGAAATGGGTGGCGTGGATATCATAGTCTTTACAGGTGGTGTTGGCGAAAACCAGACAGGACTTCGCGGAAACGTTTGCCGTCCTCTCAAATTTATGGGCGTGGAAATAAACGAAGAACTGAATGCCAAAACTCGCGGCACGGAAACAATCATATCCACACCGGAATCAAAAGTAAAAGTGGTGGTTGTTCCTACCGACGAAGAAATGATGATTGCTCGCGACACTGAAGCAATTGTATCAGGTAAGGAATTATAATCCAAAAATTTTCATTCATAGCAATTATTCCGAGGAGTGCAAAAAAGTGATATGCTTTGCACTCCTTTTTTTATAATTAAAAGCATTATGGAAGAAAACGTCTGCACTTATTACTATTCCTCACCTGCCGGGAAAATTAGAATCACGGCGGAAGACGGAAGTATCACCAGCCTTAAATTCGTAAAGAAAAACGAAAAAACAGATAGTGATGCAAACATCTGTTTAGTTGAGAAAGGAGAACATTCCGGCAATGCCACAGCACTCGCTCAAGCTATAAAATGGCTTGATATTTACTTTTCCGGGAAAAAACCGAACTTTTTTCCGCCGCTCAAAGTAGAAGGCACGGATTTTCAGAAAAAGATATGGCAAATAACCACTCAGATACCTTTTGGAAAGACCGCATCTTACAGTTTTATTGCCAAAAAATGCGGTTGCAGATATGCTCGTGCCATAGGCTTTGCCATGAATGTAAACCCGGTTCAACTGATAGTTCCATGCCACAGAGTAATAGGCAGCGACGGCAAACTCGTGGGCTATGCAGGTGGCTTGGAAATAAAAAAATGGCTTTTACAATTTGAAGAACTTCACTTTTCCGAAAAATAATTAAGATATTACGAAAAATATATCATTGATATTCATTTTTATTCACTAAATTTGCAACATTACAAAAGGCATTAACTAAAAATTCAAAACTGATGTCACAGAAAAACAACATTTCACGCAGAGATGCCCTGAAACGAATGGGACTTACAATAGCCGGTGCAGCTATGGCTACTTCCGGACTGCTCTCTTTTACATCCTGCACGGAACGCAAAAAAAGAGTAATACTATATTTTACGGGCACGGGAAACTGCCTCCATATTGCACGAGAACTTGGCGGAAAAGATGCAGAACTGCTTAGTATTCCACAACTTATAAAAAACGGCATTTTTGATATTGAAGCGGAAGAAATAGGTATTGTTTATCCTATCTACGGTCACATGCCGCCAAACATGGTCCGCAAATTTATCCAACAAGCAAACCTTAAAGCCGACTATAAATTTGCCGTTCTCACTTACGGAAACCGCAAATGCAATGCTGTGGAAATCTGGGACGAAATCACGTCTAAACTCAACTGCAAGTTTGACTACATATCCTCGATTATTATGGTGGATAACTGGTTGCCGAATTTTGACATGAACGAGCAGATGCAAATAGACAAGCATATTCCTGAAAACCTTGCCAAAATTGCCAATGACATAAACAGCCGCACGCAATGGCACGAACCGGTCACAGACCTGGAGCGTGAGCAGCACCAAGGTTTCCTGGAACGCTCCGGCATTGACCCGGAAGTGGGATTCCTGGTTAAAAGCGAAGATGCTTTTGAAATAACAAAATCCTGTATAGGTTGCGGCATTTGCACTTACGTTTGTCCGCGTGGCAACTACGAATACACTTCCGGCGGCATCACCACTGCCGGAGACTGCGAATTTTGCTTTGCCTGTATTCAAAACTGCCCGCAAAAAGCCATACAGTTCCGCAAAGACAGCAGCATTACACTCCTTGCCAACGGCGAAAAGAACCCGAATGCACGTTATCGCAATGAGAACGTGTCTATTATGGACATAAAATTAGCAAACTCACAAAAATCATAAACACTGATGCTACGTAAGATTCGCATAGCCCTCGCCTCGATATTCTTTATAGGCATCACGCTTCTTTTCCTGGATTTCACCGGTATTGCACACACCTGGCTCGGCTGGATGGCAAAGATTCAGTTTTTGCCGACAGTTCTTGCAGTGAATTTAGGTGTGGTACTTATTCTTGTATTGCTTACGCTCATTTTAGGCAGAGTGTATTGCTCCGTAATTTGTCCGCTGGGCGTTTTTCAAGATATTGTTTCATGGATTAGCGGCAAAAGGAAAAAGCACCGTTATCGTTTCAGTTTTTCACCGGAGAAAAAGTGGCTAAGAATTGCCGTTTTTGCAGTTTTCTTAATCTCGCTCCTTGCCGGAGTGAGCGCCGTTTTCACCCTACTCGCCCCATACAGTGCATACGGCAGAATAGCGAGCAACCTGTTTGCTCCGCTTTACCGCTGGGGAAACAATGTCTTTGCATATTTTGCAGAACGAGCAGACAGCTATTCTTTTTATAGCGTTGACGTTTGGATAAAAAGTCTCACAACGTTTATTGTTGCCGCCGTTACTTTTGCCATAATCTCTTTCTTGGCGTGGAAAAACGGCAGAACGTACTGCAACACCATTTGCCCAGTTGGCACACTGCTCGGTTACCTCTCCAAATACTCTATTTTCTGCATAAAAATAGACAGCACCAAGTGCAATAAGTGCGGACTTTGCTCACGAAAATGCAAAGCTGCTTGTATTAACGGCAAAATACACAAAGTGGATTACACTCGCTGCGTAATGTGTATGGACTGTATTGACACCTGCAAACACGGAGCCATAAAATACGTTCTCCGCTACGGTAGCAAAAAAGAAACCACTGAAAATAAAGCGGATAGCAATGAGAATAATGTTACCGATGAATCACGCAGACAGTTTATTGTTTCCACTGCCGTTCTCACCGCTTCCGTAGCACTTTCTTCTCAAGAAAAGGCTGTTGACGGCGGACTTGCGGCAATCACGGAAAAAGAAAAACCGGTGAGAGCCACACGCATCACACCTCCGGGATCTATGAGCCTCCGCCATTTCTCACAGCACTGCACGGCTTGCCAACTTTGCATTTCCGCTTGCCCTAACGATGTGCTGCGACCATCCACGGACCTCAAAACATTTATGCAGCCGGAACTTTCATACGACCGCGGCTACTGTCGCCCGGAGTGCAACAGATGTTCTCAGGTTTGTCCTGCAGGAGCAATTACACCTATTGATATTGCTGAAAAATCTTCCACACAGATAGGACATGCAGAGTGGATAAGGAAAAACTGTATTGCTGTAAACGGCACTGAATGTGGCAACTGTGCCCGTCACTGCCCTGCAGGTGCAATCCTTATGGTACCACTCAACCCGGATGATGAAAATTCACCAAAAATACCGGCTATAAATACGGAACGCTGTATTGGTTGCGGTGCTTGTGAATATCACTGCCCGGCACGCCCATTCAGTGCAATTTACGTTGAAGGTCACGAACGGCATAGAACAATTTAACTATGAATAGGAAAGAAGAACATATAAATAGCGGCAGACGAGATTTCCTGAAAAAAATCGGTCTCGGCTCCATCGCCACAGCTGCGGCACTCACAGGCTGTGATACACCTTCCGGAAACGAAAACACTGCTTCCAAAGAAGTGCCGACCGACAAGATGACATACCGCATAAACCATAACACGGGCGACAAAGTGTCTATTCTCGGTTACGGATGTATGCGTTGGCCTACTATGAATAACCCGGAAGGAGACGGCAAAATAATTGACCAAGAGGCTGTTAACGACCTTGTAGATTATGCCCTGGCTCACGGTGTGAACTATTACGACACCGCACCGCCATACTGCCAGGGAATGTCTGAAAAAGCTACAGGCATAGCACTCAAACGTCACCCCAGAGAATCCTATTTCATTGCCACAAAACTTTCAAACCACCGTATGGCAGGGCAAGGTTGGACTCCGGAAAAGATGTTTGAAGAATCCGTAAAAATGTACCGCAATTCGTTCAAAGAACTGCAGACAGACTATATTGACTATTATTTGCTACACATTGTGGGTATAGGTCAAGGTTTGGCTTCCACAATGGAGCGTTTTATAGACTGCAAACTAGTGGATTTTCTTGTAAAAGAACGTGAAGCGGGAAGAATACGCAACCTGGGATTTTCATACCACGGTGATATTAAATCTTTCGACTATCTTCTCTCACGTCACGAAGATTTTCACTGGGATTTTGTACAGATTCAGCTCAACTATGTTGACTACCGCCATGCCTCCGGCATCAATTTCAATGCAGACTATCTCTACGAAGAACTCGCAAAACGCGATATTCCCGTAGTGGTTATGGAGCCGTTGCTCGGCGGCAGACTTGCCGGACTGACAGACTACCTTAACGGCAGGCTTAAACAGCGTCGCCCGGAAGACAGCATCGCAGCATGGGCTTTCCGCTTTGCAGGCTCATTTCCAAAGGTGCTTACGGTGCTGAGCGGCATGACGTACAAGGAACATCTGCAAGACAATATTCGCACTTATTCACCGCTTGTGGAATGTACGGAGGAAGAATTCGAGTTGCTGGAAGATACGGCTCAAACCATGCTGAAATACCCGTCTGTTCCTTGCACTGCTTGCCAATATTGCATGCCTTGTCCTTACGGACTTGACATTCCGGGCATATTCTCGCATTACAACAAGTGCATAAACGAAGGGTTTGTAACAAATTCCACGCAAGACGAAAACTATGCAAAGGCTCGCCGGGCATTCCTTGTGGGCTATGACCGCAAAGTGCCCAAACTGCGACAAGCAAACCACTGCATAGGGTGTAATCACTGCGTGAGCCACTGTCCGCAAACCATCAATATTCCTGCACAAATGCGGAGGATAAACGATTATGTGGAAAGGCTGAAAAGCAATGCGTAACAGCTTGTAAACATTGCGGAAAACGACTAAAGAGTTTGTGTTTATCGGTTTTTATCTGCAAGACACCGCATAGCCTTCTTTTGAAAGCGAGTCAAAGTATTTTTTACGGAGTTTGTAATTCACACCCCGGCAGATGACTATGGAATCCGGTTGCGTTTTCATTGCAAGTTGGGATGCATCGTAGCGGAAACCTTTGCAAATCAGGAGAATATCGCATTTGCAGCTATCCGGAGTTACGGCAGAATCCGCAATCACTATTTTTTCGCCCGCAAAATTGAGAAAAGGCTTGTGCAGATAAATTTTGTCCGTGAAAAGGTTATCTGTGACCACTTTAAGCGAATCAATGCCGCGTTTTCCCATATAGTCCGCATACAAAAACTCGCAATTATCACGGATTCCGGCGGTTTTAGTGGGATTTGCGGTAGTAAACACATACAGATTTGCATCTTCTTTCATCACGATATTAACGTAGTCATATTCATCTGCCACAAAATATTCCGTGGCGGGATACCGCATCACTGCAAACGTTTCTATGGTGGCGGCAGAAGCTAAAATCATGGCAAAAGCAAGTCCCCAAGCACTTTTTTTGTACTCTATCCATGCTGCAAGAACAGGTACAAGCAAAAGCAATAGGAAAACTGTCATCGGCTCAATATATAAGCCATTCACCACACTGTGCTGCATGCCGGAAAATACTGAGATAATATCTGAAACACGGGCATAAACATAGTTGATTATATCTGCTGCAAAGCCACCCGGCAAGCCCAAAAACATATATACAAAGCCGACGGAAATTATCAGCGACAACACGGGAGTGAGCAGCGGAGCGGTGACAATGAAGCACAGAGGGAAAGTATGAAAATGATAAATCACGAGAGGTGCCGTGGCAAGGACTGCGGAAACCGGGAGTGCAAACATTCCGGCAATTTTGTGCGGAATCGTTCCCATTCGGAAAGGATTCAGTCTCTCTCCAAGCAAAAGTATGCCTGCTACGGCGGCAAATGAAAACTGAAAACCAACACTGTAAAGCGAGAGCGGACTGAAAATAATAATCAGCAAAGCCGCACCGCAAAGAGCGTTGAACGACACATTGTGCCTATACATTATGTGCGATAACATCACAAAAGTTGCCATTATCACTGCTCGCGTGACAGACGGCGAGAGCATTGTCATCACGGCATAACACCAAAGCAGAATAATAGTGATTACTATCCTGAGATTGTGCTGTCGCAAGAGCGTGACGGGGAAAAGAACCCAATAGAGAATGAGCGAAATAATAGCCACGTGCATACCGCTGAGTGCCAAGATATGTGCAAGACCCGTAGCGGAATAAGTATTTCGGACATCTGTTCTCAGGAGCGAAGTGTCACCGAAGATTGTGGCGGCAAGGAAAGCGGAAGTATCCTCGGAAAGGTTTGAAAACACAAGAAAATCCACGCAAGAGCGTTTGAAATCGTAGAGCCTGCCTCTCAGTCCGCCTACCCTACCGACATGTGCGATTTTGTCTGCATTTATTTGCGTTTTCAGGTAGTAACCTCTGTTGCTGTAAGACTGCGAAAAATCAATTTCATCGGGCAGTACCGTTTCAGACTTCATTTCACTGAAAGTACCTGTAAAGCAAACTATATCACCTGCGTAAAAGTCTTTTTCCGAGGATGTTACATAGATTATGCACTTTTCGGCATTTATATCCTTTCCGTCACACTGATAGACCTCTGCAAAAAGCGTGAATCCGGTGTCAGTTTCCTTTATTGACGTGATTTCCGCGGTGAAAGATTTGTGTGCATTTAATTTTGCAGCCGTATTTTCTTCCGGCTCGGAAATAACAGCCGCACACCACCCCAAAAGCAGCATACCTGCCACGGGCATCAAAGTGCGGAGTTTGGGAGCAAAGAAAATTGCCACTACCGCCAGCAAAATAATCCCCACCCAAATGCTTGAGGAAACGTAATGACAAAACAATACCCCTGCTACGGCTGCTATCAGCGGCGGCAACAGGGGTACGTATGAGAACGGCGGTTTCAAGACCGTGAAAAAAGCATTACACTATAGTGGCTTTTACCACAAAGAAACTTGAAACACCAATTATAATCCAGAGCAGAACGGCAAGCACAAGCGGCTTGATACCTACGGATTTTATCATCTTCACGGACAAACTTGCACCAATGAAGAAAAGAGTGACAACAAGTGCACGTTTTGCAATATAAACTATTGTTTCTGAAACGCCTGCAGGAAGTCCGCAGTATGTGTTGATAATCATTGCAACCACAAAAAGGAGAATAAACCATGGGATGGAAATCTTATTGCCTTTTTCGCGGAAAATAAGCATAGTTACGAAAGCCAGCGGAATAATCCAGAGGGCACGAGTACACTTGATGAGTGTGGCAATTTCACAGGCTTCCTCGCCATAAGCGGAACCTGCTCCGACCACGGAAGAAGTATCGTGAATGGCAATGGCAGCCCACGTTCCGAACTGCGTCTGACTCATTTCAAAATAGTGACCGATAGGCGGGAAAATAAAGAGTGCAATAGCATTGAGAATGAAGATAACGCCCAGTGATACAGCCATTTCATTTTCATTTGCTTTCAGCACCGGACCAACTGCCGCTATGGCACTACCACCGCAAATGGCAGTACCGGAAGAGATGAGATAAGACGTTTTACGCTCCAGGTGCATCCAATAGCCAATCAATACGCCTGCCACCATCACGCCCACAACGGAAACGATGGTGAACATCATACCTTGGCTGCCGGATTCAAGCGATTTTTCTATACTCATACCAAAACCAAGACCCACAACGGAAGCCTGGAGAAGATATTTTGATACTTTTTTGTTAAACTTAGGGTTTGGCATGGTGCAGAGGAGTGCAAACACCAGCCCGAGGAACAATGCCACAGCCGGACTTATTGCCAAATAGTCCAAACCTACTTTATCCCAAGGGAAAAGCATATAAATTATTGCGGCAACGTAAATCACACGGCTTGCACCAAGTGAGATGAGATTGCCTTTTTCGCATTTAGCGTCAGTTTTGTTTTCAGACATTTTAGTACCTATTAAATATATTAAAAATTCACTTTATGTTAAATCTTATTCGTTCCAGATATTCCAAGAAGCAAAAGCCTGGAGGAGAAGCATTTCAAGTCCGTTTTTCACAGTAGCACCCGCTGCTTTCGAGCGTTTCATAAACTCTGTTTCGTCAGGGTTATAGATAAGGTCGTAGCAGAGGTGATTCTCACCGAGCAGATTGTAAGGAATATCAGGAGCATTCTCCACATTGGGGTACATACCCAGCGGTGTAGTGTTCACAATCACAGTGTGGCTTTCCATAACATCCTTGTCCAGTTGCTCGTATGTGAGGACTCCGTCTTTAGGAGTGCGAGAAACGAGTGTAGGCTCAAGTCCCAAGTTTTTCAGTCCCAGCATTATAGCCTTTGAAGCGCCGCCCGTACCGAGGACAAGAGCTTTTTTGTGATGCGGCTTAAGTAACGGAGCAATAGAATCCGAAAAACCTATGATATCGGAATTATAGCCTTTGAGTTTGAAATCACCGTTTTTGCCACGAATGATTTTAATCACGTTCACGGCACCGATTTCCGCAGCCACGGCATCCATCTCGTTCATATACGGAATGACCTGCTGCTTGTAAGGGATAGTGACATTAAGTCCGGAGAGTTCCGGAAATTCCGCAAAAATTTCCATCAGTTCTCCAATATCTTCAATTTCAAAATTTTCGTAAGAAGCGTCAATAGCCTCACTTTCAAACTTTTGGTTAAAATACGTTTGTGAGAAGGAATGTCCGAGTGGAAAACCTATCAAACCATATATTGCTTTTTTCCTCTGCATAAAAAATGCTATTTAGATATTGAATTTTCTTCAATCTGCAAAGTTAAGCATTTATGCCGATTATTGTATTTTTTTTAATAAAAAAATATTGTTTGTAGAGTCAAGTGGCAAGTGTGTAGAGTCCAACAGCAAATGCAAAATTAATAAAAGTGTCTGAAAAAACAATT
>JBJECR010000022.1:0-20867 GCA_051871275.1 Muribaculaceae bacterium | reverse complement strand
GTCGAACACTTGTGGACGAGGTACATGGCGTTCTTGTCAATGGAGATATGAGCCGCGCCGAGCGAAGCGATGGTTGCGGCGGAAGCATTCATGCCGACGAAGTGAACGCTGACCTTGCCGTGGTTCTTGAAAGCAGCGGCAATGGAGAGAGCGGTGGCAAGGTTGCCGCCGAGCGAGTCAATCAGCACGTTCACTTCCTTGCCGGCATTCTTGGCGAGGACATAATCGACATAATTTCGGTCAAAGTCGGCACCGCCGACGAAGCCTTTCAGGTGTAGGTTGTATTGTGTCTGTGGCATATCGCGTATATTTTTGCCACAAAATTACCTATCATATAATAGTGATGAAAAGACACTTAAAACAGCAAAAGAGCCGCCTTTGGCGACCCTTTCGTTGTGATTGGCACTGTTAATAGTGGCGGAAAACGTAGGCGTTGTTGAAATCAAGTGCAAGGGAGCATGATGCCAAATGTGTTTGTGTATGCAGAACTGCAGCCTTGATTGTGCAAATATTAGCACTCACATGAATAAGTTTCAGGAGTTTAAGTTTCTTCAAAGAGATTCCAGGTTTTTCAACCTTATTTTTGCCGTTAACCTCTTGGTTGATTTTTATGTTAATTGTATTTGCCATATACTTACAAAATTGTATCTTTGCAGAAAAAATATTATGTTAGTCTTAATCTTTATATTTTCACAAATTATAATGTTAATAGGATGCGTTTTTGCAACTATTTTTTGGAACGATGGCTGGAAAGATAATCAAACACCAATAAAAGCTTATTTCTCTATTTGGCTTTTCTTCTTAATTCCAGCCGTTCCAATAATAACTGTATTGTGGATTTTTGGCGTATATAATTTTCTATGGGTAATATGCTCTATAGTGGCGTTAATCATTTTTTATATGCTCTATAAATTTGCTAAAAAACATAAGTTATAGTTTTTTATTCTTTAACTCATAAAAGCGTCTTCTATGCTCATCTCTGCTCATAGTTGACGCTTTTTCTTTAGCACTAAGTTGTCACAATTTATATGCCCTCTGCAATTTTTAGCTAATCTTTTATTTTTTCTTCTTTTTGTCTTTCTGAACTGCTTCAATCAGTGTAGTTTTTTCCCATGTGGGAGTTTATTAGCATACACGACTACATCCGTAAGGTATAGCCGTGTATGTGGGGTTCAAATATACAAACTTTTCCAATTATTAAAGCTAGAAAAGCATTAGAAAAGGATGTCCATTACGTCTTTTGCAGCATTCAAAGAGTACTTTGCGAGGTCTTCTGCAAGACGAGCGGAGAGGTCCGCCATACGAGCCTTTTGTTCTCGAGTCATTTTGTCTTCTTCTTTTGCAAGTTCGTCAAGTTTGTCTTGCATCTTAATCATTTCATTTTGGACGGAGAGCATACCGTCTTTTTCCATCTTGCTTTCGAGTTTTTCAATTTTTTTCTCGTATTCGTCAAGCATACGGTCGTACTTCGGATTGTGAGTTACTTCTTCCTCTGCTTCTTCTTCCACAGCTTCTTCCGGTTCTTCGGAAACTTCTTCTACGTCTTCTTCATCGTCTGTGGAAACTTCCTCAGTATCTGAAGAATAGTCGGATTTTTCACTGCTGCCGCCTCCGCAAGATGTGAGAGCAAAAACTGCCGCTGCACAGAACAGGTATAATATTTTTTTCATAATTGTACTGTTTTTAAGGTGATTAACTGAAGTGGAATGCTGCATAAATGCTGTAACAGCAAACGGCGAGTTTAAGCATCGTACCGCAGAGGAATGCCACGAGTGCACCTGCTCCGGCTTGGAAACCGCCTGTGAAGCTTTTGCGTGCTATCATCTCGAAAAGTGAAGCAAAAATGTATGGCAGTACGATAAATGCACCTATAATTGCCATTATAAAAGCAAAATCGCTCACGTCTTCGCTTGCCACGCCAAGCACGATGAAGATTCCGATGAGTGAACCGATAGTGGCTCCCCAGCTACCGCCTTTGCCGTATTCAGCTACGAGTGCACCAACTTTCGGGAGTATTTTCTTGGACAAATACATGCTCAGGAGTACACCTATGAAGATGTACAGCAGGATTAGTTTGTCTAAGTGCAATGGTACACCGAATGTGAGAACGCAAAGTCCGATGAACGACAGCATAGGACCGGGAATTTTGTTGACAAAACAACCAAGGAATCCGAATGCAATAAGCAATATTCCAAGAATCCAAACTAAAAGTGACATAATTGTAATGAATTTAATGAAAAACAAAATATAGTGGTTCTTACTGACTTTTACGTCGGCTTTGTCATAGCAGAACCGTTTTACTATGGCAAAGCCTTTTGTTAGGGTCCCTTTGTCTTCGCTACCCGTCGATAGCAATGACGTTGCAAAGATACATAGTGTTTTTCATTTCTCAATTTGTCTTTTTTTGTCTTTTTCCGGAGTAGGGGAATAGGTCTAATATGACTAATTAGTGTCTTTTTGGCGTGGAGCGGGTGATTATTGGTAGTTAGCCGGAAGCCCCGGGGGCGTGGTTGTGGTTATAGATTTGTGAAGTGAATCTGTGTAGCTAACCGGGACATGTGCCGTTTCGGAGATACGGCACATGTGAGAAGCCCTGGAAGGACTGCAATTGTGGTAAACGCCGGTGTAGTGAACCTGCATCAGCAGTGTGTCGGAGACACGCTGCTGATGAGGAGCCTCGGAGAGGCTATATTGGAGAAAACCTGTGGAGAGAACCTGGAAGCCCTATCGTGTCGGAGATACGATAGGACTACACGCCCTGGAGGGGCGTGGTTGTGATGGCAGATTTGTGAAGTGAATCTGTGTAGCGAACCGGGACATGTGCCGTTTCGGAGATACGGCACATGTGAGCAGTCCTGGAGGGACTGCAATTGTGGTAAACGCCGGGTTCAGCCTCGGAGAGGCTTAACCCGGTGACCCACAGACAAATACCTATATATCGAACCTTGGAGAGGTTCGGTTGTGGTAAAGAAAATGCACACAAAAAAGTAAAAAGCGAAAAATTATATCTAACTTTGCCAAAAAAGAAAAATATGAGCAAAGTACAAAACCTAATACACATAGTCTTCAACACCAAAAGTCGCAAGATGACTATCACAAATGACTATCGTACAGATGTTTATCACTTTATCTGGAATGAATGTAAAAAGATGAATTGCTATCTTGTGAGAATCAATGGCATACCTAACCATATCCATATTTTGGTGAATATAAATCCAACGATAGCCCTATCCGATTTTGTAAAGAAGATTAAGCAGCAATCAAGTAATTGGATGAAGGAGTGTGGAAAATTCCCACAGTTTGAGGGCTGGGGCAGAGAATATGGTGCTTTTGCAGTGTCTGAGTCTGCAAAATCTGCTGTAATAGAGTATATTATCGGTCAGCAGGAGCATCATAACACATGCTCTTTTGAAGATGAGTATAAGGATTTGTGTTCCAAGAATGGCTTATCTTTTTCTGAACTTGATTTGACTTAGCAGGTTCGTTATCACAACCGAGCCTCTCCAAGGCTCGTATATCTTATATGCCTCACGCTCACCGGGTTAAGTGTCTCCGACACTGAACCCGGCGTTTACCACAACCACGCCCCTCCAGGGCGTGTAGCCCTATCGTATCTCCGACACGATAGGGCTTCAAGGTTCTCTCCGCAAGTTTACTCCAATATAGCCTATCCGAGTCTTCTCATACAACTTCATCTCGGATGCCGTGGCATGCCACGGCACTATATTTCGTATTATGCCGATTCACTCCGCTGGTTTCAATACAAAATAAAAAAAGCGACCTGAAAGTCGCTTTTTTGGGTTTATATTACGTGAGTTTATTATCGGATGAGCTGTTTGCTAACCTTGTTGCCCTGACGAACAATGTAAAGTCCGTTTTCAGGATTTTCTACTCTTACACCCTGGAGGTTGAAGTATTCTACAGGTGCTGTGCTGTTTTCTACTGAGATTGATTCTACGCCTGTGGTGTGTTTAGTACCGTCAATTTTAAGCTTGTTGTTGAATAAGTCAAGTGTTAAATCATATACATAATATTCTGAGATAACATTACCATCTTTATCTTTTACTTGTCCTGTTTCTACTTTCCAACTTGAATCAGTACCACCTGTAACACTGTTTACATTACTGTCTATATAACCAACACCGACTTTGAGAATTTCATCTGCATTTTGAGGAATATATTGAGTGCCTAATGAATTCCAGTCATCGCTTAATTCTGTGTGAAATCTGAATTTTGCAAAGCTACCATTATCTTTATTATCTACATACATTGCAACGTTCTTAAATTCATATTTTCCACTACCAATATAAGAAAATTTGAATCCATCGTAATTTGGTTTCCATTGAAAATCTGAACTTCCGTCTTTGAAGCCTATGCTTCCAATTGCATAAACGTTAAGTGGTATAAATTTATATTGGTAATTGTTATTTGTCTTATCACTTTCATAATCACTTGATACAAAATAATAGATCTTGTCTTCTATTGTTGAGTACGTTGCTGTTTGACCTTTGCTCCAATCATTGTTCCCCTCGTAAAAAATGTATGATGAACCAACAGAAACTAACCATGATTTGAGTGAGTTAATGTTAGTTTCAACTGGACTAGCTGTTATCTTATTGTCCCAATTATGTAAATCTACATTGTTCCAATCAGTTTGAGAGTTATCAAAATAAACCTGACCTAGTTGACATCCGTATCCGGTAGTTTTATAACCGCCATTATCGTATATTACTTCACCTCCATCCGGTGTCTGATACCCAGTGCCTTTACAACTGAACATAATTCTATCGTATCTGTCATCTTCAATGATAATTTTAAAAAGTTTCCCTTCCTTTTGGGATTCTTCAACTTTAACACCAGGCCAATCAGCATTTTTTATAGAATTGTCAGATGTACTGAACAAATACACATAAAGTCCCTCTGATTGTGTAAACCAATTCCATTCATTGTCATCAAAATACACGGTACGCGTAGCAGCGTAAGCGAAAGAAGTTGCAAAAAGGCATACTGCAACTAAAAAGAAGTTGTAAAATTTTTTCATAATGTATAGTTTATTAAGTTATTGATAATTCTTAGAATATAAGTATGATAATGAAAAATAATGTATAGTTGTTCAGAATATTAGCACATGGTTTTTCTTCGTGCAAAGTTACTAAATATTATATTATGTAATGATAATTTAACAAGTTAAAATTTGTTAATTGAATAAAAATAATAGTTTTTAAGTATTAAGTTGTGATTTCCTCATTATTTAACATTTCTTATAAAGCAGGCTCTTAAAAAAGAATTCTTAATGGCGCGAATTTTCAAAGATTATGTGTAACTTTGCAAAAATTAGTGACATTAGCACTCTTTTTCAATACTTATAGACTTAAAATTTTCTTAAAATTATGTTAGCAAAATTACAATTTTCATTAAGACAATCTGTATGGCTATTTGCCTTGTTGTTTATAACCTCAGCTCTGCCCGCCCGTGCCCAAAGTGAGTTTTATGATGAGTTTTATGACGACTTGGATTATCAGGAGGGGCTGTTCAAATTCGAATACAGCAATGACCTAAAAGGTTACATAATAAGCCCTAACAAGTATGGCGGACCTAACTGGGATCAAGAGTTCCAGCTTTACGTGCCGTCAATATACCTAGGGGATGGCAATCCTGTTGTAGCATTGTCCGGATTTGACTCACTCAAGGAACTCAGAGAGATATTTTTCCCTGAGGACTGCCATGTGAAATACATCTGCGATAATTGCTTCAAATATTGTAATATGCTTGGAAGTGAAGACCAAGAACTCAACCTTCCCGAAAGTGTCGAAACCATCGGACATTATTCTTTCTATGGCTGTACTAATCTCCGGAGTATTAACTTGAGCAGCAACCTTATAAGTATTGGAGTTTCCGCCTTTGAATTATGTAAAAGCCTCGAGTCAATTACATTGCCAAAAAGTTTGAAAGTAATTCGTGAATATGCATTCAGAAATTGTGCCCTTATCGATAGTCAAAGTAACTGTATCGGTGGTCTCAAATCGGTTGTGTTTGAGGACGGAGTGGATTTCTGGACCAACAATGTTTACTGCTTTTACAATAATGTTTTCTGGGGTTGCGCAAACCTCAGCGAGGTAACACTGCCAAAAGACACTCCCGGTGACTTTATTATCCCTATGGGTACTTTCGGCTATTGCTCAAACCTCAAGTCAATTGAATTTCCTAAAAACACTCGCAAAATCGAACAAATAGCATTCTATCGTTCCGGTCTCGAAATTCTCGACCTTACCAAAATAGAATTGGATGAGGATAAGCCGTTCTATTTGACGGGATATTACACATTTGCTGCCTGCGAGAATCTAACAACCATAACAGCGAAAGGCAAAGTGCAGTTCGACGGGCTTTATACATTCCAAGAGTGCACTGCTCTTGAAACCGTTACTTTTACCGGCTCCGGCGAAGACTATACAGTAATGAACCCTGATATTTTTAAACGTTGCTACAACTTACAAACTGTAAAGTTCTATCGCCTCAAGGGCAATGGTCAGGACAACGATATGGACAGTGTCTTCACAGATTGTAAAAGTCTCGTAAGCGTTACTTCTGAATGTACCCCTGAGATATCAAAAATCGGCTACTCCTGCTTCGATGGCTGCACAAGCCTTACAACACTATCTCTCCCGCAGACAGAGTTTTCAATTAACGAGACCGCTTTCCGAGGCTGTACTGCTTTGGAGGAGTTTGATTTCACGAATGTTACATCTATTGGCAAAGCAACTTTCAAAGGTTGCACAGCACTCACCAAAACGCAGGGCATCTCCAATGTCTCCACAATTGGAGAAAACGCATTTGAAGGTTGCACAGGTTTGACAAGTTTGGATTTCGCCGACCTTACATCCATTGGACCCAATGCGTTCAACGGCTGCACGGCATTGGCATCGGTCAATTTCAATTCTACATCTGAAACTCCTATCACATTCTCAATAGGTTCTCAGGCGTTCACAGGCTGCACAGCCTTGAAATCACTCAATTTCAAAACTTCATCATATAATCCTCCTACAGTGGAAAGCGAGGATGCCTTTGATGCAACGCACTATGCCGAAACCTTGGTAGATGTGCCCGAAAATAAATACCGCGATTTTGCCGGCAACGCAATTTGGAAAAAATTTACCGGTCTCAAACGTCCTGCAATGTACATTTATACATATAATGAAGCGGCCGGCGGCTACTCTATCCGCAAAGGTGATTATGCTCTTGAAGAGGATTTCACAGATATAGTAGAAATTCCCGCAACATACAATTCTGCTGATGTGGTAGCTATTGAAGAAAAAGCTTTCGGATTTCTGCCATATCTCAGCGGTGTTATTCTTCCCGAAGGATTGACATCCATTGGTGCTGATGCGTTTTCAAGTTGCGATTTGTTAACAGCCGTAATCAACAAACGCACAGTGCCTCTCACCGAAGATGCCTGCCCCTCTTCAGCCTTTTACTCATACGACGGTGTTACACTCACTGTGCCATTTGGTAGCCTCGAGGCTTATAAAAACACTGGACCGTGGAGTAATTTCAGCACTATCGAGCAAGGATTCGGTGAACGCACTCTTAGCAGTCCGGAATCTTCTCGTGCAGAAGGTGTGTTTAACTATCCGTTTGCGTTGACACTCACTAATTCCCAAGAGTCCGGAACAATTTATTATTACATTGTTGGCGAAGGCGATGTTTCTACAGATGTTCACACCGTTAACGCTTACACCACACCAATTACAATAGATTCTACATGCAAAGTGGTGGCTTATATCAGCGATGAGTATTGTTGCAGCGAATCTGCTACTTTTGAATATACATACGTAGCTCCCGAACCGGAACCAAGTAAAATTGTTGATATTCAGAACATTCCGCAAGGAACAAAAGATGTGGATTTCACTACACTTGGCGAAAATGAGACTCTTGACAATGTGGTGATAGACAACATCTACTATAGCATCACTGACATCAAAAGCGGATATAACCAATATGGCGGATTAGTGCTCAACAAAATGTCGTCTGTTGATGATATTCGCCAATTCAACAGAGATATACAGGAAAATCAGGAAACAGTCACTAATTTCAACGGTATTGCCGTAAAAGTGAAAGGCACAGGTAGCATTACATTTAATGCATACGCCAACTACGGTAAAGCACGCCTCACAATTCTCCTCGGTGACGGAGAACCTGTTGATGCCAATGACCTTACGGGTATGAAATACGAATTTTCTACTCCTAAAGCTCAATATCTCTATATCTTCGCTTTACAATCCGAAGCTGAAACCGAAACTCTTTCTTCACTTCCGTCACTTCAGCCTGCAGAAAACAGCGTTATAATAGTAAGCTTGAAGATAGATATTGCAGACGAATACGTTGCTACCGAGAACGGACTTGACAAAGTTTTGACTGCAAGTGCTGATGAAAGTTATCGAATCAACACAACCCTTTATGGACATTATTTCTACGGTACTTACCTCTACGCTTCCACTATGGGCAATAGCGGTTCTTCCAAGAACACTTTCAACGAAGATAAGAAATCCGAACCCGGAAGTGACAACGAAAGCAACTTCAACCAGGAAGACTGGGTAGCAATCTCCGGCTTGACATCAGACTATGTGGGACAGGAAATTGAAAGCGGCAACGCTGCAAATGTAGTTTCCAACACTTCATTCCCCGTAATCACATTCCCTGAAGGCGTAAATTCCGCTAAAGAGAGCTGCATGAACATCAACGACTTCCGTGTGGCTCATTTCAATATCCAAGCTGATAATGCAGAGGTGAAAAATATCTGGCTCGTGGCTCCACAACCTGCTGAATATTGCTCATTTACGGGCTATATGAGTACGGAGAATATAAACACTGATGAACACTATTTCGTACTTCAGTCTGCAGAAAAAGGTGCATCATATCTTACGACGAATGTATATTACGATCCTGCAACCCTTGATTTAAGCACTGACGGATGGCATTGTTTCAAAGGTATTGTATCAAAAGAGGGTGATGCTTTGAAATTCACGGCATTGTCTGAAGCAGACGACATACCTACAGGCATTGAGAACGTAGATGCAGGCAGCACTCGAATATTTGCTGCAAATGGCAATATCAATGTAGCTTCCGATGAACAAACAGTAATCACCGTTTACTCCGCAAACGGACAGCTTATAACTTCATTAGAAGCCTCAAATGCAACAATTGCCGTAACTCCGGGCTTCTACATCGTCAAAGTTGGCAACTATGTAACAAAACTCGCAGTGAAATAAGCTAAACGCTTCATATCTCAAAAGGGCGTACCAAATATTCGGTATGCCCTTTTTTCTTGCATAAAGAGAGCGTATTTAATTTTAATACGCCCTTAATATGATGACACTATGAAACAAAGAGGATGTACCAAATAACACACTTTTGATACATCCTCTTAATGCTTGCTAACCCAAAACAAGCTCTAATTACTAAACCCAAATTTTTTGTAAACCTGCTATGTTTTTTGATTATGAGAGGTTCACGATATATGAAAAAACATTACTATCAATTTTTGGTGAATTCTTCCGGGAGAATAGGCATAGCACCTTTCTTTGTGCATACGAAAGCAGAGGTTTCAACAGCGAGGCGGTGTGCTTCTTTGATTTCTTTGCCTTTAATGATTGATGCTATGAATGCAGCGGTGAAAGAGTCGCCGGCACCTACTGTGTCTTCCACTTCAACTTTAGGGGTAGGGTAGAATGAAACATTTCCCGGAGTGAAAACGTAGCTTCCGTTAATACCGCAAGTGAGGATGAGCATTTTGAGGTTGTATTTACCGAGTAAAATCCAGCATTTGTCTTGGAGGTCTATTCCCGGATAGCCGAACATACGGCTGACAGTGACAAGTTCTTCGTCGTTTATTTTGAGGATATTACATTTCTGCATAGAATTGCAGAGGATTTCTTTGTTGTAGAATCCTTGGCGAAGGTTTACGTCAAACACTATCAGCGTTTCGTCTGTTTTAGGCATTGCGTCAAGGAATTTGTTTATAGTGGTTCTGGACACGATATTACGTTGAGCGAGTGAACCGAAGCATATAGCTTTTGTTTGTTTTGCGAGTGCTTCAAGTTCTTCCGTGTAAGGGATATTGTCCCATGCGACGTTTTCTTTTATGTCGTATTGTGGGATTCCGGCTTGGTCTATCACAACTTGTACCGTTCCTGTAGGGTATGGTACTTTTTCTATGTGTTGATTAAGTCCTTTAGATGTAAAGTTTTCAATAATTTCATTTCCGAGGGTGTCATCACCTATTGCACTAACCACGCAACTTGGGAGTCCGAATTGAGAAACGTGGAAAGCGAAGTTTGCAGGAGCTCCGCCAATTTTTTTACCTGTAGGGAGAACGTCCCAGAGGGCTTCACCCATTCCAATGATGAGATTGTTCATGATGATTTTTGGTTTTATGTAGGTTTATTATTTTTTGAAATTTTTTATGTTTGCGGTATAATAGAGAAGGTAAGCAACCCCTATAGTCATCACGGCTATAGCACCGATTTGTCCTACTGCATCTGATGCGTATCCCATTGCGAGAGGGAATATAGTGCCACCGAAAAGTCCCATAATCATAAGTCCGGAAGCTTCGTTTTTCTTTTCAGGGAGTGCAGTGATGGCTTGTGAGAAGATGATTGGGAAAATGTTTGAGTTTCCGAATCCTATCATAGCCACGCCGATGTAAATTGTAGTGATAGAGTCTGCAAAGAAGAGGAGAAACATTGCGGCGAGCATTATCAGTACGCTGAGTCCGAAGAAGAATTTGGGAGAGATGTATCGGAGAATGATAGCACCGAGGAAGCAACCGGCAGTACGGAAGATGAAGTAAACACTTGTGGCGAATGTGGCATCTTCAACAGCCATGCCTACGCGTTCCATAAGGATTTTAGGGGCAGTAGCGTTTGTGCCCACGTCTATTCCTACGTGGCACATAATTCCGAGGAAGCAAATCAAGATGAACGGATTGGCAAGGAGTTTTATGCAATCCGTGATGCCGGAAGCTTTGTCCGGTTTTTCTTCATTAATAGGTGTAGCACCGAGGAATGCAACGGAAAGGCAACAAACCACAGCGAAAATCACGAAGAGGAATCTCCAGCCAAGACCGAATGTAGGCATTGCCGTTACTGCAGCCCAAGAGGCGATAATCGGAGCGAGGAAAGATGCAATAGCTTTCACGAATTGCCCGAATGTGAGAGTGGATGCGAGTTTGTCGCTGCTGATGAGGTTTGAAACGAGGGGGTTGAGAGATGTTTGCATAATAGCATTACCTATTCCGAGGAGAGAGAATGCTATGAGCATGGTGTAGTAGTCGTTTCCAAAAGCAGGAATAATGAGTGAAACAGCAGTTACTGCGAGGCTAATCAGAACTGTTTTTTTGCGTCCTATTTTGTTCATCAACATTCCTGTGGGTACGGAGAAGAGAAGAAACCAGAAGAAAACGAGAGAGGGGAAGATGTTTGCTTCCGCATCTGTGAGGTTAAGGTCTTTTTGCACGTAATTAGATGCAGTTCCTACGAGGTCCACGAAGCCCATAGCGAAGAAGCAGAGCATCACGGGAATAATTTGCATCATAGAGACTTTGCTGCCGAGAGAGTTTTCAGATTTCATTATGCCAGGTATTTAATATTAAAAGGTAATTTGTTAAGTCTATTGTTCTTTTATAGAGAAGATTCTGAAATTGGAGATTACTGCTTTTCCGCCTTCAGAGCTGATTTTGAGATTAGTGTAAGGAGAGTTAGGGAACACGAGGTTTGTCATGACGGTTTTGCCATCGTTTCCAAAGATTTCAATGCTTGAGCGGTCAATAAATATTCTGAGTGAAATTTTGCCGGTGTTTTCAAAAGTAGGAGCCACTGTGATAGCCGGGAAATTTGTGCTGAAATCCGTGATTCCGCTTCTGGTGCGGTCAAAGAGCAGTGTATGCTTTTCCCGGTTGTATTCAATGACGGATTTTTCGCCGTTTTTGTTTGAGAGAGTGATGTTTACTTGATTAGCTTTAGCTGCATCAATATCTAAAAGAATTTCGCAAGTTGAGCCATTGGTAGAGGGAAGTGTGAAGTTTTTAGAAGAAGTGTTTATATTTGTGCGGTTTACGCTTTTTGAAATTTTTCCGCGAAGAGCGAGAAGTTCCGGTGACGGAGAGCAAGCTGCAAAAATTTCACCATTTTCGTCTTGGAACAGCGTAATATCACGGGGCAAAGTGTTGGCACTGCGGAATTGCAGAGTAGGTACGTCTGCGGCATATTGCCAGTTAGACATCCAGCCAATAAGAACGCGTCTGCCGGAAGGTGCATCGCTCCAGCTTACTGTAGCGTAGTGGTCTTTACCATAGTCAAGCCATTTAGTTGGTATTATACCTTCGGCATTTTTGTCAGCGGTGAAAGTTTTGCCGTCAAAGTCACCTATAAAATACTGTGTAGCACTGCCGCCGAAAGGTCCGCCGGGGTTAAGGTTTACGATAAGTACCCATTTTTTCTGGTCTGTGCCTTGCACGGGGAGTTCAAAGAGATCCGGACATTCCCAAACGCCGTCTTGTGCACCTTCACCTTTACCGAAGCTGCTGCTGAGAGTCCAGTTTTTCAAGTCAGGAGAAGTGAAGAAGATGATTTCGTGTTCTAATGCGTGAGCGAGAACGAGGTTCCATTCCTTAGTATATTCGTTCCAAAACATATTCGGGTCACGAGCTTCAGTTTCAAGTGTGAGGATAGGGTTTCCATTATAGATGCTGAATGTTTTGCCGTTATCATTGCTGTAGGCGAGGCTTTGCATTTGGCTTGTGCCGGCGGAAGTGTAAAGAGCAATAACCGCATCCTCACCGAAACCGGCAGTATTGTTATGGTCTATTACAGAGCTACCGCTGAAAACCGTGCCGAGTGCATTTTGACGAATAGCAATAGGCTGATGCTCCCAGTGAATGAGGTCTTTTGAAGAAGAATGTCCCCACGTCATATTCTGCCATTTGGAGCCGTAAGGGTTCAGTTGATAGAAAAGATGCCATTCACTGTCTTTGTAAAACATTCCGTTCGGGTCGTTCATCCACCCATAAAGAGGAGTGTGGTGAAAGGCGGGGCGGAACTGTAGTTCACGGTTAGTTGTGTCAAAATTGTCGGAAAGTTTGATATCTTTCCAGCAAGCGTCTGTTTTAGCTTCGCGTACAGTGCTTCGTCCTTGGAAAGTGACAACGTCCAGGATTACATTTTTCCCTTTGAACCGGTCAATTTCGTAAGGAACATAAAAATCTGTTTTGGATTTGGAGAGTTTGGCATAGATGGTTTCAAACAGTGTGCCATCTACAATAACATTGATTTTTGCATCATCGTTTGAATCTTGAATAGGGAGAAGGATGTATTTTTCATCGCCTGTGATTCTGACGAGAGTGTTGTTAGTGCCGAGAAAATTTATTTCCACACCGTTTTCAGCGTTAGCAAAAAATGAAGCGGCGAGGAATAAAAATCCGGTAATGCTTTTATGGATTAGTTTCATTGTATAAATATTTTTTTAGATTCAGGATTGATAAAATTTTGTCGTGAACAAATTTGACACTGCAAAACTAATTCATAAAAATAAAATAGCATATAAAAAAAGGTGCATACACTATAAAAAATGTTGTGATGCACCAAATTTTATGCTTAATACACGAAATTTATAACGTCAAAACGTGATATTTACCGCAAAACCGATGTTGTTTCCAACAAGAGCGAGTGAAGAATTGCAAGTTACTCTTTTTCTTTCCGGGCAATGTGGTTTGTAAAACAGTCCTACAACTTCATTTATAGGGTCAATGAGGAAAACCACGAGGTTGCCGAGAAATTTTGAGTTGCAAAGGGTGTAGCCGTTGTTCACTATGTTTCTTTTTACCATATAAAAACATTCTCCCAGCACACTTCCTGCGAGAGGTGTAACGAAAAGGTCTTGGATAGAAGGGCGTTCCATGAAAGCTTCAATACCGAATTCCCAACCTATTGTGGAGACAAGTGTGCAATAAAGCAACGAACGGGCGGCATTAAAACCGCTGCTTCTGGCTGCCATATAATAGACTGCACCGGCGTATGGGTGGAGAATATAGTTGAACACAAAGTGGTCGTGGTCCCATTCCGGTCCTCGTTTTATGACGTGATTATGCCAGCGTTTGAAAAGCGGAACGTCTTGCAACTCGGCACGATTCCACGAAGTAGCATCTTCCGGCAGACATTCCAGCACAAGAAGTGTTCCAACGTATGCCGCACCAAGGGTGGCTGTGTTTACCCATAGCCTGTGCCAATCCGGAGAATATTCCGTAAAAGAGTAGGGCTTGGAATATATAGAAGTGTCTATTATTTTTTTTACATTATTATCAATATGGCACAAAGAGTCCTGTGTAACAATGCAAGAATCCGGCATTGTTATAGCGGTGCAATTTAGAGATATAAGTGATATGATAATATATATAATGCCTTTTGTGTAAAAATCTCTCATAAAGTAATTTAATCAAGGTGTGTTTTCCTGTAATAATACAGTTTTGGGTGAAAAGTTCAAGAAATGATTAGTCCAAATTACTGCGAAAATTGTCAAAAACGAATATGTGTGGAGAAATGTGCCAACTATTTCGTAAAAAAGGAAAAAACATTGCAAATGATTTGGATTTAAGAAAATATTATTACTTTTGCATTGAATTTCTAATATCAAGACCAAAATCCATACCAATAACGACCTCCATGAAATACTGTTTTCAATTAAAAACATATATACTATTTTTTATTACTTTTGTCCTATGTGCATGCACGCAAGACAACGTATATAAGATAGGTGTTTCGCAATGTAGCCAAGATGACTGGCGTGCAAAGATGAACGAGGAAATAAATCGTGAGATAATGTACCACGAAGATGCCATTGTGGAGATTCGTTCTGCAGACGACAGCAATGAAAAGCAGATTGCGGACATAAAGTATTTTGTGGAAAATGATTTTAATATCGTGATAATTGCACCTAATGAGGCGGCAGAACTCACACCTATTGTAAAAGAGGTTTATGAGAAGGGAATCCCGGTGATTATTTTTGACCGCAATATCATAGGAGATACATATACGGCACGAATAAGTGTTGATAATGAGGGACTTGGACGCTCAGCGGCAGACTATGCGTATCATCTTTGCGGCAAAGGAGCAAAGGCTCTGGAGATTTACGGACTTGAAGGCTCTACACCAGCCGATGAAAGACATAAAGGTTTTAATGAAGAATTTTTAAAGCACGGCGGCAAGATTATCGCAACTGTTCCCGGAGACTGGAAAGAAGAAGATGCGGTGAGGGTAACAGATTCATTGCTTGCTATTTACGATGACGTGGATTTAATCTATGCCCACAACGACCGTATGGCTATCGGAGCATCAACTGTTGCAAAAAAATATGGGCGTGACGAGATAAAAATTATTGGTATTGACGCAGCACCGGAAGTAGGGATAAAAGCAGTGGCAAACGGGGTGATAGATGCCACATTCCTTTATCCTACGGAAGGTTACCGCTTAATTCAAACTGCATTGGCAATTCTTAAAGGCTACGAATACGACAGAGAAGTGCAGATTCCTTCATCGTCTGCCGTGGATTCCAGCAATGCAGATATTTTGCTTCTCCAAGACGAGGCTGTTCGTGCAGAAACAGGTAAAATGGTTATTTTGAAGCAGAAAATAGACAGTTATTGGAAGCAACATTCGTCACAAACTATGCTTTTCTATTCCAGTATAGCAATTATTGTGCTCCTTTGCGGTGTCATTTTCCTTATTTTGAGAAACTACTGGCAGCACCGCAGACATCAGGCTGTTTTACTTAAGAAAAACAAACTCCTTGAAGAACAGAGAGATACGCAGAAGAAACTTAATGAAAAACTTGAAGAAGCCACACAGTCCAAGCTTGTGTTTTTCACAAACGTTTCACACGATTTACGCACTCCGCTTACACTCATTGCCGAACCTGTTTCTCAACTTGCATCCGCATCAAACCTCACGGAGCAGCAAACGGCTCTTATGAGAATTGCAAACAAGAATGTGAAAATTTTGCAACGTCTTATAAATCAAATTCTTGACTTTAGAAAATACGAAAACGGGAAACTTGAACTGCGCCGCACGGACGTGGATTTCAGTAAGGCTGTTAAAGACTGGCTTGAGTCTTTCTATACTGTGGCACACAAGAGAGATATAGATATCAAACTTGTTGAACCGGACAATAAGAATATTCTATTATCGATAGACGTTGAAAAAATAGAGCGAGTATTTTTTAATCTGCTTTCAAATGCCATAAAATACACTCAGCCGAATGGCAAAATCACCGTGACATATTTTGCAGATGAAAATAATCTGACATTCACCGTATCCGATACCGGAATGGGTATTGAAGAACGAGATTTGGGTAGCATATTCGAGCGATTCTATCAAGTAGATAAGGTGCACCCGAATGGTTCAGGCATAGGATTAACACTCTGCAAGGCATTTGTTGAACTTCATGGCGGTGACATTACTGTCCAAAGCGAGATTGGCAAAGGCTCTGTGTTTACGGTTGTCCTGCCTATTGAAAGAGATGCGGAAGCACCGGAAAATACGTATAAAACGGATATAATAGAAAACGTTGAAACGGAACTGGACTTGATAGAAACAGAGGTTGCTTTTGACGAACAGTGTCCCCTTGTGCTGATGATAGACGACAATAAAGACATTCAGATTCTTGTTTCATCACTTCTCAGCGACAAATATAACGTGATAACGGCATCCGGAGGAAAAGAAGGAATAAAGAAAGCCGTGAAATACGTTCCGGATTTGATAATTTGTGACGTGATGATGCCGGGAATAGACGGTTTGGAGTGTTGCAAGAGGATAAAAAATGAGGTTTCAACGTCACACATACCGGTACTTATGCTCACCGCTTGCACTATGGACGAGCAGCGAGTGCAGTGCTACGATTCCGGTTGTGACGGCTATGTTGCGAAGCCGTTTAATAGTGCAGTGTTGTTATCAAGGTGTGCAAGTTTGATAGAAAACAGAAAAAGAATTAAAGACCTTTGGCACAAAACACCTGCCGCTAAAGAGGCTGATGAACGAAAACCGTTGCCAAAATCAGATATAGACAATGATTTCTACAATCGTTTCTTGGATATATTCAAACCGGAAATGGGAAATCCCGATATAAACGTAGATGCTATGGCTTCCAAAATGGGACTTGAGCGTTCACAGTTTTACCGCAAGATAAAAGCTCTTACGAATTATTCCCCTGTGGAACTAATCCGCAACATCAGGCTCAAGGAAGGCAGAACTCTGATTATGACAACAGACAAAACCGTGAGTGAAATAGCATACGAAATCGGTTTCTCATCACCGGCATATTTCACCAAGTGCTACCGAGAGTCGTTCGGTGAAACACCCTCGGAAACAAGAGAAGGAAAATAATCAATTGTTTAATTACAAATACAAACAAAGTGCTTGTACTACATATAAAATATGTGTATAGGCACTTTTTTTTACCATAAAAATGCCACAAAAGTTATTTCAATACCGGCGAAATCTATAAATTTTGATGCAAAGAATATCACAAATCGTGTTTTGCATCAATATTTATATTGTCTGCAACATCATTTATATGTAATACATATTTAAGGAGGTAATTTTGTGGCAGAAAATTCAATTAATCCTTAACCAAAACAAATACAACATGAAAAAATCCATTCTAAGTACACTATTGCTTTTTTTGATAGCAATTGCAGTACAGGCACAGGACATTACAGTGCATGGAACGGTGTTATCCGCCGTGGACCAGGAGCCACTGATTGGTGCCGGTGTCATTGCGAATGTTCAAGGTGCTATAGGAACATCTACAGACCTTGACGGAAATTTTACACTTACCGTACCCAAAGGTTCAAGTATAACCGTGTCTTACATTGGTTATAAATCGCAGACATTACCGGCTGCTGATACTATGAACATTTTGCTTGAGGAAAATTCAGCGCTACTTGACGAAGTAATAGTAGTTGGTTACTCCACGCAAAAAAAAGCAGATGTGACCGGAGCTATCTCAACGGTAAATGTTGACGAACTTGCAAAGCAAAATGAAAACAACCCTATCAAAGCACTTCAAGGTAGAGTACCGGGTATGAATATCACGGCAGACGGTAACCCAAGCGGTGCTTCCACAGTGAGAATCCGTGGTGTTGGTACTCTAAACAACAATGACCCTCTTTATATTATAGACGGTGTGCCAACAAAATCCGGTATGCACGAACTCAACGGAAACGACATAGAGTCTATCCAAATTCTGAAAGATGCTGCATCCGCTTCCATATACGGTTCTCGTGCTGCAAACGGTGTGATTATCATCACCACTAAAAAAGGGAAAGACTTACGAGTAAATTTTGATGCATCTGTAGCGGCATCCTTCTATGCAAATCGCATGAATGTTCTTAATGCAGAGGAATACGGACAGGCAATGTGGCAAGCATACGTTAATGACGGTCAAGATCCGAACACAAATGCCCTTGGCTATCACTTCAATTGGGGATATGATGCTAACGGCAATCCTGTTTTGAACAATATTTCAATGTCTAAATACCTTGATTCAAACAATACTACACCTGCAGGTGATACAGACTGGTTTGATGAAACAACTCGCACCGGTATTATCCAAAACTATAATTTCTCCGTTTCCGGAAGCACGGATAAAACTTCTTCTTTCTTTTCTCTGGGTTATTATAAAAATCTCGGTATTATTAAATATTCTGATTTTGACCGTATTTCCGCACGTATGAACACTGAATACAAACCTATTGAAAATCGCCTTACAATAGGTGAACATTTCACTCTCAACCGCACAACAGAAGTTCAAGCACCGGGTGGATTTATGCAAAACGTTTTGCAGTTTAACCCGTCGCTTCCGGTTTATACGGAATCCGGTGAATTTGCAGGTCCTGTAGGAGGTTATCCGGATCGTGAAAATCCGCTTGCCAGACTTTATCGTAACAGAGATAACAGATACACATACTGGAGAATGTTTGGTGACGTTTATGCAAATCTTGATTTAGGAAAAGGACTTAGTGTAAAGACAACATTCGGTCTTGACTATTCACAGAAAAAACAGCGTATTTTTACTTATCCTATCACAGAAGGCACTATGGCGAATGCTACAAATGCCGTAGAAGCCAAGCAAGAACACTGGACACGCTGGATGTGGAACGCAGTTGCTTCATACAATAAAGATTTTGGCAAAAACCATATTGATGCTCTTGCAGGTATGGAGCTTATCCGTGAAGATTCCGAATGGTTCTCCGGCTATAAAGAAGATTTCTCTATTCTTAATCCGGACTATATGTGGCCTGATGCAGGTACAGGCACAGCAATGGCATACGGTTCTGCAGAAGGCTACTCTCTCGTTTCATTCTTTGGTAAATTAAACTACACATACGATTCAAGATACCTTGCAAGTGTGACAGTACGCCATGACGGCTCTTCACGTTTCGGTAAAAACAACCGCTATGCAACATTCCCGTCTGTTTCTCTTGGTTGGAGAATGAACAATGAGGAATTTATGAAAGATATTCTTTGGATTAGCGAGCTCAAACCACGTGCTTCTTGGGGTCAGACAGGTAACCAGGAAATTTCAAACGTGGCAAGATATTCAATATACGTTCCTCAGTATTCAGGAGACGTATGGGGCGGTGGTGGCTACGGCACATCATACGATATTGCAGGAACAAATGGAGGTTCTAATCTCCAGTCCGGTTTTAAACGCAACCAAATCGGTAACCCGGATATCAAATGGGAAACAACAACTCAGTTTAACGTGGGTGTTGACTTTGGATTTATGCAAAACAGACTTTACGGTTCTCTTGACTGGTATAACAAAAAGACGACAGATATACTTGTTCAGATGGTAGGTATTGCCGCAATGGGTGAGGGAACTACACAGTGGATAAATGCCGGTGAAATGAAAAATAACGGTCTTGAACTTAATATCGGCTGGCGTGACCATACATCATGGGGACTTTCCTACGAAATCTCAGGAAATATTTCCACTTACACCAACGAAATTACTGCTTTGCCTACAACAGTTGCTGCTAACGGTACTTTTGGAGGAAACGGTGTTGAAAGCGTAATCGGACATCCAATGGGAGCACAGGTCGGTTACATTGCAGATGGAATTTTCCGTTCACAGGAAGAAGTTGACAATCATGCATATCAGGAAGGTGCCGGTGTAGGCCGTATCCGCTGGCGTGACATTGATGGTGACGGCAGAATTACGGAAAAAGACCAAACATGGATTTATGATCCGACACCTGCATTTACTTATGGTCTGAACGTTTATCTGCAATACAAAAACTGGGACTTCACTATGTTCTGGCAAGGTGTGCAAGACGTTGATGTTATAAGTGACCTTAAGAAAGAAACAGACCTTTGGAGCGGACTTAATATAGGTTTCCTTAACAAGGGTGACAGACTTCTTGATGCTTGGACTCCACAAAATCCAAACTCATCAATTCCTGCACTTTCAAGAACTGACGTTAACAATGAAAAACGTGTTTCCACATATTTTGTAGAAGATGGTTCTTATCTTAAGCTGCGTAATATTCAACTTGGATACGTTTTCCCGAAATCAATTACGGAAAAACTTTGCATGCAGAAACTCAGAGCTTACATAAGCGCTCAAAACTTGCTTACAATAAAGAGCGGTGATTTTACAGGTGTTGATCCGGAAAATCCGAACTACGGCTACCCGATTCCTGTAAATGTAACATTCGGTATAAACGTAAACTTTTAATATTAAACCATAATTCTTAAATTCAAGAAGATATGAAACGGACATGAACGGCTTTCGCCAAAGGGAATGAAAAGGGATTTCAT